>NZ_JAWLIR010000015.1:0-21509 GCF_033485195.1 Sporosarcina beigongshangi
CGAGTAATTATGATTGCGTTAAGTATAAATTCCTTGCTATGATAGATAATAGAAAACAAAGGGAAGGTGAACACGCATGGCACAAGTTGTTGAAGTTACCGAGGCAGCGGCATTTCATGTAAAGGAAATGATGCGCCATAATGGGGAAGAGGGTTCATTCTTACGTGTTGCTGTTAATGGCGGAGGCTGCAGCGGATTGACATACGGGATGGGCTTCGAGGCTGAAAAGTCGGAGGAAGACCAGCTGTTAGTCCAACATGGTCTGCAAATCCTTGTTTCAAGCGAAGATGCAGGTATTCTCAATGGTACACAAGTCGATTACAAAGAGTCCCTCATGGGGGGCGGATTTACGATAAATAATCCCAATGCGATTGCTTCGTGTGGGTGTGGAACTTCATTTAGAACAGCGAACAAAGCTGGAACTCCGGCTGACTGCTAATCACTTTTAAAGCCCTTTACGATTATGCGTAAAGGGCTATTTTGATTTACTGTATTATTCTGTGTTTTTAAACATTTCCTATTTCAATTATAGTATTGAAATACCGTATCAAAAGGGCTACTATAAGAGATAGAGGTTTGTCGAAAAATTGACAAAGGCCAGGACTGTGTAAATCGTCGGTGTATTAGATTTCACGAGGGCCGGGCACATAATAATTTAAAGGTGGTTTCGATCTTCGTGAAAAGACCGACAATTTTGGTGTTAGGTGCAGGGTACGGCGGTTTATCAACAGTCGTTAATTTGCAAAAATCACTTGGGACAGACGAGGCAGATGTTGTCCTCATAAATAAAAATGATTATCACTATGAGTCTACATGGTTGCATGAGGCAGCTGCTGGAACATTGTCTCCAGAACAAGTTCGTTATGACATCAAAAGTGTTATTAGTAGTCAAAAAGTTGAATTCATCAAAGCAGATGTACAAGCAATTGATGTTGAAGGCAAAGTCGTAACATCTAGTGTGGGTACACATACATACGATTATCTTGTAATTTCACTTGGTTTCGAAGGTGAAACATTTGGAATTCCTGGACTTGACAAGTATGCGCTATCAATGGCAAATGTAAAAGCAGCTCGCCAAATTCGTGAGCATATCGAATACCAATTTGCTACATGGTCTCTTGAAGAGGAGAAAGATGATAGCCGTCTAACAATCGTTGTTGGGGGTGCAGGATTCTCAGGTATCGAATTGCTAGGTGAGCTTGGAAATCGTGTACCTGAACTTTGCAAAGAGTTCGACGTGCCGGCTGACAAAGTACGCGTACTGTGCGTAGAAGCAGCTCCTATGGTACTTCCAGGATTTGATCCGGAACTTGTCGAATATGCGGTAGCTAAATTGGAAGCTAAAGGGATCGAATTCTCAATCGGAACACCGGTTGTTGAAGCGACTGAAGAAGGCGTCAACATTAAAAAAGGTGAAGATGAATTTGAATTCATCAAAGCTGGTACAGTCATTTGGGCTGCAGGTGTTCGCGGTAACCGTCTAATCGAATCTTCTGGCATCGAAAACATGCGTGCGCGTGTTAAAGTTGACAAAGATCTTCGTGCACCAGGTCATGATGATGTATTCATCATTGGAGACTGTGCATTGATGATTAACGAAGAAGAGAATCGTCCATACCCACCAACAGCGCAAATTGCGATGCAACAGGGCGACATGTGTGCGAACAATATCATCGCACTTATGAAGGGTAACCAGACTTCTGAGTTCGTACCTGACTTGAAAGGTAGCGTTTGTTCACTTGGTGAAGACGATGCTATCGGTCTTGTATATGGTAAGAAATTGACAGGGGCGAAGGCTTCATTCATGAAAAAAGTGGTGGATAACCGCTCACTATTCCTCATTGGTGGAGTAGGCTTAACGATTAAAAAAGGGAAATTCAATTTCCTATAATTTGATTCATATTAAAAAACTATAAAAAGCATCTGCCTTCTAACGACGGCAGATGCTTTTTTATATGAATTTGATTTCTATGTAAAATATGCTAAATTAGCTAACGGGATGTGATTGGTTGAAAGCCATCTCTCATTCATGTAAAATAATGAGTGGAAAACGGAGGTTGTTACTTTGGGAACCATTTCATTGACGCACGTCGTCTTATCCGTACTAATTTTCATGGTGATGTTTTTTGGTATCGGATTTCTATTAAATATGCTTCTTCGCATGACATGGTTAATGGCTATTATTTATCCAATCGTCGTGGTATTGATTATTGATGAAGTGAAGGTATATGAATACTTTACAAAGCCAAAGCATGCGTTTCAGCTTCTTGGTGAGAAACTAATTGCGCTGCACACAGCGGATATTATTATCTTAGCAAGTGGTCTAGTAGGTGCTATTATTTCAGGAATCGTCATGAAGATTTTGAGAAAACAAGGTTATCAAATGTTTTAACTACATTCAGCAAATGTGTTTGTATTGAAAGCAAAGCGATTTTCATTAAAAAGCCACTTCCTCCTATAAAGAGAAAGTGGCTTTTTAGTCATACAATAAATGAATAAATAATGATGGAGATGAGGATACCTGTTACGGCACCTACAAACACTTCGCTTGGTTTGTGTCCAAGCAATGTTTTGAGTTCTTGTATTTTTTGCTGCCCATCTTTTTGTTGCCAACCTTTCGCCTCTTGCACAAATGTTTGGAAATCTAAGCGCATTTGATTGATAATCAATGCTTGCTGCCCTGCTTGATAGCGAATTCCTGTCGCGTCGAACATGACGATGACGGCGAAGATAGCAGAAACTGCAAAGAGGGGGGAACCAAGTCCTGCTTCGTAAGCAATTGCTGTCGTTAAGGCTGTCACTGCCGCTGAGTGAGAGCTGGGCATGCCGCCTGTTGATGTCATCAGTTTCCAGTCGAGCTTGCCGCTAAGTAGAAAATAAATTGGGATTTTTACGATTTGTGCAAAGACAATCCCGAATAATGCCGCGAGGAGCGGAATGTTTTGGAATACAGCCATTTAGGTCCACTCCTTTTGAATTTAGAATAAAATGGATTCATTAACCTTATCCTAATGATGTCTAGCCTTTTGAAGTTAGTATACCACAAACCTTTACCTTTATTGGAGGAACAATATACTACGGATTCCGAATGAATTCGTACAAGTAGGTGAAAACTTAGTATATAATAAAGGGTGTATGAAAAAATGGGAGGCCAATTAAATGAAAACAATCATTGTAGAACCAGATTTTAACAAAGTAGAGGCGGATGTCTTAATTATTGGTGTTCCAGAACACCCGGAAAATATCGTTGGCTGGGACGGCTTCGTTAGCTCTTTTAGTACGCGTTTGCCTGAGTGGCTTAAAGCCGGGGATATTAAAACGACTTTTAATAAAATTGTCTCTATGCCAGCCATTGAAGAACGTGACTACAAGCGCGTCTTCTTTATTGGACTTGGTGTACAGAAGACCTTGACAGAAGAGCGCCTGCGTCAAGCATTTGCAGCAATCGGTAAAGAATTAGCTAGCGTGAAGGCAGTTTCAGTTGCGGTTTGGACAGCACCTTTCACGAATGATAAGCTAACATGCGAGGATGTTGCGTTTGCAGCTGCGGAAGGCATTGGCATGGGAACGTATAAGTTTGCAGGCTATCGTACTGATTCCAATGATCGTGACGTGGCAATTGAAGTGCTGACAATCTTATCTTCATCAGATGAGGATGAATTGAAAGCGGCATGTGAAGTCGGGAAAGTGTATGCAGATGCAGTTAATGAAGCACGAAACCTCGTTAACATGCCACCAAATATTTTAACAGCAACTAAAATGGCTGACTATGCACGCGAGCTTGCGGAAAAATATGATTTTGAAATTGAAGTATTAGGTAAAAAAGAAATGGAAGAGCTCGGTATGGGCGCTATTTTAGCGGTAAATAAAGGGTCTGTTGAGGAGCCGAAGCTTATTGTGTTAAAGTATGCGGCGACAGAGCAATGGGAAGATGTCATCGGCCTAGTCGGTAAAGGTGTTACCTATGATACAGGCGGCTATTCATTGAAACCTCGCGAGGGAATGGTTGGCATGAAGGGCGATATGGGTGGTGCAGCCGCTGTTCTTGGTGCCATGGCGATTATTGGTGAATTGCGACCACAAAAAAATGTTATTGCGGTTATTGGTTCAACGGATAATATGGTTTCAGGAGATGCATTTAAGCCGGATGATGTCATAACGTCATTGAGTGGTAAAACGATTGAGGTACTCAATACAGATGCGGAGGGGCGCCTTGTGTTGGCGGATGCTGTGACGTACGCGAAACAAGCGGGAGCTGATTACCTGATTGATGTAGCGACACTAACAGGCGGTGTTATCGTTGCACTTGGTAACGATAAGACAGGAGCACTCACAAATGATGAAGCGTTCTTTGAAGAATTTATGCAAGCCTCTTTAGAAACGGGTGAATTCGTTTGGAGGCTACCATTAACGGAAAGTGATAAGAAACGAATTCGTAAAAGTGATGTAGCCGACCTGAATAATTCACCGGGCCGTGATGGTCATATGATCTTTGGTGGAGGCTTTGTAGGTGAATTTGCCGAAACAACCCCTTGGGTCCACTTGGACATCGCAGGGACGTCAGACGCTGCGGCAGCGCATGATTTAGGTCCTAAGGGTGCAACTGGTGTAATGGTACGAACGCTTGCAACATTAGTTGAACGTATGGCAGATACTAATATAGAGGATTGATAGGCAATTGTCTCTTTCCCGATGTCCCTGTTTGAATAGGATAGGTGGGAAGGGGGATGGAAATGTCTAGAGGTTTTGATGGTGGTCGCGGCGGATTTGGTCGTGGTTTTGACGGTCGTAGACGCGGTGGTTTTGGACGTGGATTTGATGGCTTTGGCGGATTTGGGGTACCCTTTCTAGGAGGCCTTGCTGGTGGTCTTTTAGGGTCGGCGCTAACCCCGGGCTATGGTGGTGGGTATGGTGGCTATCCTCCATATGGTTATCCTCCATACTACCCTCCATATGCTTATCCGCCATATGGTTACGGTTATCCACCCTACGGTCCTTATTATTAATAAAAACACGCATGACAGTCGGAATTCCGATTGACATGCGTGTTTTTTAAACTTCTTTCCGCGTGTTCTTTGCTTTTGCTACAACTTCCGCCAAATCATCACCAACAGTGAGTTCTGTCGGTTTGACGCCGGACATATAAGCAGCCCGACTCATTAAATGCCCACCAATGGGTGAGGTGATGAACAGAAAGACAATCGCCAGAATCAGTTGAATGCTAAAGACGCCTTTAATTAACCAAAAGTGAAGAAAGACGCCTAACAAAATACTAAGTACTCCCAAAGTTGCACTTTTGGATGCGGCATGTGCCCGTGTATAGACATCGGGTAAGCGCAAGATACCGATGACAGTCACAATCGTGAAAATGATACCGACAACGATCGTAGAAACGATGAGTATATTAGCGATTACGGTCACGTTCGATGATCTCTCCTTTCTCAATGAATTTAGAGAATGATACAGTCCCGATAAATGACAGGATCGCAATTAGTAAAATGACTTCGATGAAAAATCCAGTATCAAATAAAAGCGACAACAAGGCGATGGCAGAAATCAACATCACGCCAATCGCGTCGAGTGCAATGAGTCGATCAGGTGTGGAAGGACCGAAGTACACACGATACAGTAAGCCGAAAATAGATAAGACGACAAGTATGAGGCAAATCCAAATGAAAGTCATCATGGGCGGCTTACCTCCTTAATTGCTTTTTCAAAAGAATTTTTAATAGAATCAATTGCATCAGCAACATCATCCACATCAATCGCATGGATATAAAGTGTGCGTTGATCATCAGAAACGTTCAACACAATCGTTCCAGGTGTTAATGTAATCAAACTGGATAACAACGTAATTTCCCAGTCATGCTCAAGATCTGTCGGTAACGCGAAAATCATCGGTTGAATATCCAGCTTTGGCCGCAAGACTACACGCAGTACCGAAATATTTGATAATAGTAATTCTTTGAAGAACAGCAGTGTCAATTTAAAGAATGCCCACAGCCGTGAAATATAAAGTCTTTCCTTAAAAAATCGCCTCATCATAATAATTAAAATCAGACCAATCAAGTAGCCAATAACGAATGTTGAGGCTGTCAGTGAAGTGCTCATAAACATCCAGACAAAGGCGATGAAAAAGTTCAATAATAGTTGGAAAGCCATCGTGCATCTACTCCTTTAACACCGCATCAATATAGATGGACGGTTGTAGTAATACGTTAGAGGCATCCGTCATGTATGGCATCAACCATTCCGTACCCACACCATATAACACCGACAGGACGACCAAAGCGACAGCTGGAATCATCATGCTCCGGTATGGACGACGCTCACGTTTTGGCAAGTCGACAGGCTCTCCCCAAAACGCATAGACGAAAATGCGAATGACGGACAACAGAACGACAAGGCTCGATAACAGAAGGATAATACTGCCCCAAACATGACCTGCCTCAAATGCACCCTGCACAATTAGCAGCTTACCTATGAATCCACTAAGTGGTGGAATACCTGCTAGTCCAAATGCAGCAACGATATAAAACCAACCAAGTGGGGCATGTGTTTTCATCAGCCCACCCATTTTGCGCAAGTTGGATGTGCCGGTGACGTAGATGATAATCCCGATGAGCAGGAACAACGCTCCCTTAATGAGCATGTCGTGAATGAGATAGAAAATAGCACCTGTTAAGCCCGCTTCATTCATCTGCGCTGCGCCAAATAAAATGACGCCAACAGCAATCACGATGTTATAAATGATAATTTGTTTCAAATCAAAGTAGGCAAGAGCTCCAATACAGCCTGCAATGATTGTTAAAATCGCCAACACATACAAGATTTCATGTGTAAAGCTGATATCATGGACGAAAAACAATGTGTACGTTCTCATGATGGCATAGACCCCGACCTTCGTTAGTAGTGCCCCAAAGAGTGCGAGGACCGGGATTGGTGGAGCTGCATAAGAGCCAGGTAACCAGAAGTACAGTGGGAAAATGGACCCTTTAACACCAAAGACAACGAGCATCAAAATCGCAATGACGGTAATAATACCGGGTTGTCCGATTTCTGCAATCTTCACGGAAATATCCGCCATATTCAATGTCCCGATGACCGAGTATAAAAAGGCAACCGTAATGACAAACAATGCCGATGAAATAACATTGACAAGCACATATTTGATTGATTCGCGAAGCTGTTTCTTTTCTCCTCCTAATACAATTAACACGTATGAGGCGATGAGTAGTACTTCGAAGAAGACAAACATATTGAAAATATCGCCTGTTGTAAAGGCACCATTGACGCCAGTTATCATGAATAAAATGGCTGGATAGTAGAAGTAACGTTCTCGTTCTTTTCCAATGGCTGTGAAGCTATAAATGACAACGCATAGTGTCAGTATAATCGTTGTGGTCACAAGCACCGCAGAAAACATGTCAGACACCATTGAAATGCCGAAGGGTGCCGGCCAGCTGCCTAATGTTAGTGCTTGAATACCATCAGTCTTCACTTTCGCCACTAGGAATAGGGCAGCAATTAAGCTGATAACAAGTCCAATAGCTGTCAATACGCGTTGCACACGAATATTCTCTTTAAAAAACAGAAGGACAATCGCGAACAAAAATGGTAAGAGGATCGGAAATAAAGGTAAATTAATCATGTTCGTCATTTCCTCTCATTAGATTCATATTATCTGTTTGATGCTCGGCGTACGTCCGATAAGCTAATACCAAAATGAGAGCCGTTACACCAAAACTAATCACGATAGCCGTCAAAATAAGCGCTTGCGGCAAAGGGTCAGCGTAATTGGTAACGCCGTCAGCAATAACTGGCGGCGAAATACCACCCAATCCACCCATTGTTAAAATTAATAAATGTGCGCCATGGCTGAGTAAACCAGTTCCCAAAATAATTTTAAGGACGCTCCTTGAAAGGATTAAGTAGGTAGCCGCCATGAACAGGATGCCAATAACAAGTATCATAATCAGTTCCATTAGGCATCTCCTCCAATCGATTGAATCATCGTAATCGCCGCGCCGACAACGACTAGATAGACACCTGCATCGAAAATCATCGCCGTATGCAAAGAGGTTGTCCCGAATAAAGGCAAGGTGAAATCATCGAAAGCATGTGTAAAGAACGGTACGTTGAAAAATATAGCACCAGCAGCTGTGCCTAGTGCCAGCAGTAAGCCAATGCCTGTCACAATGGTGAAGTTGAACGGCAATGCTTTTTGCACCGTTTTCAAATCAAAGGCCAACAACAATAGGACGATGGCGCCAGTTGTCAGCAAACCGCCGACGAAGCCCCCACCGGGTGTATAGTGACCCGCAAAGAAAATATGGATGGAAAAAAGGAAGATGATGAAAAATACGAGCTTGGTTGTCGTTTGTAAAATAACATCATTTGTTTTCATCCGTATCCTCCTTTTTGGCAAGCTTTAGTTTAATCATCGCAAGCACACCGATACCTGCAATCGCCAACACAGCAATTTCAAATAGTGTATCAAAGCCACGGTAATCGACCAAAATCACGTTGACGATATTTCCGCCGCCTGCTTCTGTCGCGACTGTATCTTTGTAATATTGGGAGATAGATGGAATCAGTTTTTGTGAGTGTGCAGATATTGCAACGAGCATCACAGTAATACCGACTCCAGCTGCAATGATCAAATTCATTAGCTTATTCGGTTTTGTTTCCCCGTGATTGTTCAAAGCAGGCAAGTGTTTGAATGCCAGTAAGAACAAAGCTACTGAAATTGTTTCAATGACCAGCTGTGTAAGTGCTAAGTCCGGCGCTTTAAAAATGACAAAGAATAAAGCGACTGAATACCCAACAGCACCGAGTGCGATAATAGCCGACAATCGTGTTTTCGCTAGTAAAATCATCGCGACAGCAATGACAAGAATAACCGCAGTCAATATACCATACACACTTACCGCTGAAAAACTAGCCGTATCGACAACAAAGGCTTCTTTGATAAACAGCGCTGCCGTCGTAATCGCGATAATGAAAGCGAACATATACAGTAAATACGTTCGGATTAACCCTGTCATATAAAAACGAGATAGACGATTCATGCCGCTTTCGCCAAACAGCATTGCTGAATCGTACAAGGCATTCAATGACAAATATTGCGGCTGAATATCGTATAGATTCTGCCATTTCTTCATCGTCACGTACAAAATTGCACCGACACCAACAATGGCAATCGTCATCCATAATGCTGGAGAATCAAAGCCATGCCATGCCGCAACATGTACGGCTACTTCAGACGGATGGTTGTACAATCCAGGTTGAACTGCCATGACAGCCGGCTTAACTAACCATTTCCCAATCAGGTTGGGGATGAAGAAAATCCCAACAACGAGTGTCGCTAAAATGATTGGGGACAGTAGCATCCCGATTGGTGCTTCATGCGGCATTTTTGGAAGTGGTTCATTTTTCCGCTGCCCCGCAAAGGTTTTGAAGACAAAGTAAAAGCTATAGACGAATGTGAAGACACTCGCGATCCAAGCAACAACAGGGAAAATAATACCCCATGTTCCAAAGTTGAATAACTCAAAATGACGCAAGGCTAGCATGGATTCGAGGAACATTTCCTTACTGAGGAAGCCGTTAAAAGGTGGCAAGCCTGCCATGGACATTGAGCCAATGAACGCCACAGTAAAGCTAATTGGCATAATGCTCATCAGGCCACCGAGTTTTCGGATATCCCGCGTACCTGTTTCATGATCCACAATCCCCGCGATCATGAACAAACTACCTTTAAAGGTCGCATGGTTAATCAAATGAAAAATCGCTGCAAATGCCGCAAATTTAAAAATAGCATCATCGGTATGATAGGCGACTGCACCCGCACCGAGCAGAGACATAATGAGCCCCAGCTGACTGACGGTTGAAAAGGCGAGAATCGCCTTCAAATCCGTTTGTTTTACAGCAAAGAATGAGCCCCAGAACAGCGTCAGTAGCCCGATGCCTGTAACGAGCCAAACCCATACTTCCGAAACAGCGAAAATAGGCGTAAAGCGTGCAACAAGATACAATCCTGCTTTGACCATCGTGGCAGAGTGTAAATAAGCACTGACAGGTGTAGGCGCTTCCATAGCATCCGGTAACCAAATGTAGAAAGGGAACTGCGCTGACTTCGTAAATGCACCGAGCAGAACAAGAACAAGCGCTAACGTAAAGAATTCATGCCCGATAAATGTGGAAACGTTTGCAATCAGTTCGCGAATGGAGAACGAATTGCCCATAATGCCAAGTAAAACAAATCCACCAAGCATCATTAAACCACCAAACACCGTAATCATCATTGATTTCAAGGCACCGAAACGCGAACGATCCCGCTTATACCAATAACCAATAAGTAGGAAGGAGGAAATCGATGTTAATTCCCAGAATAAATACAGGGTCATGACATTATCCGACTGTACGACACCAAGCATGGCTGTCATGAATAATAGTAGATAGACATAAAAATTGCCGAGTTTCTCCAGATCTTTATCGAGATAAAAGATGGAGTACAGTACGACAAGGGCACCAATGCCTGTGATAAGTAATGTAAATAACAGGCTTAGTCCATCTATATAAGAGACAAACGAAATACCAAGGGAAGGAATCCAATGTAATTCCGATACGGCGTGTCCTCCAGCCATCGTTATGGGGATGAAACTAACATAAAATATGAAAAGAACAAGTGGTACAATTAATACGAACCAGCCAGTATGTATGCCCTTCAAATGCTTAAAAAGTAGCGGGACAACAAGTGCAGCAATAATCGGTAGAAAAATCAATAAGACAAATTCCAAGAAAATCCTCCTTTTAACGCAAAAAAGTCTATCACAAAAGGGCATAGATACCCCTTGGTGACAGACTCCTCCAAGTACGTTCGGTTATTTGATTGTCGTAACTATACCATAGTCCACGATTTTTGTACAAGGGAAAAAGGTGGGAATTTAATTGGGGGATGTTGCTAATTGGGACATACTTCCGATATCATGGAAGGTATGCAATCAAATGAAGCCTCCGGCGGATGTCCGGGGCGTAATTGAAATTATCGAGGTGTCTTATGAAAAATCCATATATATTTGGGTATTTACCCTTTGTGACAATCGTCCTGTTTAGCTTGACGTTTGGCGTGTTCACAGTCGGTTTGTCAGTAGAGCTGTTTGAGGAAATTGGTTTGTATACAGGAATGCGCGAGTTTTTAACGGATATGCAGCTCCGTATTTTTTTGTTAGTCATCTATGCATTACTATTTTTTATGGTATTTTCAGCTTTGAAATTAATCGCCGGAACGATACACGAAACGGCGATGCTGTTCTTTTCGAAGGATGTGAAAGGTGAGTCGTATAGTGAGGCGAAGGGCGGCAACGTTATTTATTTTTTTGGCTCACTCGCATCAGCAGGGGGGATTAGTTCGATAGGTGTGCTGTCGGCTATTTTTCTACTAACGACATTCATTTACTTTGTTTATGTTGTGTATAAGCTGAGCAAGTTCATGACGGTTAGTAGAACAGTTGGGCTAATTGCTTTTGAAATGATTATTTGGAGCGTGCTCATTACTACAATTGTCTATATTTTACTCAAGCTTTATAACGGTGTAATTGCGAGTTTGCCATTTTTGGCATGAAAAATTTTCTTGCAGGCGAGTGCAAGACACCTGCTATCTAATCGCAGAGTCTTTTTTAGATATCCCTACAAGCCATGTGTAAAGGATAGTGGTGTCTGGCACTCGGAAGTTTCTTAGTCTCGTAATAGTGTTGAAAAAAGCTGCAAATGGATTTTCTGGTCACTTAAAGATTTCATTGGTTGTGGTTTGTCATAGCCTACCCAGACAGCTGTTGTGTAGTGTTCGTTTAGGCCACCTACCCACAAATCCTTGTAATGGTCTGTGGTGCCTGTTTTTGCACCTGTATACGCAGTCGTATATGGAATTCCGCGTCCGGTTCCATTAGTCACAACATCTGATAGTAGGCTCCGCATTGTTGAAATTGTAGTCGGCGACCATACTTCTATTTTTTGATCTGCCCATTCATATAAAAGTTTTCCCTCACTATCCTTCACTGTACGAATCGCACGGACAGGAGTATACATCCCGTCGATGAATCCCGTGTAAGCCCCTGCAAGCTCAAGTGGTGTCATCCCTTTAGACAATCCTCCAAGTGCAGCTGCATAGCTATGATCCTGTTGTGTAATCGATTTAAAGTGAAAAGGTTCGATAAAGGTAAATGCATTGTCAATGCCGACAGTTTGTAGTAATCGGACTGCGGCTGTATTATGGCTACGTCGAAATGCTTCTTTCACAGTTGTTGTTCCATATACATAGCCGCCGACATTAGTCGGGCAATAGGAACCGATGCAAATGCTACCGCTATTGACACGGCTATTCGCTGTGTAAGGTCCGCTTTCAAAATAAGGAGCATAAACTAAAATCGGTTTGATAGCGGAACCAGGCTGTCTGACGGCTTGGAAGCCACGGTGGAAATCCGCTTTTTTATAGTTCTTCCCTGCAAATAGACTAATGATTTCTCGCGTTTCATTGTCAATAACGGCGGCACCAGCCTGCAATCCCTCAGGTTTTAATAGTGCAGTAACTGCCTGTTCGTCTTGTTGTTGCTTCTGCGGATTGAGTGCTGTTTCGATGATAAGACCTGTTGCGAGTACTTCCGCTGTTCGCTGCTGAACTTGAACTTTAAGGGCTAGCTTTGTGGATTTATCTTTTGCTTCGGCAATTTGATCCGCTAAGCCTTCCGATTGAGCAATGAGCTCCGACAGCTCTGAAAGGACATACGTGCTGTACGCTGGAAAATTACTTTCTTTCTTTTTTAGCTGCAATGTAATCGGTATATTTTTATATGCTTCAGCTTCCTCCAAAGTGATAACGCTGTTTTTTGCAAGGATATCTAACAAACGTTCTTGCCTTTTTTTCGTTTGATCGAAATGGACTAATGGATCGTACAATGAAGGATTGTTTGGAATCGCCGCGATGAACGCTTGCTGTGCTTCATTCAACTCATAGATGGGCTTGCTAAAATAATAGGTAGCAGCCGCACCAATACCATACACTTGATTGCCGAAATACATTTCATTCAAATATATTTCTAAAATAGCCTCTTTTGTCGTTTGTTTCTCCAGCTCCGTCGCGTAAAAAAGCTCCGTCAGCTTACGTTCATACGTTTTTTCTGTCGATAAAAAACGCATACGCACGACTTGCTGCGTGATCGTCGAAGCTCCTTGTTGCAAATCGTCTGTTGCTGTGTTGACCGCAAAGGCTCGGACGATGGCCGCTACATCATAGCCGCGGTGATCAAAGAAACTTTTATCCTCACTTTCGAGGAACAATTGACGAACGAAAGTAGGAATGGAATCAAGTGCAAGTGGAGTACGCCATTCTACGTACTCCTCTGCAAAAATAACACCATTGCGATCCTTCATTGCAACAGGTACATTGACGGACGGTGTCGATAGCTCGATGGAACGCGTCATTTGCTCGTTAAACGTGTTAGCCGTCGTTAATTCAACAGCAATCGCCTCTTGAACAATGATTAAAATAGGGATGAAGAAAAGAATAATGACTATGCCGATGAACCGTTTCAACACCGGACCTCCATTCAAAAATAAGTACTGACAAAAGAATAGCATAAATTTAAGTTTGTTGTTCTTTCAGCGCTAAGAAATCTTCAAAATCTTGTCCAGGTTTCCTTTTCGCATAATATAGAAAGGCAAAGCCGACAAGGAACAATACACCTGTTAAAAGAAAAACGGAAGAGATGCCGATAAAACCACTAATGATTCCGCCGAACATGGGACCGATAATATTGCCTAGAAAGCGGAAGCTCGTGTTATACCCCATAACCTCACCTTGGATATCCACGGGGGCTTCACGCCTAACAAGTGCAGTTGTAATCGGAATCATCCCCCCAATTGCAATTCCGAAGAGTAGTCGGCAAATGATAAGTTGCCATAACTCCGTGACAAAGGCTTGTGGGATGATGAAAAGAAAGGACAGCAATAGTAATAGAGATAAGACCTTTTCGTAACCGATATCATCCCCAAGTTTACCCCAATGGCGAGCGAATAATAGATTGCCTAAGCCAGCTGCACTAAAGGTAATACCTGCGAGGAAGGCGACATCCTTGGCATCTGATAATTGTGCAACATAAAGTGACAATAGCGGTTGGATGCTGAAGTTACCAATTTGAATAAGAGCAGTTACAACCATCACATTGAGCATGAGTCGATGGTGTAGCAGTCCACTTAAAATGGCTTTGCGAGAATAGCGATTCGTCCGGTCACTTTTCGCACGTCGTTGCTCTTGAATACCGAAAAGTACGATGATCGCTGCTATTACGACAGAAACCGAAGTGATGATAAAGGTGTATTGAAATCCGAACGTATCCGCGAGTAATCCGCCTAAAGCGGGACCGAACAAAGTCCCTGTCACACTCCCCATTTGTAAAGTGCCGAGCATTTTACCGGCTTCTTCCTTGGAGGTTTGTGAGGATACAAATGCAAGTGACGTAGGAATAAATCCTGTGACGACACCGTTGAGTAAGCGTAAGAGGAAAAATACTTCTACTGAATCGACGAAGCCCATTAAAAAGACGGATGTTGCAATTCCAAAACCGTTAATGAGCAAAATGGGCTTGAAGCCATATTTGTCAGCGACACGTCCCCAAATAGGTGACATAATAAAAGCTGTCACAAAGGATGCGCCAAAAATAAGGCCAGACCATTTTTGGACGTAAGCATCGGAATGGTCTCCGAAGGTTTCAATATAGAGTGAAAGGAAAGGCATAATCATCGTCATTGTGCCTGCGACGAGGAAGTTAGAAATCAAAATGATAACAAAGTTTCGTTTTTGCACGTCCATCTAAAAACCTGCTTTCTGTATCGTGCTCTTCTATAAGTATAAAACATTTCGAGATACGAAGGAAGTAACGTGCTTATTCGTCGAAAAATGAATTGTAATATGGTAGACTAATTCAGGGTGAATATGAAATGAAAAAGTATTATTTCTCTTTACTAACTATTTTATTCATGATTCTGTTAACCGCTTGCGGCACAGCATCTGACAAAAATCAAGGGGAGGCAACAATTATGTATCCACAATTATCAAAAGAAGTAGCAGCAAACGAGGCGCTTGTCGTCATGAACACGACACTCGGTCCGATTAAAATTAAGCTTTTCCCAGAACAGGCTCCAAAAACAGTTGAAAACTTTTTGACACACGCTGAAAATGGTTATTATGACGGTATCATTTTCCACCGTGTTATCCAAGATTTCATGATTCAAGGTGGAGACCCAACAGGAACTGGAATGGGCGGAGCAAGCATCTACGGTGATACGTTTGAAGATGAATTCACAATGGATTTATTCAACATAAACGGTGCATTGTCAATGGCAAACGCTGGTCCTGGAACAAACGGCAGCCAGTTCTTCATCGTTCAAGCATCACAAGCACCTGGAACTGCTAAGCAAATGGAAGAAGGCGGCTGGCCAGCAGAAATTGCTAAAGCTTACGAAGAAACAGGCGGGACACCACATCTTGACCAAAAGCATACAGTATTTGGACAAGTTATCGAAGGCATGGATGTTGTCAACAAAATTGCTGCAGTGGAAAAAGGTCGTCAAGATAAGCCGGTTGAAGACGTTTCAATCGAATCTATTGAAATTCTTCAAAAATAATTCTAGCCAAGTGAAATTACTAAGATGAGGAAGTGTAGCAAGTGAACGTTTTATTAATGCCGTTCCTTTACTTTCCAGAAGATAAATCAGAATATATTCCGGCAGCATTTTCGTTTCTATTCTTCATGATTCTCATGTATTTTGCTCTACGCTGGATTCGAAACAACTCGAAGAAGCAAGAGCTCGAAACGAAAGAATTAGAAGAGCGGATTTTACGTGAACGTCGCGAAGCACAAGAAAAACAGCACTCTCAACATTGAGATGCTGTTTTTCTTTGTTTATCAGTCAGTCAGTGCAGTCACAAATCGGTTAACGCCCTCTTCGACGAGTGAACGTGGTGTAGCGACATTCATCCGTAGGAAGCCGCGTCCTGCCTCGCCGTATTTTGTCCCTGGTTCAAGTGCAAGTTTCCCTTTATTCAACAACCTGTCCATCATTTCATCTTCATTTAGCCCCGTACCACGATAGTCAATCCAAAGTAGATACGTACCATGTGGCTTCGCAATTTTTAAGCCAGAGATTGCTGACGTCAGCTCATGAATGACATAGTCCATATTCGAAGAAATGATTTCGAGTAATTCGTCTAACCAAGGGCCGCCTTCTTTATAGGCAGCAGTTAGTGCGGCTGCTGCAAATGGACTCAAATCCATCTGGCCGTGAGCCATCGCATTCAACGTCAGTTTCTCCCGTACACCTTCGTCTGTCGCGATCATTAACGCCGCTTGGACACCTGCGATATTAAAGGTTTTTGTAGGTGCGACACAAGTGATGATGCGGTCAGCTTCTTCGCCCGCCAATGTGACTAGTGGAATATGTTTATGTCCCGGGAAGACGAGATCAGCGTGAATTTCATCCGCTAAAATAAGAACATCATATTTTGTACAAAGTCTTAGCATTTCTTTTAATTCGTCCTCTTTCCAGACGATACCCCCAGGATTATGCGGATTACATAAGATAAACAGCTTTACATTTTGCTGTAGGCATTTTTCGAATTCTTCAAAGTCGATGGAATAGGCTACGTCTTCTTCAAACATAACGCATTCAACGATGTTTCGTTGTTGTCGTTGTGGAATTTGAAAAAATGGTGGATAGACAGGCGATGTGACAAGAATCCCGTCACCCGCAGTCGTGAATGTTTCAACAACGGAGGCGATTGCAGGAACAACTCCCTGATGAAATAGCATCCATTCGTTTTTCGTTTCCCATTCATGACGCTCCGATAACCATGACCGAACAGCATCTTTACAGCCTTCACAAGCATATGAGTAACCGAAGACTGGATGGTCAAGCCGTTCCTTCATCGCTTGGATGACGGCTTCAGGTGCGGCAAAATCCATATCAGCGACCCACATAGGTAAAATAGCAGATGCGTCTTCAATATTATAAATTTTCTCCATCATGTCCCATTTTACAGAACGGGTTTCTCGTCGTTCAATGACTTTTTCAAATACACTCATGAGTATCCCTACTTTCCTTTTTTCTCTACTATGCTATCATAAATAAGACTAAAGAAAAATAAGGTGGCTTATCGTGGAATCAATCGAAATAAATAAAAAGGCTATTGCGCTTCTAGAACAATGGGATCCGTTTGAAGCGGGAGCTAAAGCATATGAACTCGAAATTGTTGATGTTATCTCAGAATTGCATCGCCTCGATCACCCGACAGATCTTGCTAAACGCATTCGTGAGATTTATGAACACTCCTATAAACTATGGATTCCAATTGAAAAATGCATGAAAATTTCTTACAAGTTATTAGCAATTAAATATGAGGCGAAATCTATCGTCTAAAAAGAAAAAACGCATCCTAAACAAGTAGGGGGTGCGTTTTTTGTTGAAAATTAGAAAGACCTAATATTTCCAAATTCTTAATTAGCCGAGGCGTAATTGATATTGTAATATTGAAAGAACCCATGGATGACTAATATCTATGGGTCATTTTTTGATTAAGATTGAAGTTCGATAATCCATGTAATAAAAATAATTATGATCGCAGCGGGTGCCGCATATCGAACAAGGAACTTCCACAGTGTATTCATAACAGGGTGCATACGGAGTTCATCGTCTGTTTGTACTTTTGTTAGGACAAAACCTGCAAACAACGAAATACAAAGTGCACCGAGTGGCATTCCAATTTTGCTTGTCAATGTATCAGCAAAATCAAAAATGGATCCGCCGAAAATTTGGACATCAGATAGCAGGCCAAATGATAACGCGCTCGGTATACCGACGATAAAGATCAGAATCCCGAATACCCAAGCAGCACCTCTTCTACGTTCATGCTTCTGGCGGATACCTGTCGACACAACAATCTCTAGCATAGAAATAGAGGACGTTAGTGTCGCAAATAGCATTAGGATGAAGAACACGATCATAAATGCATTCCCAAATGGAATTTGGCTAAAAATCGCCGGTAAGATGACGAAAATAAGTCCTGGTCCTTCAGCGGGAGATTGCCCAAGTGCGAACACCGCTGGGAAAATGACAAGTCCGGCTAATAACGAAATGACAATATTCAAGATGGAAACGTTGACGGCAGATTGCCCCAACTGTTCTTCTTTTGGCAAATAAGATGCATATGTCATCATGGCAGTTACCCCGACACTCAAGGAGAAGAATGCTTGCCCAAGTGCCAGTAACAGTGTGGTGCCTGTAAAGTAAGACCAATCCGGTACAAACAAGAAGCGGACACCTTCCATGGCCCCGTCTAATGTCAATGAACGAATCGCTAGGATGATGAAGAATATGAATAATAGCGGCATCATCCATCGGCTCGCCCGTTCAATGCCACCTCGGATACCACTTTGTACAATCCAAATCGTTAATCCCATAAAGACAGCCTGAGCGAGTAAAACCTCCAGTGGGTTGGAAATGATAGAATTGAAGTATTCACTATGATCGGTGACATTGAGTCGGAAGGTAAGAGCGCGCGCTAGGTAAGATAGAATCCATCCACCAACTACACTGTAAAAGGATAGGAGGATAAAGGATACAGCTAACCCCATCCAGCCGAATAAATACCACTGTCGTCCAGGGGCTAGTTTTTTTAGAGAAGTAACTACGTCAGCCTGCCCTCTCCGCCCAATGACAAATTCTGCAAGCAAGATTGGAAGTCCAATCGCAATTGTGCAAATGATAAATAGCAGGACGAAGACACTACCGCCATTCGTTCCAACCATATAAGGGAATTTCCAAATGGCACCGAGTCCGATTGCACTACCAGCTGCAGCGAGAACGAAGCCGATTTTGGACGTCCATTGATCACGTTGTTTCATAAAATAACCACTCTTTCTTATAGTAAAGACTCATTTATTGTACACGAATTAACTTGAATGCCAAAGGACTTTCACGGAAGTATTCAAGTCCAGAATCTTTTCATTTTTGTGTGAAACAATGTGGGGAAAAGTTTCGTATCATCTACAGAAGCAAGAGGGTGAGGGGGAGCCATGAACACTATCGGCTTAATCGAAAAAGCACAGCAAGGAGACCGAGCCGCTTATGGAAAGCTGATGAAGCTACACTATCGGACAGTCGAGAAATTTGCCTATCAATGTGGCGTACAGCTAGATGATGTACCGGATGTAACGCAGGAAGTGTTCATCAAATTGCACAGGTTTCTGCATCAATTTAACCAAGAACGCTTCACAACATGGCTGTATAAAATCACGTTGAACACAGCACGTGATTATTATCGAAAAGAAAATCGTGAGCGAGATAAACAACAAAAAGTGGGCAATGATACACAAATGAACGTACAGCATTCCGTGGAGGCACAAGTTCTATTATTCGAAGAAGACCGAGAATTACACGTAGCGATTATGCAGTTAGATGAAAAATATCGACTGCCACTGATCCTATATTATTTCCAAGACTTATCATATCAGCAAATTGCCGACGTCTTAAACATTACGCTCTCGGCTGTTAAGACACGTTTACATCGGGCGAAGGACAGTTTGAAAAAAGCGATGGACAATAATGGAGGTGTGCGTCATGGCGAATAATAATTTCGACAAACGAATGGAATTTCTAAAAAAATCCTATGACCGTCTGCCATCTTCATTTAATTCGGAGGAGGTGCTTCAGAAAATCGAAGAGGAGGCGAATAATCCTGGAAAGAAGGAGTCTTCTAGTGGGAAAAAAAGACCGCTTCGCCACAAGATAACGGTTTGGGCTGTTAGCATTGCCAGTATATTTTTATTCGGCATTATCACGGCTTTGTTTATCACAGAACATAATGAAAAACTAGCTAGTGACGAATATGTTGAAAAACTCCAAAATGATTATGTGGTTGAACGTAATAAGCAACGGGATATATTGAAGCTAGAAGAGGACAAATTTAGCAAGTTGACGTTTGTTAGTGAAGCAGATGCGATTATTGAAAGCATTGCTGACGACATGGAACAAGCAGATGGGAACTATGAACGCGCACTATCCGCCTTAGCATTGCCATCTGACATGATGAAGGATATTGCAAATCAGTCTTTGGAGGAGGATGAACAAGCAAGTATTGCTTATCTTGATTCCTTTTTCGGAAAAGTAAGGAGTCTCATCGCTGTCTATGATGAAATTTTGGCGGAGAATCATCAAGCAATAGAAGATTTTGAAATGGATCCTTCCATTGATAAAGCCGCTGTGATGATGCTAAGTTCGGATTCATTTTCAGAGGAACTCGAAAATATGATTGATACGATGCGCGAGCAATACACCGAACTGACTATGAATAGGGATACTGGGGAGATAACGGTGCGCTATTATGCGCCACGGCTTGCTGAAAAGATAAAGACTAAGTTTCACCCTGCCGCACGTGGTTATGCCACATTGGCACTTACAAGGACGGGGCAGTTAGAAGGTAGCGACTCTGATAGACGAGAAGAAATAGCAAATCAGTCAATTACATTACCAGATAAGCATTTTCAACAAGAAGTAAAATCACTTTATGATCAATTTAAAATGTCTCATGATAAAACCATCTTTAAAGGATTATCGCTAATTTATATGGCTGGCGTATTTAATTACGCCAACGATATGGAAGATCCTGAAACGATGTATTATTTAAGCCATAGTGATGATATGACCACGAATATTCATCAAGGCAGAGGCTATACGGTAGAGTGGTATGTTGCAAATTGGCGCAAAGGGGCATCCCTTTTTGACAATGCAGAGAAAATTGTATTTTTCGCAGATTCAGTGGAACAAGATGCTCCTAGTACACTTTCTGCTACTGTTAAAATTATTCGTAAGGATGGATCTTCTGAGAAATTCCTATTTATATGGGTAGGCAGTCAGGAGTGGGAATTATTTATGCAATGGTTAACCCCGGATCCCTCAACGCATAGTGAACCAGAAACGCTAATTGATAAGGATTTCATGAAACATGTCAAATATGTGTATAAAATCTACTCAACATTTAAGAACGAACTAGATTTAGAAGAAACGAGTCCAGTTACGATTGTCGGTCTGTATTTCTATGCAGCGGAAATTGGTGATTATGAAACGCAGTATTCACTGTATGTCCAAGGGGAATATGGTCCAACCGTCGACAAAGAAACGTTCATCAGAGAGGCGGCATTGAGTCCAAATGTTAAGTTTGATGAAGTATATAAATCAATTTCATTCCAGGCGGATGAGCAACAAGGTGAAGATGGCAATTGGAGTGGCCTTGCCACGCTGAACTTGAATCCAGGACATGATTCTTATAACAGTAAAGTACAGTATTTTTCAATGTCGCACACGGAAAACGGTTGGCGTGTCAATTATCTGCCTATGCAATGAGAAGAGTGAGGAAAGGTTATCCCGTGTGTTGGAGGCCACTGAAAAACCTACGG
>NZ_JAWLIR010000016.1:0-175025 GCF_033485195.1 Sporosarcina beigongshangi
ATGTCTATGAAATACCGCCAAAAGAAAGACTTCATATTACAAATAACCTCCGTAAAGAAATGATTGAAATCTTTAGCGGTACAAATATATATGAAGATGTGGAGCTGTCGAAATGACGGAATACTCACAAAACAAAGCCCCGATCATGGAAGCCCTGAATCGGTACAAAACAATGCGAGTCGTCCCTTTCGACGTACCCGGTCATAAACGCGGACGAGGGAACGATGCATTAGCTGCATTTTTAGGCGAACAAGCCTTGAGCATGGATGTTAACTCGATGAAGCCTCTGGATAATCTTTGCCATCCTGTGTCAATCATTCGAGAGGCCGAGGAATTGGCGGCTGAAGCCTTCGGTGCCGTGCATGCCTTTTTCATGGTCAACGGTACGACCTCTGCTGTCCAAGCGATGGTAATGACAGCCTGCAAAGCTGGAGACAAAATTATTATGCCACGCAATGTTCATCGCAGTGCCATTAATGCACTTATTTTAAGTGGTGCTGTTCCGGTTTATGTCAATCCAGGCGTTAACAATGAATTAGGAATTCCTTTAGGCATGTCAGTAAATGAGGTTAAACAAGCTATTTTAGATAATCCAGATGCCAAAGCAATTCTTATTAATAACCCTACCTATTATGGAATTTGTTCAAACTTACAAGCCATTACTGACCTTGCCCATCAACATCATATGCTCGTCCTTGTCGACGAAGCACATGGTACTCACTTTTATTTTGGTGAAGATCTACCCGCATCTGCTATGTCAGTTGGCGCTGATATGGCATCTGTTAGTATGCATAAATCTGGTGGTTCATTGACACAGAGCTCTTTTCTCTTGATCAATAACGATGTCAGTGAAGGTTATACTCGCCAAATTATCAATTTGACACAAACGACGAGTGGGTCTTACTTATTGCTTTCCTCTTTAGACATTTCACGTAGGAATCTAGCCCTTAACGGCAAAGAAATCTTTCGAAAAGTAACCGAGATGGCGCAATATACAAGAGATGAAATCAATAAAATTGAAGGCTATTATGCTTTTTCAAAGGAGTTATTGAATGGCGATACCGTCTTTGACTTCGATGTGACAAAGCTATCAGTACACACACTCGATATCGGACTTGCCGGCATTGAAGTGTATGACATTCTTCGGGATGAATACGATATCCAAATTGAGTTTGGCGATATTGGTAATTTATTAGCTTATATTTCCGTTGGTGATCGACAGCTCGATATCGAGCGATTGGTCGCTGCTCTCGCGGAAATAAAACGAAGATATGCAAAGGATAAGACTGGGCTATTTGATCATGAATATATTACGCCACAAGTCGTGTTAACGCCTCAATTTGCCTTTTATGCACCGAAAGAAAAGATGCCGATTGAGGATAGCGCAGGTCAGATTTCGAGTGAATTCGTTATGTGTTACCCACCCGGTATTCCAATTTTAGCGCCAGGTGAACGAATTACTGAAGAAATACTAGATTATATTCGCTACTCCAAGGAAAAAGGCTGTTTCTTAACTGGAACTGAGGATAGTAAAATTGACACGATTAATGTTGTGAAGGAGCGGTGACAATGAACGTATGGTATACAGAGGATCATTCGCCGGGGGTTCGTTTCTCGATAAAAGTGGAACAACATCTTTATTCTGGGCAAAGTGAGTTTCAAAAAATTGATATTTTGCAAACGACTGAATTCGGCAAGCTACTTACTCTCGACGGATTGGTCATGGTCACTGAAAAGGATGAATTCATCTATCATGACATGATTGTTCACGTCCCGATGGCCACTAATCCAAAGATTAAAAAAGTATTAGTCATCGGTGCAGGCGACGGAGGTACGGTTCGAGAACTGTCAAAATATGATTCCATCGAGCAAATCGATATGGTCGAAATTGATAAAATGGTCGTCGATGTCTGCATGGAATATATACCACAGACGGCTTCAAAATTAACTGATCCACGCGTCAATTTGTTTTTTGAGGATGGTCTTAAATTTGTTCGCAATAAGGAAAATGCCTATGATTTAATTATTGTGGACTCAACGGATCCATTTGGACCAGGTGAAGGATTATTTACAAAAGAATTTTACGGCAATTGTTACAAGGCATTACATGAGGATGGCATTCTAGTCAATCAGCATGAAAGTCCATTTTACAGTGAGGATGCACTCGGCATGCAAAGAGCACATCAACGGATTGTAGGCTTTTTCCCAATTTGTGACGTGTACCAAGCGCATATTCCTACCTACCCTTCTGGACACTGGCTATTTGGATTTGCATCTAAAAAATTCGATCCGATTCAGGATTTAGATGCGGCGGCATGGAACGCACTTGGCTTAACAACAAAGTATTACAATACAGACATCCACGTTGGCTCATTTGCATTACCTAACTATGTAAAGGAGCAATTAAAAGATGTTGAATAAAAACATAGAAACCTTTATAGGTTGTGACAATGATTACGAAGAATCTAGCCTTGTTATTTTTGGGGCTCCCTTTGACTCGACAACTTCCTTTCGTCCTGGAACACGCTTTGCCAGTAAAACGATGCGTAGTGAGTCATTCGGAATCGAGACATACAGCCCCTATCAAGATAAGGACTTAGAAGATATCGCCGTCTTTGACGGTGGAGATTTAGAATTAAGCTTTGGTAATACCGTCAAAGCACTAGCACAAATTGAAGAATTTGCAGCTAAAGTACTTGAGGATGATAAGCTTCCTTGTATGATTGGTGGCGAACATTTAGTAACATTAGGCGCCATTCGTGCTGTTGCTAAAAAGCATCCCGATTTGCATGTTATTCAATTCGATGCACATGCCGATTTACGCGATGATTATCTCGGTGAATCCTTATCTCATGCCACGGTGATTCATAGAGTGTGGGACCTGCTCGGAGACAACAAGATTTTCCAGTTCGGCATTCGTTCTGGAGACCGTAGCGAATTCCAATGGGGACAAGATCATGTTTATACGAACAAGTTTAACTTCAACGGACTAGAGCAAGTCATTGAACAATTACAAGGTAAGCCCGTTTATTTAACGATTGATTTAGACGTACTAGACCCTTCTGTGTTCCCTGGAACTGGTACACCTGAAGCTGGCGGTGTTACCTTTATGGAGCTGTTACAAGCGATGCTACAAGTGACTGAGTTGAATGTCGTTGGTTGCGATATTAACGAGCTGTCCCCTATTTACGATCAAAGCGGCGTATCAACGGCGGTTGCATGTAAAGTATTACGGGAATTGTTGTTGGCGATTAAAACTAACTAAGTGAATTCTTTTAAATCCGCTACGGCGCTAGGAGATGCCTTCTTGTAAAGCGCCTTCACTCAGTTTGAATAAGTATCATATGTTCAACTTTTATTACTAAAAAATACATGAAAATGGTGGTGTTTACCTATGGGTAAAGCTTTAATTATTGGTGCTGGCGGAGTAGCTGGCGTTGTCGTGCATAAATGTTGTCAGGTTCCTGACGTATTCGAAGAAATTTGTATCGCAAGTCGTACAGTATCCAAATGTGATGCATTAAAAGAAAAATTAGATGGCGGTCGTACTAAAATCCAAACGGCTCAAGTTGATGCAGACAACGTAGAAGAACTCGTCGAACTGATCAACCGTTTCCAACCTGATATTGTCATTAACGTAGCATTACCGTACCAAGACTTAACAATCATGGATGCATGTTTGGCAACTGGTGTTGACTACATGGACACAGCAAACTACGAGCCACTCGATACCGCTAAATTTGAATATAGCTGGCAATGGGCATACCGGGAGAAGTTTGAACAAGCAGGCATTACAGCACTACTTGGCAGTGGCTTCGACCCAGGTGTTACAGGCGTCTTTTCTGCCCATGCACTCAAACACCATTTCGATGAAATTCACACGATTGATATTGTCGATGCAAACGCTGGCGATCACGGCTATCCGTTCGCAACAAACTTTAACCCAGAAATCAACATTCGTGAAATCACGGCAAACGGCCGTTACTGGGAAAACGGCGAATTTATCGAAACAGAACCGCTTTCCGTCAAACGCGTCTATAACCTACCGGAAATCGGCCCGAAAGATGTCTACTTGCTTTATCATGAAGAATTAGAATCTTTGGCGCTCAATATGACGGGCATTAAAAAGATTCGTTTCTGGATGACCTTCTCGGAAAACTATTTGAACCACTTAAAAGTCCTTGAAAACGTTGGCATGACATCTATCGAACCGATTCTATTTGAAGGGAAAGAAATCGCTCCACTTCAATTCTTAAAAGCTGTGCTACCAGATCCAGCTTCTCTTGGACCTCGCACAAAAGGGAAAACAAATATCGGCTGTATTTTCCAAGGTATCAAAGATGGCAAAGAGAAAACGTATTATATTTATAATATTTGCGATCACCAAGAATGCTATGCAGAGGTCGGCTCACAAGCCATTTCATACACAACAGGCGTTCCTGCTATGATTGGTGCTATGATGATTTTGACTGGGAAATGGAAAAAGCCAGGCGTGCATAATATCGAAGAGTTCGATCCAGATCCATTTATGGATGCATTGAATAAATATGGATTACCATGGCAGGAAAGCTTCAATCCTGAATTGATTGACTGAGGAGGACTGGCAAGTGAATATCGACTTAAATGCACTTCCCTCTCCTTGCTATGTAGTAGATGAGGCATTACTTATTAAAAATATGGAAAAAATGAAATCCGTCATAGATCGCACTGGCTGCAAAATTTTGCTTGCACAAAAAGGGTTTTCGATGTTTTCCGTCTATCCATTAATGGGACAATACTTGAACGGTGTAACGTCTAGTTCTGTACACGAAGCAAGACTGGGCTTTGAGGAGATGGGCAAGGAAGTTCATACTTACGCCCCCGCTTTTTCAGAAGCTGAGTTTGATGAAATTCTGTCGTACTCAGATCATATTGTCTTTAATTCATTTCAGCAATTGGATCAATTTAAAGATAGAGTTAACAACCATTCAAAACAAATTAGCGTTGGACTTCGCATTAATCCGGAGTACTCGGAAATTGAAGTCGATATGTACAATCCATGCTTTGCACACTCACGTTTTGGAGTCACATTGGACAATTTCAGACCCGATCAGCTTGAAGGCATTGATGGATTACACTTCCACACGATGTGTGAACAAAATTCGGATACCCTTTGGCGGACGATTCAAGTCGTTGATGAGAAATTTGGGGACTATATTAAAAATATGAAGTGGATCAATTTTGGCGGTGGACATCATATTACGCGGGATGATTATGATATTGAAACACTGATTCGTTCCATTCTATTTATAAAAGATAAATACAATATTGATGTCTATTTAGAGCCTGGTGAAGCTGTTGCCTTGAATACAGGCTATCTTGTGGCAACCGTTTTGGATACACTCGATAATGGTATGCCGATTGCCATTTTAGATACTTCAGCAGCGTGTCATATGCCTGATGTCTTAGAAATGCCTTATCGCCCTGAAATTATCGGTGCAGGCATGCCTAACGAAAAGGCTCATACGTATCGATTTGGCGGACCTACTTGCCTCGCAGGTGACGTCATTGGCGATTATTCTTTCGATCAGCCCTTACAGCCTGGTGACAAGCTCGTATTTTGCGATATGGCTCACTATTCCATGGTGAAAAATAATACATTTAACGGCGTCAACTTACCTGCTATTGTATTAAACACAGTAAAAGATGGCGCTAAGGTCGTTAAACAATTTGGTTACGAAGATTTTAAAAGCCGTTTGTCTTAAGATGAATTATGCAAGTGCCTGTTCAAGTGCTTATGAGCCGTGCCACTAGCGATGCAGCCTAGACAATAGGTAGGCCTGTCCAAACAATCTTATTTGATTGTTGGACAGGCCTGTTTTTCTAATTGAGTACTCTCATTTTCACTTTCTTAACGCCCCACTCCATTGCTTGATCATAAGATGGGATGAATACATCAATTTTATGTCCTTTAATAGCTCCACCCGTATCACCAGCAATCGCTTCCCCGTACCCCTCTACCCAGACCTTTGTCCCGAGTGGAATCACCCTCGGATCAACTGCAATCACCCTACGGTTAGGATTCGCACGTAGGTCAATACCATAGGCTGTTGTACCTGAACATCCTTCACAATAAGCCGTATAGGCTGTGGCAGTTACCAATAACTCTTCCCCCTCACTAACAGATGGAGGTGGTGCCGAAACAGCTACTTGCGGAGTAGAACTGGGCACAACATCCTTTGCTAGTTCAACTGTCCCTCCCTCCCCCCCACTGACAATCAATTCATCACCAGGGTGAATCAAAGACCCCGTCAAACCATTCAAGGTCATAAGAGATGTCAATGAGATATCGTGATTAAGGGCAATTCTGTACAAATTATCCCCCTCGTTAACTGTGTATACTTCTGGATCTGGTTGCAATTTCACTGGTGCATCTGCCAGCAGGTAGTCCTGAAAAGGAACTTCACTTTCCTGTGAATCAATTCCATCCGGGAAATAGTGTGAAAATGTGTATTCTTCTCCTTCAAAAGAAGTTGAAAGTACGGATGCCTGTGCGACAGAATAAGTGAAGCCTACAAAAAATAGAGCTAGCAAAAAAATCTTTATTTTCCTCAACATAAAATCTCTCCTTTACAGTCTTAATGACAACAAATCAATTGTGCCTGCACAATTAACTCCCTTCAAAATCTGTGATATCCGCAGGAGACTTCGATAGATTCAGCTGGTATTTTGGGCTTCTGCTGAATCAAGCTATCTGCTATCACTCATTTGTTTGAACAAGTATTGCCCCGAAACTTTGAAAAACAAACATTCGAAGTAAATAAAAAGATGCTTTATTGACAAACAATGAAAATTTGTTTGGCAATAGAGCATCTGTAATTCAAAAAAATTTCAATAAAATGCAAAAAAATTCTTGTTAATGGAATATACTTTGCTTTATTATTAAAAAATAGTATGTAAGCTTTCATACTAAATGATAATTAAGGAGAGTGGCAGGATGAGGAATTACACCAAAGAAGACATTCGGAAATTTGTAGAGGACGACAACGTCAATTTTGTTCGCCTACAATTTACGGATATTTTAGGAATGATAAAAAACGTAGAGATTCCCATCAGCCAGCTCGAAAAGGCGCTAGATAATAAGATGATGTTTGATGGATCTTCTATTGAAGGATTTGTTCGAATCGAAGAATCGGATATGTACCTTATACCTGATCTTAACACATGGATGGTATTTCCTTGGCCATCAGGTAAAGGCAAAGTTGCACGGCTCATCTGTGATGTCTCACTTGCCAACGGGTTACCATTTGCGGGCGATCCTCGTGGTAATTTAAAACGTGTATTGAAGGAAATGAAGGAGCTTGGATTCACAGACTTCAATCTCGGACCAGAACCAGAGTTCTTCCTTTTCAAGCTCGATGACAATAAGCAACCTACAATGGAATTGAACGACAACGGAGGCTATTTTGATCTGTCACCGATGGATCTTGGAGAAAACTGTCGACGTGATATCGTCCTGGAGCTTGAGGAAATGGGCTTTGAGGTGGAAGCCTCTCATCATGAATGCGCACCTGGACAGCATGAAATTGACTTTAAATATGCAGATGTACTGACGGCCTGTGATAATATCCAAACGTTCAAGCTCGTCGTCAAAACCATAGCACGTAAACACGGCTTGCACGCAACATTCATGCCAAAACCAATTTTCGGTGTCAATGGCTCAGGTATGCATTGCAACGTATCCCTGTTTACAGATGGTGAAAATGCTTTTGTTGATGAATCAGGTGAACTGAAGCTGAGTCAAACCGCTTATCAATTCATGGCTGGCATTCTCGAACATGTTCCTGGTTTTACAGCTGTGACAAATCCAACCGTCAACTCATACAAACGCCTCGTCCCGGGCTACGAGGCACCCTGCTATATCGCTTGGTCCGCTCAAAACCGTAGCCCACTCATTCGAATTCCAGCATCTCGAGGGATTAGCACACGTATTGAAGTTCGTTCCGTTGACTCCGCTGCGAATCCTTATCTTGCAATGGCGGCAATCCTAAAAGCAGGACTAGACGGCATCAAACGTAAACTAACACCACCAAAACCGATTGACCGTAATATTTACGAGATGAAACCTTCCGAGCTAAAAGAACTTGGCATCGGTACTTTGCCAACGGATCTTGACCACGCACTCATCGCACTTAGCAAAGATGACGTCATTCAAGAGGCACTCGGCAAACACATCTTTGAAAACTTTATGGCGGAAAAGCAAGTAGAATGGGAAAGTTATCGAATCACTGTCCACCCTTGGGAAGTTGAACATTATATGAAAATGTATTAATGAAAAATGAAATGAAAGAAGCTAGGTTCTCAGATTATGCAGAACCTAGCTTCTTACGTTTTATACAATAGAGCATTCATTAGTAATCATATCGCTTTCTTGTCACTGCAATTAGCAACAGTGCTGGCACTGTACACGCAATCATCCCTAAAAATGCGAGGCCCGGAGAAATTTCGTATAAAAATCCTCCTATTAACGTTAAAACAGCAGTGCTCAAACTCAATGCAAAAGCCGAATAAATGCCTTGTGCATTTGGAATTTGCTGCTTGGGCAAATTTTTAGTTATATAAAGAATAAAAGCATAATGTGCAATGCCGAACGATAATGCATGCAAGCTTTGCGAGAACATAAACATCCACACATTTGGGAATAAAAATACAAGTACCCAACGTAGAGTCGATCCCGCTGCCGCAAGCAATAATAACGATGAGGGCTTCCATTTCTTAAACAGATGATCAGCCTTCGCAAAGTAAAGGATTTCAAAAATAATGGCAATATTAATAATCAGCCCAATGTAATAGTTTTTGACATGTAAATTCTGCAAATAAATATAACCATAATTATAATAAGATGCATGTGCACCTTGCAGTAACACAACGACAAGCAATACGATTGGAAAGCTTTTAACTTGCCATAGACTACGCATCGTTAGTGACTCTTTACGTTCTCCCTTTGTCGGTTTCACTAACAGTACAGCTGGTGTCGGTAAAAAGTGTATGAAAAGTATGAAACAAAGTCCTGCCATCATACTCCATAAAATCGCCTGTTCCCCAAAATAACCCGTTACGACACTTACGATAAGTACGGAAATCACAAATCCTAGTGAACCGTATGAACGACTTTTTCCGTAATTCACATCACCTTGCTGTACCAACGCACTTGCCGTACTTTCTACGGCAGGAAGTAAAGCTGGATACACCGCACTAAATAGAATGGTTACAACGAAAAGTGTACTAAATGAAGAAATAGGAATATAAAGCAGCGTCGCCACAAGTGAACAGGCTGTCAAAACAAGAATAACCGTTTGACTACTCCAATACTTGGATACATATGGGAAGGCAAACAGCGTCGATGCACCACGGGCCAACAAGCCAACCCCCATGATTAAACTAGCTTCTGCAACACTCAATCCTTTTGCCTGCACAAGCCATCCTGTCCAATAAGGCAAAAAGACTCCCCATGTTATAAAAAACACAAAAAAATTCTGTGAAAGCCAACGTTGATTGTTCAATCTCCATTCCTCCTATTTGTTGCATCATATCACGCCTATACATACAATAATATGAGATATCTCATACTTAGGAGGAAAAATGAATGCAATTTCTAACCGAACCTATGCGTAGCTTCTATATCGAGAAGTATCCAATTCAGTCACTTTTCTCTTTTCCTATCACACCATTTCTGCAAGTTGTTCAATTCGAGGGAGGCGAATTTATTTATAAAGAAGGTTCTCATACAGAGTACATATACTATCTCATCGAAGGAAAAGCGAAGCTATATGCTACACATCAAAACGGAAAAGTATCACTCGTCAATTTTTTGCAAGCCCCAACCTTCATGGGTGAAGTTGAACTGTTAAATGCAGAAGTTTGTTCCAAAAGTATCCAAACTACCAGGCAAGTAGTATGTCTTGCCATTCCAATTCACGCCTGCAAAGATAAACTTTTAACAGATGCTACTTTTCTACGATATTTATGTATCTTTTTAAGCAAAAAGATGACGATGATTTCAACTAAGTATACAAAAAATCAAGCTTATCCACTTGAAAATCGTCTTGCGGCCTTCATTCTTATGTCGGCTGATCAGAATTTTTACAAAGAAAAACACACCGAAGTATGCGAATACTTAGGTGTCTCCTATCGCCATTTACTTTACGTACTCGCAGAGTTATGCGAAACCAACGTCATTGAAAAACAATCACAAGGCTATATCATAAGAGACGAGGAACGTCTACAAATGTTAGCCAAGGAGATTTGAACGTATTCCCTATTTTCACTTCAAAGAAAAAGGCCATCTTTTCTATAATTCAAAAGATGGCTCTTAATGGTGTGCATAGCATAAACTTTATGAAACCGCTGATTCCAGTAATGCCTCTAAATCTTGTTTAGAAAAATGGTAGTTTTCATTACAAAAATGACAGTTCGCATCGGCTTGCCCGTCAGTCTGAATCATATCTTGAATCTCAGCGCTACCTAAACTAATGATGGCATTGGTAATCCTCTCCTCAGAGCATTGGCATTGAAACTGAACGGGTCTTGTCTCTAGAAACTTTACATTTCCAGCCCCTAATACTTGTTCGAGTATTTGTTCAGGCGTCATTCCCTGCTCCACCATTGAAGAAATAGGCGTGATGTCTTTCAAGCGTTCTTCAATCATCTGGATGGTCTCCTCATTTGTTCCAGGCATCAGTTGAATGATGAAGCCACCAGCTGCCTGAATCGTCTGATCCGGATTGACTAAAACCCCAACTCCAACAGAAGAAGGCACTTGCTCTGAATTGACAATATACGATGTAAAATCCTCACCTAACTCACCTGATACAAGAGGGACAAATCCGACAAAGGGCTGTTGTAAGCCAATATCTTTTGAAACCGTAAGTAGTCCATCTGTTCCAACTGCCCTTTTCACATCCAGTTTACCTTGATCGTTTAAATCAAAATGAGTTTGGGGATTTGTCACGTAACCCCTGACTTCTCCTTCAGTGTTTGCATCGACTAAAATCGTGCCAATTGGACCGCCACCATTAATTTTTATCGATATTTTCTCTTCGCCTTTTAACAGCGCGCCCAATATTACGCCTGCTGTCATTGAGCGTCCTAGCGCTGCGGACGCAGTTGGCCATGTTTGATGACGACGTTGAGCTTCTCCAACAGTTTCTGTTGTTGTAGCTGCATAGGCACGTACTTGATTGTTATAAGCAGTTGCTTTGACTAAATAATCCTTCATTTCCATACTTCCTTTCTTTCCTACAGCAATTCCTGTGCTAATAAGCGATAGACATTCAAACGTTTCTCTTGCGAATGAGGAATACTACAAATCATTGCCTCATCAAATCCATAAGACTTTTGCTCTTCCTGTAATCGCGTTGCAATTTCTTTTGCAGATCCAACTAAGTGGATTTTACGATTTTCTTGAATCGTCATGCGATCCATTTCTGACAGCGGAAAATCGCGAGCCTCTTCAGGAGTCAATATTTGGCCAATTCTACCTTTCATAAACAGTAAACGCCAAATATCTTGAGGCATAGCCTCAAATTCAGCTTCTTCTGTTGTTTCGGCTGTTGTCACCATATAAGACACATTAATTTCCGGTTTCTCCATAAACGCTGAAGGTTGAAAGTTCTTCTTATAAGCCTCCAAAATCGACTCGGAGAGCTGGCCATTAAAAAATTGTGCAAAAGAATAGCCAACGCCCATACGCCCTGCTTGAATGGCACTATTACCACTCGAACCTAAAAGCCAAGCTTCAGGTAAAACAACTTGAGATGGTGTCGCGATTGTTTTATTGTATAGACGATCGTCTGGCACTTCATCGTTGATCAATTGCAGCGCTATGCTGAATTTTTCATACATATTGTTAACCATCGGAGGACGTCCTTCTGATAAAGCATAGATGGAATCACTATCTCCTCCTGGTGCTCGCCCTACCCCAAAATCAATTCGGCCTGGTGAAAATGCGCTCAGTGTTTTAAATACTTCAGCCAGTTTTAGCGGAGAATAGTGCATCATCATTGTGCCACCAGTACCGATATGAATTTGTTTCGTTTTGGCGGCTAGATGTGCCGCTGTCACCTCTGGAGCTGAACTTGCAAAAGTGTCTGTTCCATGATGCTCTGCCATCCACATTCGTCGGTAGCCTAATTCATCTGCCAAAACAGCGAGTTCTTCTGCTTTTTTCAAAGCACCCGCTGCGTTATTGCCCTTTGTTATTGGTGCCTGATCCAGAACACTTAACCTCACGTCGTTCACTTCCTTTCCCGCTGTACTTTGTCAGGAGTCACGTCATTGCCGAGTGGGTCCAGTACAGTTATGCCCGAGACAGTATTGAGTACCTGTCCACGAATTTCACGTAAGTAATCCTGTTGTAACACTGTTTGTTCAACCATTTCAGCATTTGTTAGACCTTCTTCTCGCTGTTTTTTTGCCAATTCATTAATGCGATCTAGACCTTTAATCATCTATATGCCACTTCTTTCATCTTGTATTTGTAGGGAAATGAGGAACCACATATTCTCCTAATTCTTGAATCACTTCTGCTGCCGGGCGCGTACCGTTTTTTAAGCCAAACATGACGTGATTAACGCCAGCATCCTGATAAGCTTGTAAATAATCGATTAAAAACTTATAACCCGATCTAAATCCACCCGTTATCGGTTTCGGTGCTTCATTTGGATTCTCTGATAAGTCAATTGCCAAAGCTTGCGCAAATGGCTTGAATCCGCCAGCTGCCTCTCGCCATTTTTTTACAAGCTCGCGCTGCTCATTGACCCCTTGGGAATAAAATAACCAACCATCTGTATGCTTCGCTAGCCATTCAATCGTTTGGCCAGAATACCCTGTACCTAAAATCGGAATGTCCGATAACATTGGTTTGGGAACAATATCACCTTGAAGCATATCAACGCGCTCAGTCTGAATTTGCGGAAATGATTCTTGCCAGACTTTTTTCATTACGTCTATTGATTCTCTAAATAACGCCGCTTTTTCGTTAACATCCACTTTAAATACCGGGAATTCAATAGGTCTATCACCAGTTGCAACACCTAATAATAATCGCTGACTAGATATTGTGTCCAGTGAGGCAGCTGACTTTGCTACGTGCAGCGGATGACGTAATGTCGTCACAATACTCGAAGTACCAAGTGCAATCCGCTCCGTATGTGCTGCTACGTAAGCAAGAAACACCCATGGATCGTATAGTGTTCCCACATCACCAAAACTCGAATCGTAAAGTGGTGAATCTCTAACAAATAAGGAGGCGAACCCTAGACTTTCTGCCTTTTTTGCCAGTACCATTTGCTCATCCAAATCCATCCTCGGGAAGCTTCCTTTATACGACTCCAAAGGAAAGAATAGCCCTAGCGTTAATGTTTTATCTTGAAAGGTTTGTGCAAAACCATGATGTGATTGAAATTTATCCATAAAGTGATTCTCCTATTTTCTTATAAAACCATTCTTTCTTTTATCCATTCTTTCAAACCATCCATTTTTTCAGGAAAACGATTCATTGTTTCAGAAGATAGCGATGCCATCGTCTCACGCTTCAAAACCGATTTCCAAGTCGATTCAGCTTCATCCATTAAATCCGTCAACAAACAGCATTCTTCCTCTTTTCCCAGTTCAAGCATGTCATCTAGAATCCCACTTGGAGAATAAAGTGATTGTTGACCTTCTATAGCAAGATACACATCGTACACGCGAATCTCTTCAGGTTTTTTCTTTAACTTAAAGCCACCCTTTACGCCTGCCACAGAGGTAATTAAGTTCGCACTGACCAGCTTCCTCAACAGTTTTTGAAAGTAAGTCGGTGATGTTCCCAACTGTTGGCTTATTGCTTCTCCTGGTAATACCGCTCGATCTGGCAACATATTCAGAATCAGAATGGCGTAGACAGATTGTTCAACACCGGTTTTCATCTGCATGATACCTAACCCCTTTTTTAAAAATATTTTTTGGTAGTACTTATTCTCGACTAACTCGGATATTCATTATCCATGTTAGTTTAACTTATCGAAATCTAAAAGTAAAACGTTTAGTCTTATTTATTCTCAGTCAGTAAATTCCCTTTTTTCGATTCTTTAATGAACACATCCAAAAAATCCCCTCGCTGAAGTTTCACGAAGGGATTAACTGAACTTATTTATTTATATTTTATACAGTAGCTGGTTGTGTAACCAATGCTTTAGCAACTTCGGCTACTTTTTCAAGGCCCTGTGCAACGATCTGCTCTGCTTGATCTGGCATAGCATTATGGCCTTCAATGATGACTTCTTCAACTGACATACCGAACACGCCGCCAAATACGTTACGCATATACGTCGCTGACATTTCCATCGGTGCCATTTCAGGTGTTGAGTATACCCCACCACGCGCATTAAGAAGAATTGCTTTTTTCTCTGTCATTAAGCTAATCATTTGACCCTCTGCGCTGTATTTAAAGGCATAGCCTGCTTGATATACATAGTCCACAAATGTTTGAAGTGGTGCTGGAATTGTTAGGTTCCATAATGGGAATGCGAAAACAACTACATCAGCAGCTGTTAAAGCGTCCATTGCTTTTTGTTTAGCCGTAACAAGGCGTTGCTCAAGGTCAGATAGTTGTTCACCGTTTTGCATTTTTCCAAATGCGTTGAACAAGTCTTGACCGAAGTAAGGCATATCTTCTGCAAATACATCAAAAGTTGTGATGTTAAGATCTTTTGCATCCTGTACGTTTTCCATAAATGTTTCATACATTTTGCTTGAGATTGCCTCTGAAGCTGGGCGGTTATTTGCTTTTACAACTAAAATATTCATTGTGACTTTCCTCCAAGTTGTTTTCTTTTATGTGTCCATGCGCTTACCATGGCACAACAAAAGTTATTCTAGCATGTTCATTACCTTGAAATCTAGCAATTAGACTTCCGGACTTTATGAACCTTAGCGTCTAGAAATCTCACCCCTTTGAAGACAGTGTTGAAACTAACATTTATGGGAAGCCAAATTGTTTTAGAAACGGTTGGCATTGGGTAAACTTACAGTGTATATAAGAAGATGGATTCATAGATTTACTTGTAGAGGAGGAATTGCTATGCATGTTCTAATTGAATGGACTTACAAAACACCGAGAGGTACTGAAACCGTTTTTCGCTCCGAAGAAATGCGAGCAGCAAAGGCTTTGCTATTTGCTGAAGATATTGAGCGAACTGGACGTGCTAAAAACATAGTATTTATGGACCAGCTCGACACCATATGGACGGTTAAAGAGATGAAACATTATTTGAAAGAAATTGAAACAGAGCCACATAACATTACAGTCTATTTCGACGGTGGATTCGACCGTGAGACGAAGAAATCAGGTATGGGCTGTGTTATTTATTATGACCAGAACGGAAAGTCTTACAGGCTACGGCGCAATGCCCCCTCTGTCGAACTCACGTCAAATAACGAAGCTGAATATGCAGCCCTCTATCTATGCCTGCAGGAGCTCGAGCTGTTGAATGTGCATCATTTGCCCGTCCGATTTATTGGCGATGCACAGGTCGTTATCAACCAATTAAGTGAGGAATGGCCGACACTAGAAAATAATCTATCGAGGTGGGCAGACCGGATTGAAGCAAAACTAAAAGACCTCAAGATCCAAGCAACATACGAATTAGTCGGACGAAAACGAAACGCAGAAGCAGATCGATTAGCAACACAGGCACTGCATGGCATCTCGATTACAGCGACGAGGGAAATCGTGGAGGATTAGCTTTCTCAAATCAATTACGCCGAGGCGTAATTGCGTCCGGATTTTTTCGAGCCTGCTCGAAAAGTACCCCTAAAAATCCGTGACATCCGCCGGAGGCTTTATCTGAATTCAACCTCCGGTTGAATTCAGATAAAAATTGACATTGCACTATATACCAATAACAACGCCATCACGATATTAAATTGCTGTCTATATTTTGACAAAAACTTTTGAAAGACAGAACCAAACAGGCTCCAACTAGCCGTACTCAAAATACCGACGAAACCTAAAAATAAGGACAACAGCCATAAGCTACTATGTGAGGTATGGTACGGTAAAATAAACGTCGAAACAACCGTAATACCATATAAAACACCCTTCGGATTGACGAATTGTAGTAGCATTCCAGCCGGGAAACTATTATATTTGCCTCCATCATTACTATTACCACTAGTAGTACTTGTTATAATTTTGTAAGCCAGATAAAGCATATATCCGGCACCTAAAATCATCATCGGCAATTCAACTTTTGGGATGACATTATGTAGAAGAAGGTTAAAGTAGCTCGATAAAATCATGATGACAAAGAAGCCTGCACCTACACCTAGACAAAAGCGAAGTGTCTTCTTAAATCCATACTGATTTGCAAATAACATCGCCATAATATTATTCGGACCTGGTGTAAAACTCATAACAAAGACATATACCAAAAATGAGACGACTGGCATAATAGACCTTCCCCTCTTCAATATGTTATACTGTCTAAAACGGACAGTATAACGTTTTCTTTTTATTGTACAATTTGGACGTTATATTGTACAGAAGAAATTGAGGTGTCTGTATGCAGGAAATTCATCTTATTATTGCAAATAACTTAAAAAAATTAAGAGTTAGTAAAAAATTAAGCCTTGAAAAGGTGGCCGAACTAACCGGGGTCAGCAAAACGATGATTGGCCAAATTGAACGTGGCGAATCAGCCCCGACCATTACAACTATCTGGAAAATAGCTAATGGACTGAAGATTTCTTTCACTGCTCTCATTAATCAGCCGCAGCCAGATACAATTGTTGTGTCTAAAAGTAATATTCAAGTCTTATCCGAGGACGATGGAAAATATCGTGTTTACCCCCATTTTCCATTTGAAGAAGACAAACGATTTGAGATCTATTCGGTCGAAATCGACCCAGGTGGATTACTAAGTGCAGATGCACATATGGAAGGAACCGAGGAGTTGTTAACGGTTTTTGACGGCGAGCTAACGATCCGCGTCAATGAAGAAGCGTATACCGTAAGAAGCGGTGATTCCATTCGCTTTAAGGCTGACAGGCCGCATAGTTATGAGAATTCCGGAGATAACGCGACGAGGTTGAGTATGGTGTTATATTATCCGAATTAGAAATAGGTCATCCCAAAGTCGCTAACTATTGGGATGACCTATTTTATTAAAAGAAAGATGCCTGTCACAGTAATCAATCAGGAACTTCGAAAATTTTAAAGCTTCGTCTATTCGTTCCCTATCAGAAACAAATCTTTCTCCATCCAGACCTTTCCGAATATCTATAGCCTCCTGAATAACCGGATGCCATTCCGCCGGCATATGCATCATGGCGTACTCACCAGCACCAAGCTTTGAAATGATGGCATGTTCCTTTAACGTATAATATTGTCTTAATAGGCCAAGAACGGACCATTCGATTTCAACATCAATTTCCTCGGTTGTAAATTGATACATGTTCTCCATAGCTTGTTCGATTTTTTCAATCCGCCCTGCCCAATATGTCTTCATATTTTCCACTACATATTCAACCAGATGCTGTGGGCCAATTTCAAAATTGAGCGCAGTTGGTTGTGGTCCAATAATATTAATCCCATGCTTTTTCAAAATCCACCAAGTAATAGCGTTAAAATAAGCTCCATAGCTCAACCTACCCTCATTATAATAAGGATAATTCATCTCTGCAGCATCTAGTATACCAATATCCTCCCACATCAAATAGACGCCATCCATTTCCGACTTTGGGTAAGTACTTGCTATTTCCCTATGGATTTCAGCTAATATCTCGGCTTCTCCCCCTGACAAACGACGATTGATAATGGCAATAAAATCAATATCACTTGAATCTTTCACATAAGCATCCAGTGCAATCGAGCCTTGTAAATAGAAGCCTTCAAGCGTATTAGGTAAACTCGTATGAAACAAAACAATGTATTCGTCTAAAATGATTTTGACATCAATCGGTAGTTTATTCATTATGTTCTCCCCCATTACTTCTGATACTTTAGGTAGACGATTAATATATCAGAAGGTTCTAATTAATAGCATACTGTGAATAAAACTTTCCTATTTTAAATAGAAAGAAGCCAAATTCTGAGTGATTTCAGAACTTGGCTTCTTTCATATTCGGGTATTTTTAACATCATTTCCCTTAACTTCAGCTAGTCCTCATTTAGCTTTCAGACTAAATAGAATAAGCACGATTCCTGCAAACAAGCAAATCATTCGAGTCAATGAGATCTTTTCAGCGAGGCCAAATAATGCTACTCCTGTCGTTACAATTAAAACAACAGGACCCACTAATGCAAGCAGTGTGTTGATATAAAAGGCCTTTTCTAAATCGTTAAATTTATACATCAGCATCGCAGCTGTGATATCTATGCTTCCTGAAAAAATTCGCAATATAATTATCAGTAAAAGAGCTTTTTCAACCAATAAACCTGATGCCCTCTAATGGTCTTTTATGAATCCAAAATTGTCGGATCCCATAGTACTAGCTATAGCATATGCAAGACCTACCTTATTTATTATAAATATCTAATATGACAGATTATTACTCCAACTTGAGTTAATGAATTATTTTCATTATAATTAGTAGCAATCTTAGCAAAACTATCTTGTGAGGAAATCATTAAAAAGCAGTATCATTTCTAAGACGTTCAACATTCGATCGTAGAAAGAGGTATTCAAGCTATGGAAGAACACATGGACTTAAAACAAGCCGGCTGGAACGACAGTCATCGTTTATGGCCATTACCACATTTACCTTGGACGATGCAGCAGACTTGGAACGATCTTTTGTTTGCGCATTATCCTGTTAAACTTGAGGTCTTACAAACGCTCGTACCTGCTATTCTTCCCTTGGATTCTTTTAACGGCATGGGCTGGATTGGTATTGTTCCATTTCATATAACGGATATTCGACTGCGAGGTCTCCCCCCTATTCCTGGAGTTGCCCGATTCCCTGAGCTCAACGTTCGGACGTATGTAACACTCGATGGCAAACCCGGGGTTTATTTCTTTAGCCTGGACGCTGACAACCGGCTTGCTGTCGAGGTGGCCAAACTGTTCTATCACTTGCCCTATATGAATGCTGACATGATGGTGAGAAAGAACGGGTCAACCATTGATTATGAAAGCAGGAGAAGAAGCGGGAATGATGCCAATTTTGTGTGCAGCTATCGACCCATCTCTGAGCCATATTACGCAGCTAAAGGGTCCTTTGATGAATGGATGTCCGAACGCTATTGCTTATATACGCTAAATAATAAAGGTGTGCCATTCCGCTGTGATATTTTGCATCGCCCCTGGCTGCTACAGCATGCAAAGGCGGAGTTTAGCCAAAATACGATGCTGTCCAAGCAGGGCATTCTTGTTAAAAGCGACCAACCCCTCTTACACTTTTCCAAAAAGATAGAGGCTCGTATGTGGCCTTTGGTTCGTGCTTTGGATTGATCAAGCTTCTTTACTCTATAATCAAAAAATGACTGTCCCATACGCCGAAGTTTCTTCGACTTATGGAACAGTCCTTCATCTTACATATAGTCTCCCCTTGCGCATCTAAATGGAACTCCATACTACTAACAAGGCCCAATAATAAGGTCTCTCTAACAATCAAAAAACAATATCAACTTCCATATTTTCCAACCATCTATCCACCGCTTCCTTTGGATGATAGATAGTCTTTCCTATTTTCAAATACGGCAGTACACTGGTTGTTGTATTAGGTCCCGTCGGTACCGGTCCCAACATTTCAATCTCTTCTTCACTCAAACCTAAATAGCTAGCTAACTCCGCCTTGGTAAACATTTGTGGTTGCACGATTTCGTTTGTTGGTGTAGTCGATATCAATAACTCTTTTTTATTTATTGCATTTTCACTTAATCCCCCTGCTATCAACCAACTTCCTAACACAATGGCCAATGCTAAACTGAAAATCGATAAAGCGATTATATTGTTCTTCATATTGTGTCCTCTCTTCTTCTCTGATTTAATATAGCGATTAAATAGATAATATAAGCAGAACACTAGATTTTTCATCAATGATTTGCTCAACTAAACAATAAAAAAAATACCCAACCCACTATTGAAGAAACTGCTGGTAATCAAATTATTTGAAGAGAAAAGGCGCTCATTCAGAAATAAAACTACCTAAATGAACGCCCTTTCTCTTCAATCTTCACTTTCATGCGCGATTTGACCTCTATTGCATGAAAACTACATTTATAGCTTCTTAACAAACTCCGTCTTCAACTGCATAGCCCCAAAACCATCGATTTTACAATCAATATCATGGTCGCCATCAATCAAACGGATACTTTTCACTTTTGTACCCGCCTTTACAACGTTTGAGCTACCTTTTACTTTAAGATCCTTGATGACTGTAACAGAATCACCATCGTTCAAAATATTGCCATTGGCATCTTTGTAGACCTTTTTCTCTTCTACCTCTTCTGCTGCTGATTCTAACGTCCACTCATGCGCACATTCTGGGCACACAAAAAGGTTGCCATCCTCGTATGTATATTCTGAATTACACTTTGGGCAATTTGGTAAATTTGACATAATTTCAATTCCTCCATTCATTCGTGTATATTATAACATAAAAGACGTGTCATTTCTTGAAGCGCAAAAGCTTAGCTACGCTTCTGCTTCACACGGATCCATATCATAAGAGGTATTAGCAATAAGGCTAAATACATGCCTACAAATCCTAAAATCGCATAGCTTGAATACGCAACGATGAGTCCTGATAATAAGCCACCCGCTGTCCCAGCTAATGCCACCCACACATCAACAGTTCCTTGTGTTTTTGCACGTGTTTTCATATCCGTCGAATCAATAATAATAGCCGTCCCGCTAATTAAACCAAAGTTCCACCCAAGTCCAAGCAATATGAGTGCAAAGGCTAGCCAAAACAGAGAGCCACCTGGTGCCAAGGCTGCAACAACACCTGCCGCGGCTAATGTAACACCCGAAGCAATGACCATAAACATACGACCGATTTTATCGACCAAGATGCCTGTCACCAGCGATGGCAAATACATGGCGGCAATATGGAGACCGATGACGAGACCAACCGCACTCAATTGCGCACCATAATTTTGCATTTGAACGGGTGTCATCGTCATAATACCGACCATCACCGCATGTGAGAGAATAAGAACTAGTGCCCCAACGACAACACCGACACGATTCAGCTTACTTTGTAACACCTGATGTCCATTATTCACCTTGTTCTGCCTTTGCGTATCCTTCTCTGTCGCAATTGCTCTTGCCACTAAAAATGGATCAGGGCGTAAGTATATTAAAAAAATTAGACCTGCAATAAGATAAGCAACAGCCGCTAAGATAAATGGACCCGCTAAAGCTGGTATACCAAGTGTCAACGCGAATTTCCCCATCGGTGTGACCAAATTCGGTCCTGCCACTGCACCCAATGTCGTAGAAACCAGCGCGATACTAATGGCTGTTGCCCGTTGTTTCTCACTGGCTAAATCAGTTCCAGCATACCGTGCTTGTAAATTCGTCGAAGTACCCGCACCATACACAAATAACGCTAAAAATAATAACAAGACATTGTTGATCGTCGCAGCAAGCACAACCGCAAGGGCTCCGATTCCTCCGGCGATAAACCCAAAAGAAAGCCCATATCGACGACCGAAGCGCTGTGAAATCCGCCCCACTAAAAAAGCGGCTAACGCCGAACCAAGTGTAAATAAAGCAGTCGGCAGTCCAGCATAACTTGCACTCCCTAACATGTCCTTCGCAAGGAGTGCGCCGACTGTAATCCCAGCAGCAAGCCCTGCACCACCGAAAATTTGCGACATGATGACCACAATGAGTGAGCGCTTATACAACTTTTGTTGAGCTTCAGCTGAATGGAGATAATGCTCTACTTCAGCGGCATTTTGTTGCTTCATTCCCTATTCACGCTCCTTTAGACTCTAGTTTTAATGAGTTACTTGTTTATAGTACCAGACAAGCGAAGAAACCCCAATCACAATAAAACCGTCGAGGTTATCTCGACGGCTTACTATCATACTTGATTTAATTTTCCTGCATGAATATGATACTGCAAGTCTGCCACATGATTTATGAATGTTTGATCATGAGATACAAATATAACCGTGCCTTCATATGCAGCCATAAATTTCTCTAATGCTCCAAGCGCATGGATATCTAAAAAATTGGTCGGCTCATCCAGCAGTAAAATGTTATATTCCCCAAGGAATAGCTGACATAGCTGTAAGCGGATTGCTTCCCCGCCACTTAGTGACCCCACACTTTTTTCGATATCTGTACCAACAAATTGCATGGCATGTAATACACTGCGTAACAATCCATCATCATAGCCTGAACGGTTTTTCAGGAATTGCAACACTGTTTCATCCGTTGTAAATTGGTAGCTCATTTGATGAAAATAACCAATTTTTGCTTTCGGTGAAATGATTAAACCTGCACCCCTCTTTGCAATATGGTGAAGCAATGTACTCTTACCAGCACCATTTGCCCCCGTAATTGCGATTTTTTTACCGAGTGGCAATTGGAAACTCACTTCACCTACTAGTACATTATCTTCAATTTTAAGGGTTAGCCGGTCTGCCATAATCGGAAACTTGTTGTGCAATTCCAATGCTTTCGATTGGCGGAAGACGATCGGCCTTTTTTCTTGTACAGCATCGACTTCCTGCAGTTTCTCCATTCGCTGTTCAATCGCTTTTGCTGCACGATGCACTGCTTTTTGACTCGTACCTTTCGATTTCGTTTCAAACATTCGATTGGCTTTTGCATTCGATTCTTTTTTCGACATACTTCCTGCTTGAGCAATTTTTTCAGCCTTTTTCATTTTTTCATGTGCTGCTTGTTCAAGGCGACTCTTTTCTTTTATGAATTGTTCATGAGCGTGACGCTGTTGTTCACGCTCTACCCGCTTCTGTTCCAGGTATTCACTATAATTTCCTGCGTAAACTTGCACTTCACCGTCACTTACTTCCCAAATGGTGGTAACAAGTGCATCTAACACAGCCCGATCATGACTAATTAACACAAGTGCTCCATAGTAATAGCGGAGTTCATCTAGTAAAAATGAAATACCCTCTTGATCCAAATGAGTTGTCGGCTCATCAATTAATAATGCTTCGTAATAATGCGTAAACAATTGTGCAAGCTTCAGCCTTGTTTGCTCGCCGCCACTTAACTGCTCGGACGTTTGCGGAACGGCTAACCTTCCGAGTAATGCTGCATCTGCTTCGGCAACAGTTGGCGGTTCCAGTTGCTCAAAATAACCACACTCGACGTGACGTTTCACTTTTCCACTAGTCGGTTGAATGCTACCAGCAAGTACTTTTAATAATGTACTCTTTCCCGCACCATTTTTTCCAACAATGCCGATACGGTCAAATCGATGAACAGCTAGTCGTTCAATCTTTACAATCACTCTATCAAAATAAGTCATCTCAACATTTTCTAATTCAATACAGATTTGTTCCATATTTGCTACCTCCGAAATTTGTGATTTCGTATCGATAGCTAGGATCGATACGAGCTTCTATTTCAAGCTCGTATCAAAAGAACAATAACATCCCCATATAATATCCCTCCAATTAAAAAAGTACGCAGAGCAATCTGCGTACTTAAATATCGGCATAGATATCCCGTAGAGCGACAAAACCTTCTACAACATATCCGACCTAGTACGCATAGCAAATAACCCCTCCAAAGAGTGGTTTACTCAAAATATATGCGTATGGATCAGTATAGTTGTAAAAATGCCATGTCTATCGCTCCTTTCAATCTACCATGATAGTAACTGGTTTCCCTTGATATGTCAATTCCTCCTCTTTCAAACCCGATTCGTTTATATCAATATTTGTATTCACACTGTCTAGCTCTGTTAATGTAATTGTAACAACTCTTTCTTGCCCAAATTCCCCCCAAGAGAATACAACCTTCTTATTTCACTCGACTTCAATTACATTTAAAATAAAAGAATATGCTACAATCAAGAAAATAACAACAGAGGTGAATGCTATGTGTCGCAACATTAAAACCTTATTTAACTTTGAACCCCCTGCTACTGATGATGAAATTTACGCTGCTTCCTTACAATATGTACGTAAAATCACAGGTTTCAACAAAGTATCCAAGGTAAACGAGGACGCTTTTAATTTGGCTGTAGAGCAAGTAGCAATTGCTACACAACATCTGCTTAAGACAGCTGTCACCAATGCAGAGCCCCGCAATCGAGAAATTGAAGCGGAACGCGCTCGGGCCCGTTCTGCCAAAAGATTTGGTGTAGAGTAAGATAGCTTGAGTACAAAAAGAAACAATTCCTATCCCCAACCACAAAATAACTATATAATAAAAAAAGATTCGACGTCACCTAATTTAGGGCAGCGAGAACTATTCTTAGTGAAGGAAAAGGTGTTTATTAGATGAGTTTATTGACAGTAGAAAATTTAAGCCATGGCTTTGGAGATCGCGCGATTTTTGAGGATGTCTCCTTCCGCTTATTACAGGGAGAGCATATCGGGCTAATTGGTGCCAATGGTGAAGGTAAATCGACGTTTATGAATATTATTACGCGCAAGCTAGAACCCGATGCAGGAACGGTGAACTGGTCGAAGCGTGTGCGCGTTGGCTATTTAGATCAGCATGTTGTGTTAAAACAAGGGATGACCATTCGGGATGTGTTGCGAACTGCTTTCCAATACCTCTATGACCAAGAGGCAGAAATGAACGCACTTTTTGAAAAAATGGCGGCAGTAGAGCCGGATGAGCTGGAGGCACTCCTTGAGGAGACAGGCCAAATACAAGAAGAGTTATCGCATAACGATTTTTACATCATTGATTCAAAAGTTGAAGAAGTAGCGAACGGCCTTGGATTGAATGAATTTGGTCTGGATCGTGATGTTCATGATTTAAGTGGTGGTCAGCGTACAAAAGTACTGCTCGCCAAGTTATTGTTAGAGAAACCGGATATCCTTCTACTCGATGAGCCGACAAACTATTTAGATGTCGAGCATATCAACTGGCTACGTAATTATTTACAGAACTACGAAAATGCATTCATTTTAATATCGCATGATATTCCATTCTTGAATAGCGTGATTCAGTTGATTTATCATATGGAAAATCAAGAAATCACTCGCTACGTTGGAGATTATGAAGAATTTGTGCGCGTTCATGAGATGAAAAAGCAACAAGTTGAAGCTGCCTTCAAAAAGCAACAGAAGGAAATCGCAAATCTTAAGGATTTCGTCGCACGTAATAAAGCAAATGCAGCGACGAGTCGAATGGCCATGTCACGTCAGAAAAAGTTGGATAAAATGGATGTCATTGAGTTAGATGCTGAAAAGCCGAAGCCACAATTCAACTTTAAACTTGCGCGGACACCGGGCAGGTATCTTTTCCAAACAAAAGACCTTGTCATTGGCTATGACGAGCCATTGTCTAGAGAGCTGGAATTGACGATGGAACGCGGACAAAAAATCGCCTTATCTGGTGCCAATGGTATTGGTAAAACAACGCTATTGAAAAGTATTCTTGGAGAAATCCCCGCACTTTCCGGCTCCGTTGAACTTGGCGAGCATTTAGAAATCGGCTATTTCGAGCAGGAAACGAAATCAGATAACAACAATACATGTTTGGAAGAAGTGTGGGAGGAATTTCCTCATTTCACACAATATGAAGTGCGCGCCGCGTTAGCCAGATGTGGTTTGACAACGAAGCATATTGAAAGCAAAGTGAAAGTGTTGAGTGGTGGAGAACGAGCGAAAGTCCGTTTATGTAAATTAATCAATCGCGAAACGAATCTGCTTGTCCTCGATGAGCCAACCAATCACTTGGATAAAGATGCAAAAGATGAATTGAAACGTGCTTTGCAGGAATATAAAGGTAGTGTTCTACTTATTTCCCACGAACCTGATTTTTATGAAGGCCTTGTGACAGGTGTTTGGAACGGAGAAAATTGGACGACGAAAATGTTTTGATTCACTGTGAAAAACCATCCGAAAGTTGTATTTCGGATGGTTTTTTATAATCACGCTGAATGGCTATTTCACTTAAAGCACCTATTAGTCAACATCGCATTATTCGTTTGGTTTAAATTCAATTGATTTTGCTTGATACATTTTGTCTTTGAACGTATACGTAATTTGAATACTCCCTATATAACCAGATGAAGAAATGATTCCCCCTACTTTTCCAACAAGCTGATTATCTTTGATTTCAAAGTCCACACTATTCCCAAAGTATATATCGCTAAATAAGACTTCAGGTTGAATACCTAAAGATTTTATATCAATTGTATAGTTCTTGTCACCAATACTTACAATCGCTTTGTTGAGAGATAGTGCGGTCTTCACATTTTTCAACACAATAGCAATGGGATCATCAACAAGCACCTCAACGGGTATTTCAAAAAACTTATTACCCATTCGTTAATTTTGTATATGGAAAACATGAACTTCTCGTTCTAAAACTCCAGTACCAGTACCTTTAGTTAATTGTATGATCAACTCTTTCTTACTATCTCCATTGATGTCCTCATAGTTAATTTCAGGAAGCCAGGTAGAACTTGTTGTATTTATCCAGTGTGGCCTTGAAAGAATAACACCTTTAAAACCAATTTTAAAATCTGTATAAATATCATTCCCATTCATCTTTGTAGCATAAAGGATAATATCCTCTTCATCTAACTTAGCAATTTCATCATACTCGGTCATTATTGCTTCGTCATTTGTTAGTGCAAAGCACACGTTAAATAAATAAGATTGAAAAAGGAAGATAATCATGCCGAAGCTCGCATACATTTTTTTCATTATTGAACCTCCTAACAATCTTGTTGTTTAGGATTTCCAAAATGAAATATATGATACGTCATATTCAAATATTTCTGTTCATTAATACATTGAATCGAAATCTTCCTTTATAATCGAATACATATATAAATCATCAAATTTACCACGTGCAAATTCGTAATGTCGCAGCAAGCCCTCTCTTAAAAATCCTTGCTTCTCTACCAATTTTTGCGATAGAACATTCGCCGGTTCAATTAAAGCCTCTATTCTTTCTAACTGTAAGTGATGATAACCATACTTCACAACAGCTTCCAATGCCTCACTAGCAATCCCTTGTCCCCAGTGATCTTTGCTTAATTCATACCCCACTTCTGCTCGATAATGTTTTGGAATCCTATTCAGAAAGCCACAGCTTCCGATCACCTTACCAGAATCTTTTAGAGTGATTCCCCATCTAATTCCAGTGCCTTCTTCGTATATAGATGTATACCAGCTAATTTCATCCAATACGTCTTTTACTGTTTCGAAGGGATCTAGCCCCATTGGTTTCACAACATCTTGGTCAGATAGATAAGCAAACATATTTGAGGCATCCTCTGTTGTGACTTGTCTTAACCTTAATCTTTCGGTTTCAATTATAGGAAATTCTTTTTTCATTAACGTACTCCCTTTCGAAAATTAATGCCTATGCATAAGCAAACATGACGGTCAATCCTTCTGGGAAGGTCAACCGCCATAAATGATTTATGTTGCTATTCAATCAAAGATTCAGCTTTTTACGACTGTAACTATATTTATCAGGACACCACATATTCATGAAATGCTTTTTCAACTTTACTTCGTCCTGCGGCGATTTCCGGATGGAATTGGATTGTTGCAGCTTCGCGAATAGATTTAACTTCTTTCATTGCTTGCTGAATTTTATCGTTTTGTTTGGCGATTGAGTAACCAGCAAGTGTTCCTTGTGCACGCGCCACTTTTGCACTTTCAATGCCGGTGATATTTCCGGCGACATACACCCCTTCAAGCGGCGTTTCCATTTGTTCGTTATGGATGGGTACGTGCCCACCTAGTTCCTCTACATATTGGAACGGACAACCGATGACTGAGGCAAGTTCTGTTAGCGGATAAAGTCCGCCCGCGATACAAACGAAATCGACAGCAATCGTTTTTTCACTGCCTCGAATCACTTCTCCTTCAGGTGTGATATCACACACCGTCACGGATTCCACTTGGTCGGCACCATTGATTTGAACAACGGCTTTTCGAATGTGAATCGGCATCCCCCACATTTTCACACCGCCCTTAGGATAGAATTTCACAGCCAAATCGCGTACCCAATCGGCTTTGGCAAATTTGCTACCAAAACGGAGGAATACAGAAGGCGCTAAATGAGCGATGCGCACTAAACCTTCCATGACCTTACCAGGATGTGCATGATCTTTCGTGACGGGATTGCTGACAGGTAACGCCATGCTATGTAATTCAATGCCAGCAAGCTGCAGCTCCCTAGCGATGGCGGCTGACAAAACGTTGACGCCAACGACAATCCCTTTATTTCCAACCCGGACACGATGAACATTTGTCATCACTTGCGCTGCCCCAATGGACATAACGCCAGGTAATGTCCAGCCGGGTATAGGCGCAGGTGTTTCTGCTGCACCCGTTGCAAGAAGTATATTTTTCGTTTCAAAAAGACCTCGATTGGTGTGTACTCTATAGCCAGCATCTATTTTTTCAAGATGATGGCAAGAAACCTCACATTGAATCGTCGTGTTCAATTTCTCTGCTTTTTCCAATAAAGCTTTAGTCTCTTCAATCCCGTTCCACCACTCACCATTTGGTTCTTGATGAAGTTGTCCAAGAAGTCGGCCACCCGGTTTCGGAAACTCATCAATGACCAATACATCTAAATTGGATTCACGGCAGGCAATTGCGGCGGATAAACCGGCTGGCCCTGCACCAATGATAACGACATCAACCATGTGGTGCCCCCTCCTTATGATGTTCATTCATTTTTTCAAAATCAGCATATGTACGCGGCCATTCTTCAGGTGACGCTTTAAATGGTGCAGGTTGCATTTTTCCACTTTCTATCACCATTTGATGTTGAATAGGCGTCATACATGCACGAACGATTTGCGTGTCGTTCACCGTTACACGACATTCAAAACAATGCCCGATATTGCAATAAATCGCACGCGGTGCCCCTGTTCCCTCATGCACGCGTAGTTGTCGAATCCCATTTGCAAGGAGAGCAGATGCAATCGTATCCCCTTCAAGTCCTTCGTACATTTTACCGTCAAAGGTAAAAGTGACAGGTGTTTGATTGGTCAATTCTCCTAAGACTGGATGATTTACAATACGGTTCGTCATCTCGATTTCCCTCCTAAAATGGATAATGATACAGGTCGAACAGGGGGTTGGACTTTCAACGGAATATCATGGCTAGCTCTTTCTCCTGTTACCGCTTCCAAAACTGCGTCGACAGCAGGTCTGCATGTGCGTCCCCCGCAATACCCCATTCCAGCCCTTGTCCGTAATTTTACTTCACGGGCAGAACAGTTAAAACGGCTTGCGATCTGTTGGATATCTTCTAACGAAACTTCTTCACATCTACAAATAATCGTTCGATCCACGGGGCAACTTCCTCCTTATAATCTATTACTAAATCAATTACGCCTCGGCGTAATTGCGTCCGGATTTTGAATTGCGCTTGCGCGATTAACTCCTTTCAAAATCCGTGGCATCCGCCGGAGGCTTAACTTGAATCGGCAGGGAGTATGGCTCTCCCCTGATTGAAGAATATTTTGGCATTCAACCCCCACTTATAGAAGTGGGGGATTTCTGCTGAATCAAGTTAAATTTGACACAATATCCATCCCTATTTTACCATAGAGTAAGAATAGTATATTCAAATTTCCGAAAAAACTGCAAAACTTCATTCTATCATGTAGAATAGACCAAATGGCATTCAGATGTCAAAGGAGGATTTGAAGATGGCAAAGAACAATCATGCAGAAGTGGCAATTATCGGTGGTGGAATTGTCGGTTGTGCAATCGCTTACTATGTTGCGAAATCTGGCATTGACTGTGTGTTAATCGAAAAAAATGATATTGCAAGCGGCACATCTTCACGCTGCGATGGCAATGTGACCATTGTAGATAAAGACCCCGGATTCGATAGTTTGATGTCTTGGAAAAGCCAAGAACTTACAATAGAATTGAACAAAGAATTAGATTTACCATTCGAATACCGAGCACTCGGTAGTTTGCTTGTCTGTGAGAATGATACAGAAATGCAAGCGGCGAAGGAATGGGTGGATATTCAGACTGCCGCTGGATTGAAGTTTAACTTACTTGACCGAGAGGATCTTCGTCAAGAATCCCCCTATTTTGCAGATGATATTCCAGGTGGGTTGGAGTGTGAAACGGATTCACTAATCAATCCCTATCTATTTTGTTATTCACTCATTGAAAAGGCCAAGCAATTTGGCCTGAAATTGCAAATACAAACAGAAGTAACAGCCATTACAAAAAAAGAAGACTTTACAATTGAAACGACAAACGGAACCTTTACTGCGAAGAAAGTCGTCAATGCGGCGGGCGTTTGGGCACCTTTCATCGGAAAAATGCTCGATCTCGATATTCCTATTATCCCGAGAAAAGGTCATATCATGGTTGGCGCCAGACAAAAACCGGTGATGATGCGTAATGTTATGGAATTCGGTTATTTGATGAATAAATTTGGCCGGGAGCGGATTGTGGACGACAGAACAAAGGAACACGGCGTTGCGTTAGTATTTGAGCCAACGGAAAGTCAGAATTTCTTACTTGGAAGCAGTCGTCAATTTGTAGGATACGATGGAAGAATTGATATCAATGTGGTGGAAACAATGGCGAGAAGAGCGACGCGATTCTATCCAAAATTGAATGATTTCACGATGATTCGGACGTACACCGGTTTTAGACCGTGGACATCTGATCATTTGCCAATCGTTTCAGAGGTTAATGAAATACCTGGTTTTTTCATTGCCGCCGGTCATGAAGGCGATGGGATCAGTCTTGCCACTGTAACAGGTAAGCTGATTGAACAATTGATCCGCGAAGAGACGGACACGATTATTCCAATCGATCCATTGCGCTTTGAACGTTTCGCCAAAGTACCTGCTTTATAAGTCCCCAATAATTTTACGTAATAATAAAAAAATGCTCCTTCTGTAGGGAGAGATACTGACAATCCAATCAGTTCAGTCTCTATAAATGAAGGAGCATTTTACATAAAAAGAAATAATTAATCAACGGACATAGTCGGATACCTATTTATTATGGAAAGCGAATTGCATCCATATCCTGTTAATCCTTATTAAACCACAATTCATCTTTGTCATCTACATCGCCATTGTAATTGATTAGAATTTCATCGCCTGCTTTTATATCCGTATAAGCAAAGAAATCAAATGTACGATTTTTAAAATTAATATCATACGTCGCATTCGGTTCATACGAATGATTAAACAACATGCCATAACCCAGAAGAATAGCAGATTGACCTATCCCATACTCAAACGCATAGTCAGCGAGAAGCGTTTTCTCAATGTGCTGATGCTCTTCGTTTGGATAAGAAATAACAGGCGCTTCATGTAAAAGCTCCCCTTTTTTGTAATCACATGTAGCAAATACGCCTCTATTGAATTCTCCATCACTTAATGGAGATACTTTTACCTCTATCATGTTCATTCGCCTACTCACTTTAATATAGTACTTTAACTATAACACTAAATTGAGGATTGAGCTCTTTTTAAAGCTATTGTTAAGTGACAAAAAAGATGTATACTCTAAGACGTTCAAAGACGCATTCTTAATAGTTAATCAAAATAAATTTTACAAAAAAGATGTATACTCACTTTCGCAAATTGTATAGAATTTTAGAACAAAGGTGACAAAAAAGATGTATACTGCAATTAAAATAAATTTCATTTATGTTGCATTATTTCCACTTTTGTCATTACCCTCTAATACGACCACAAAATTAATAACTTTCTTATAGAAACAAATTCTGTATTTCAGATCTTGAACATACAGAATAAAATGGCTTATACGCTAATAATACCCTACCTGTCCCACTAACCGCTACTTTATTCCAAAGTATCTAATGAAATCAAATTTTTAATTATGACCATTATTATGTTCATTTATTATACTTTCCAAATATTTCTCTGCTTTAGGATGCAAATTTCTTAATCCACTAAGGGCAAGTAGTTTATACTTTTTTATTACTTCATATTTAAAATAGTTCTCAATACATTGATTAATTAATCGAATTTGATAATCTTCATGTGACTCTATAACTGATGAAATATAGTTAGTCGTTAATGGGTAGTTATCATTATTACGTGGCGTCATTCCCAGCCTTGTATAAAGGGTAAATTGTGTTCTTTTAATAATTTTCCCTGCCTGTTTCTCATATACTGCCCAACTATTCAACATGTCTTGGGCATCCCTTAAATATAATAAATCCCTTTTGTGATTAATATGATCACCTGTTTTCACCATCCCCCTTTGGGATGGTGGGGAATTTTCTACTAACCACTCCCTGTCGTATCGAAGTATTCTACTGTAAATTTTCTTGTATTCATCTATTAATTCCGTACGTGAGTAGTTAGGATGTTTTTCTCTTATTTCAATCCAATCCTTTTTAACCTTCATTTCCTTAATAAGTCTTTCATCTTCCAATTTTTGCCCTCTTCGCCCCTTTGCAATTTCAATATAGTTATGCCCTCCCTTTATAATCTTGCTAACAGTACTTCTACTGTGATTTGTTTTTAAAGCTATCTCTTTAATAGATACTCCACTGCTGACTAAATCATCAAATTCCTTTTTCCAAACATCTCCTTTTTCTTTTATTCTAAAACTGAACATATTTATTTCACGTGGATTAGTCTCCCCGGCATATAATACATAAGTAAACCCACAACAACACTTAAATTCTCCTTGAAAATCACCTTTGTCCTTATAGAAAGTAATATTAACATTTGTTATAACTTTTTCTAAGTAATGTTCAGCAAGAGGATTCATACATATCCACGGACCACTGCCAAAAGGTTGGTATTGGGGGATGGTATTCATAAATCCTTCAACAGATTGGGCTAAGGCCATCATTAATAAAACATGTCTAATTGGATGTATATGTTTCATCCTTTCCACACTTAAATATGATAACCAATCATTCTGAAGCGGATTGGAGTTAAGAAATTCTAAAGTTTTCTCATTAAATTTTGATAATATTAATTCTCCCAATTCTATCTTAAAACGTGCCAATGGAATTGCGATGCCTGCTACCTTAATAAACTCAAAATACTTTTCATAAAGTCCCTGGTAAGTAAATGTGTTTACTTTATTAACAAAGAAATATTCAGCATTTATTTGGATTTCTAACAATTGTTCAAAAGTGCCATTGTCAAATTTATTTTTTTCCGATATGTCATACTCTTTATCTGGCATAATAAATTTATTCAAAGGGTTTTTCAGAATATTCAACTGCGACTTGCTTAATAGTTTTCCATGCTTACCGCAAATCATTACACCAGGTAATTGAAAAATCCTATTCCAATAACATTCCCCGTATTTTTCTATATCTTCTTTTACACACTCGCTACAATAAAACAAACTTTCTTTTATTGGAATGTCATTTAAAAACCGTTTCCTTCCTTTTATTAAATTATCTATAGAACTCAGGCTATAGTGATTTGTATTAGTAAATGGAGAAAAAAGCGGGAAGACAGTGTGTTTATTTAAAAAGTATTCCACTGTATACTCATTTGAAAAGTTCTTGATTTTAGGTACAAGTATATCTATTTGCGATATGTAGTCCTCATTTGCAAATGATTTTTTAATGTCAAACAGGTCTTCTAAAACAGCATTTTTGGATAAAATACTCATATGACTAGCATACCTTGCTGCTATACTGTACATAGTTTCATTTTCATATGGTCGAGGAAAATAAGCTAACAAATTATGTCCACCTCACTAGTTATATCAAAGTGTTGTACTTGGAAAATCACAATAGATTGAAATCAATTACAGAATCACGAATCCATTTGGCCAAGACTTTTCAACAATGAAAGATATCGGAGTGATATACCTATACCTATACCTATACCTATACCTATACCTATACCTATACCCGTTATACGACATCAAAACCTGTTAAGTAAGTAGTTGTAAGTATTTTAATTACTGAGTACATAATTTGTAGCTCGTTTATTTTATAAATCACGAAAACAGACGAGGTCTCTTTAAAGGGAGTCCTCGTCTGTTTGTATATAAAACAACACAGACTTTTTGTTTTACAATTATTTGGCGAACCAATCATGACTAAACCGGATTGTTCACCTTTAGATTCAAAGTCCAAAGTTAAATCGCTCAAAAACCTTAAAGCTATCATGGAAACCGCAACTTAGATATCATTGATCGTAGAAACAGAATCTGTCTCCCGCGGCCAATCAAGAGATAAGCCGTATTTGGTGTATGTCCGATTGCGACAAAAATCACATCTGCCTCAACTATCTCTTTTTCGCCAGTATCATTATTTTTTACTTTCAGTCCAGTTAAAGCTCAGATTAAAAAAAATCATTATCCTGCACAACAAGATAATTTTGATACATCTTTATCAAACGTAAGGGCAGCTAATTTTAACCCTTCTGACATTGTTAAATAAGGAGCAAGGGTTTCACGGAGATCCTCTACGGTTAAACCGAATTTGACAGCCAATGTCGCCGCATAAATTACGTCTCCTGCGTTTTCTGCCACCACATGAGCCCCTAGAATTTTCAGTGTATTCGCGTCCGCCACCAGTTTAAACACACCTGTCTTTTCCCGATTCACCAAGGCTCTTGGAACAGCATCTAATGGTAATACGGATGTTTTCACTTCATAGCCTTTCTCTTTTGCCTGTTGCTCTGTTAAACCAACCGTTGCAATCGCCGGGGCTGTGAACGTTACCCCAGGAACTACTTCGAAATTCAGTTTTTTGTTCAGTCCCCCGATAGCATTTCCTGCCGCAATTCCACCTTGATAAGCAGCTACATACACAAATTGTGGACCAAGCGTGACATCTCCTGCTGCATAGATGAGTGAATTCGCTGTTTTCGAATAATCATCGATAATAATTTCACCACGGGAGCCTACTTCGACTCCTGCTGCCTGTAAATTCAAAGATGTCGTATTTGCTGTTCTTCCTGTAGCGACCAGCAATTGTTCTGCCTCAATGATTCGCTTCTTGCCATTAACCTCAACATAGACCTTTTTAATGTCTCCATCTTGTTCGATTCGTTCGAAGTATGCTCCCGTCACTAAGTTGACGCCTTGTTCTGTCAAAGCTTGTGTGATCGCTTCTGAAATATCAGGTTCGTATTCCTTTAACAGATGTGGGCTTCTTTGCATCAGTGTAACTTCTGAGCCCAGGTTATGAAAAAGTTGTCCTAATTCCATACCTATATACCCCGAACCGATAACCGTAAGACGTTTAGGCACCTTCTTTAGTTCAAGCAACGTCGTGCTTGTTAAATAATCAACCTCATCTAGTCCAGGAATATTTGGCACTGATAGTGAAGCTCCTGTCGCGATTAAGAATCGTTTTGCTGATAACTTCATGCCATTCACTTCAATTGTTTTTTCGTCCACGAATTTCGCTTCTCCTTTGATTAATTCAAAGCCATAGTCATCAAGTAAATCCACATATTTTGAGTTTCGAAGGTCCGTCACTAACTCATTTTTCTGCTGAACCAATGATGACAAATCAACGTCCCCGGCTGATGTGTGCAATCCGATGAATGGATTATTTTTTGCCAGATGATTGATTTCTCCAGCCCGCAGCAAAGTCTTTGAAGGGATACAGCCAATGTTTACGCATGTTCCACCCACCGCACCACGTTCGATGATTGCCACTTTTTTTGCTCCGTATTTCACGGCTTCGATGGCAGATGAAAAAGCAGCCCCACCCGAACCGATGATGATGTAATCGTAATCACTTTTATCACCTAATTGCACCATTTCTTGCGATTGTACTTCTTCTGCGTTTCCTGGTAGATATTTCGCTTCAGCAATCGCTTTTTTCGCTATTTCAACCTTTAGGTCATTCGGTAGCTGAAATACTGCTTCTCCACGACGAAAATCAACTTCGATACATTTTGCACCTGTATTTTCCAAGGCAACTGAAACATGGTGTTCACAACCTGTACAAGTCATTCCTTGAATGTTAATTCGATATCTTTTCAATACTATTCCTCCGTCCTTAAATTTCTAGTAATGTTTCAATAATGGGACATTCATAAATGTCTTTGTTTTCGGGACATCTTCCTTTTAGGTCGATAAGCATTTGTTCGATTCTCTTGAGATTTTGAATTTTTCGTTGAACATCCTCTATCTTATGAACAGTGAAATCATACATATCACGGCACTTTTCTTCATCTCGATCTACCACGCCTAAAAGCTTATCAATTTCGTTTAAAGAAAAATCTAATTCCTGAACGCGCTTAATAAAATTTAATCTGTCAACTGTTTGTTCCGTGTATATTCGATATCCCGATTCTGTACGAGATGGTTTCGGAATTAATCCTAATCGTTCATAATATCGAATGGTTTCTTTATTAACATTACATTTCTCGGCCAGTTCTCCTATATGAAACTCCATTTGCTTCACCTCATATGTAGTATAAACCCTGTACCTAAGTACAGGGTCAAAATATTTAGCTTTCTAATAAAATTAGCACCACCTATCGGTGATGCTAAATCGAATTTTATTTTGACATTATTCGGCTTGTTAATTCGAGTTTAATACATCTGAAGATAATGTGTTACTGATAATGGAAGGTCATTATTAATTTACACAATTACAGATTTGACATCACCAAAAGGATCTACCACAATAGCGACAAGGTAATCGAAAAAGATTTCTCAATTCACTATTGCATCCTTGTTCAATCTTACTGAGTAGAAAGTTCACTTTCCGTTACCCATTTATGGTTTGTAACTTTTTCTCCGCCTGTAGTAGGTGTGTAATCAATCATATACACTGTAGTTTGTTCAGCTGAATCAATTTCAGCTAATGCCCCCTTCATCCCTTCCATATGTTCTGCCTCTATAGTGGCTTCAGTTCCTTGTTCCAAAGTTTTGTCATCAGCATCTTTAATCTCTTCTTGGATAACCCATTTATGATTTTCCACTCTTTCTCCACCGGTTACCGGCGTATAAGAGATAGCATAAGCAGTTGTGTCATAAGCACCCACAATTGTTGCCACTGCACCTTCCATCCCCTTCATGTGGTCTGTTTTAATAATTGCTTTACTTCCGGCTTTGAAGGTTGGATTTTCTGCCACTTTTAAGTTTGCAGGGACTTCACCTGACCCGGAATGATTCATCTCCATTTCCATGTCTTTGTGTTCCACATCTTCCTGTTCCGGTTCATTATTGACGTTTGGAGTTTTCTCAGTGCTCGTTTTACTTCCACATCCACTTAAACCAATCATCATAGCAAGACCTAGAAAAAATAGTTGTTTCTTCATTTCAATAACACACCTCTGATTTCGAAAATTTTATTGATCGAACAGGAAAAAATTAGAATTCTGACCTTTGTAAATCATAGATAGCAATGAAGTTACTCCAAGAAATAGTTTTCATTTCTCGGAATAACTTCATTGATGATTGCATCTTCTACAAAGAGCTTAAGCTACCATTTGTCGGCATGCTTCAGCACATTTCCGGCAAGATTCAGCACAGTGCTGGCAATGATTGTGGTCATGTTTAGCGCACTCTTCGCCGCAATGTTCGCAAACTGTTGCACAAAGTTCTAAAATCTGATTAGTAAAAAGACTATTACGAGTTATCGCTTGTGCTGTGTATGCACATAAGTCAGCACATTCACGGTCCAATCGAATGCACTCTGCCATCATTTTAACATCATCTTCTCTCAAGCATGCATCGAAGCAGGTATTGCATGCCTCTAGACATTCTAAACATACTTTTAGACATTCTTCGTATTTTGTATTCATGGACTCACCTCCTGCTATTTTGCATTCGGTGTTATTTTTCCCTCCAGGTTCAAATTTAAACTGAAAGAGTGAATCTCCTTAAAAAGTCCTAAATTCCCTTTTTAGATTTCGGAATAGTTACTTTGTCGAGCTATACATATTTTTATTCCATAAACATATTAAACCACCTTCAGATAAATTCTGAAGGTGGTTTAAGGAATAACATCCAACAAAACACCAAATTGTCATATAGATGATTGATCTTGTAGTGCGGTAGAAATTGCCTTCGCCAATACAGAAATCGTGCGATTAATTTCTTCTTCTGTATTATCTATACCCCCAAGTTCAATAAGAACCATATTTTGAGCCAAGTCTTGATTATAGACTCCGTCTACATGTTCCCCCTTTTTCCCAAATATGCCCCGTGAAATACCTGGCACCAAATTATTTAGCTGAATAGACAAACGCTCAGCGTATTCTTTATTTTCGGGATAATTCGGGTTATTTTCTCCTAAAACAAAATAAATTTTTCCATACGTTAGATTTTCGTAAGTAAGTGTCGAGGTCTTTCTTTTAGCAGAATCTCTGTGTAGGTCAATGATTATATCATACTCATTTTCCTTAATTTGTTGATCAATAAAAGGACGTACCACATTATAAGCCTCGCGGAAAACTTTATTCTTCTTTTTCATTTCGTCCATTGTATCAACAGCAAGAAATTCCGTTTGAATGCCGTTTAATTCAAAATGACTTTTTATCGTATCTTCGAACGCCATAATATTTGAATTAGGATGATAAACAGCTGTCAAATTTTCCTTACTTTGTACGATAGGTTGGAAGGCTTCATGTGAATGCGTGAAATAAACTAAGGCTTTTGTAGACTTTGGTTGTAAATGGGGAAACTCAGATTCTCCCAAATTCTCCGCATATACCATTAGACTTTTTCTTTGTGGCTCCGCCTTGGTTACTTGTTCAGGGATAGACGGATAATTCGCGACAATAATTGGAACCAAAAATAATAAAAATATGAAAAATAAATATTTTTGTGCTTCTCTCCGCATTTTATTCCCCTCCGAATACAATTCTATGTATCTAATCAACGGAATAGAATTGTATTTGGAGGGGAAATCCACGATGTATAGACGTTGAAATTTCAGGTTTACTATTTCACCTTTCACCTTGCTTCAGAAAGTGTTTACTATATGTCTGGAATTAGGAGTTAGATAGTCTTTAACCATCACCACCCATTCAAATCGAGACAAACTAATTACTTTTCTCCGTGCCAGTAATAATCGCTTAGTACATCCGCCAGCACCTCGGTAGTCCGATATAGCTCTTCTACCGTATTATCGACGCCACCAATTTCTACAATAACCGAGTTTGGGGAAATATCTTGATTATAGACTCCATTGCCCTGGCTACTGTCTTTTTTCAGGATACCTTTTGACAAACCGGGATACTGGATAGCGAGGAGATTATCCACTCCTTCAGCAAACGAAAGATTCCTTGCAAAATCTTCATGTCCAGTTCCAATAACAAATAACAGACGCGCATAATTTTCCCCATTCATTTCTAGTGTGGTAGAATCTTTGCGCAATGAATCACGATGTAAGTCCAGGAAAATCTCCAAATTTTTATTTTCAACAAGTGCAGACCGTACTATATCTCCCGATAGCTTATAAGAACCGCCATAGTCCACCCCTCTCAAACTTAATTCTTGAACGATATCAGTTGAATCTACTTTCGTTCCCACCCCTCTTCGCTCCAATGCCCTACCCAGCATTTCACCGACCAACGTAATATTTGCTTTTGAGTGATAGGCATCTTCCGGTTTATCAATGCCCTTTAAATACGGTAAAAATGATTCCCTGTTATGGGTATGATAAATATAAACAACATCTTTTCCAAATGTCGAATGGATTGGATCATTTGTAATTCTTTTAGGTGATTTCATATTTTCAAAGATAGCATCAATATTCTTGAAAGTAAGATCTCTATCTTTTAAAAGTTCCTTCATTTCGGGTTCAAATTCATCCCTATCTGGCTGTTTCAACTGAATCTTCATCTTTTCTTTTTCGTTGGAAATCCCGTTAATAGATTCGTTTGGTTTACCTAAAGAACCGAAATAATAAGGGGAAGCCTTCAACTTCTCCAAGTCGTTACTGTAAAAAGAACTTACTCTTCCCAGTAAAGAGTTTTCTTCAATTTCATTACGCCAGAAGTAGAATTCCAGCCATAAAACAACTACTAACCAAATGATAAATAGAAAAATTGCCAAATATAAAAGAATGATTAATAGAGGTCTATTCCTTTTCTTTGAGTAATTTTTGATTTTTGGTGACATTATGTGGCCTACCTTTAGATAAAATAAAATATTTTCTCATATAATTATCATTGTAACTTTTAAAACAGCCAATGCGAAATAATACACATTGGCTGCTTTACAAATGGTTTGCACATCACTATTATACCTTAGGTTTTAATTTCCCCGATTTTTGTACAGAATTGGATTGAAATTTATTCTACCAATATTTGTCCCATCATGCCATTGTCTTCATGTTCAAGAATATGGCAATGGAACATATAAACACCCTTATGCTTAAATTGTATCGCTATTTTTACTCGCTCATCTGGTTTTATGGAGATAGTGTCCTTCCAGCCCCGTTCATTTTCTGGTGGCTCTTCTCCGTCTCTGGAGATTATTTTAAATTGCGTACCATGAATGTGGAATGGATGGATCATACCACCCATCATGTCGGGTTTATTGTAAATTTCCCACACTTCTGTGACCCCTTGCTGTTGTGTGAAGTCAATTCTTTCCGGATCAAACTTCTTTCCATTTATCGCTACCATATCCATCATCCCAAAGAGTTCTATCTTCTTTGTGACTGGCAAACCTTTCTCTTTTTCTGTCAATGAAAAATCATTCATTTCTCCCGGAATTCTGCTAATCGCTCCGCTTTGTTCAGAAACCTCAAATGGTAACAGGACAGATCCATCCTCATTTATTAACGCCAGGTCATTTTCTGTATTAAGCTGTGAAAAATCAATAACAATTTCTGCCCTCTCAGAAGGCGTCAACGTAACCTCTTTTAAATTAACCGGTTCATTCAAGTAACCGCCATCCGTTGCGATTTGAATGAAAAAATTCCCTGTATTCAATTTAAATGTGAAATTCCTCGCATTCGATCCATTTAATAGACGAAGACGTATTTTCTCCTTATTTACAGTCAACTTGGGATTCAACGTCCCGTTGATTAGTAAAGTATCACCGATTGTCCCGTCTTCATTTTTTGCAGAACTAAAATTCAATTGTTTTTTATCGTCAAATATTTTATCTTGAAAAATTAGAGGAATATCATTCTTCCCATAATCAGTTGGCAATCCAAGACTTGTCGAATTATCATCCTCGATATAAAGCAGTCCTGCAAGTCCATTATATACCTGTTCAGCCGTTTTGCCCTTAGGATGAGGATGGAACCATAATGTTGCCGCTTCTTGCACTACTTTAAATTCAATGATCTTTTCTTCTCCCGGTTTAATCACATCATGCGGTCCACCATCTGCATCCGCTGGCACTTCCAGTCCATGCCAATGGAAAGTAGTATCCTCGTCAAGCTCATTGATCGTTTTAATTTTTACAGTTTCGCCTTTTTCAAGACGAAGCATCGGTCCTAGAAACGCTCCGTTGTAGCCATAGGTAGTTGTTTCAATCCCATCGAATATCTCAGTTTTCCCTTTTTGTGCTCTAACGATGTAGACTCCTTCTTCATCATCGCGTTCAAGCATGGAAGGGATTTTCAATTCATTTTCCCCGGTTGAGTCGTTTAAACTGACAACCTCGTCATGACTCATATGTCCTTCCATCATGTCGTCATTCATATCCATAGCTGAATGATCCATCTCTTCATCAGTCATCATGGAATGATCCATTTCCTCATCTGGTTGTGAATTAGAATTACTACAACCGCTGATAACCAATATACTTATCGCCAATGCGGTAATCTTCATTTTTATTTCCATTACTGATTACTCCTCTCCTATTGTTCATTTCCTTTGCAGTGTATCAAAATAATATGAAAAAAATATGCATACGAATGGAGTGTATAAAAATCGTCATAATAAATGCATAATATTTGCATACTTTATAGGAACACTAAAAGGCAGATCAACTCCTTAAATACTTCTCGTGGGGCATTATGGGCACTTTGTTTCATCTGATGTAACATTGAATGAAGGCGGGATTTACTGCCCGATAATAATCGTTCATAATTTTGTCTTATCTTCTCCATGGAAAATGGATATATGAAAGATATCATTATGTGTAAGAGGGATACAAAAGAAATCAATCCCCAAACATACAGGAGGTATTCATTTTGAAAAAATGGTTATTGTCAGCGGTTTTCTTAAGTGTTTTGTTTGTTCTTGCCGCGTGTGGCGGGAAGGATACAAGTAATGATACTGGGCAGGTCAAAAATACAAGTTCTTCGGATGAAGCAATTGTAAACAATGACATAAATATTTCAGCAATCAACTTTGAATTCGATCTGGAAGAATACACTGTAAAAGCTGGCGAAAAGGTGAAAATATCTTTTGCAAACGAAGAAGGAATGCACGGGATTGCTATCGATGGCCATGATGTCGACATTAAAGGTGATGGAGAGGCTACTTTCACACCTACAAAGCTAGGAGAATATACAATCTATTGTAATATTCCATGTGGGACGGGACATGCCGATATGAAGTCAACACTGATTGTCACATAAACTGATAGCCGATAAATAAACTACAGATTCCTATTAAATAATTTCACTAACTTATATGAAAAGCAGACAATAAGAGAATAAGTCATCGAAGTGTATTTTTCTACAAGGGGGAAGCGTAAAATCCTTCACCTTGTTTTTTTTTTTTGAATACAACCATTTTATCTTTTACATACTTTTTATCCGAATGCCATATCCAATATCATCATTGCTGCAAATCCAATCACCAAGTACACTGAAGCAAATCTTTGTTTCCATTTTCCTGAGAACCCGGAATAACCTTCTCCACTACTACAGAAATCATCGCTCCTACCGAAAAACTCAAAGCAAACGGGAGAGGTGGTGCCATCAATGTAACAGCAAGAACCCTCATCACCACGGTGTGTATGAAAATCGACATAATAAACCCATAGAGTTCGCATACTTTATGGGAATTCTGAAAGGAAGAAATTATTGAGGTACTTGCGATGACCGGGCCATTAATATAAGAAAGCCAATTCCTACTCTTGAAGGAGTTAGAATTGGCTCTATTTGGTGTTCTTTTCTTTTCAATTTATTAAATTTGCTTTCTTATAGACGCAATGCATTCAACACCACAGATACTAAACTGGGCGCGTCGCTGTATCTATGGTCGCAAGGCCTTACGCTCTTGTTCTTGCTTACGCATCCCATATCGAGTCATGCCCCGTGGCTTGTACACCGACAGTATTATTATCATAATTAACACCAGCAGGCCAACTCCGGCGTGAAGAAGTTCACCCCGCATCCCGACAAGATCGACACTTCCATCCTCTGCCGCTACACCTACTAGGTAGCTCACTGTCTGCATGTTCAGCAATAAGACGAGGGTAGCAATGCTGGTTAGCAGAAGTTTAAAAAGGACCCAATAATGCCGAAACAAGCCCCACTTGGTACCCAGTGACAAAACAAGCCCAGTTAGCAGTGAGGCAAAGGCTAAGGGGACGATGGCGAACCAGCCAATCAACTCCATCGCAATCCAAACAGAATGCACAGTCTGAGCATCTTGCATCGTCAAAGCTGAAACAACGAGAACTAGGAAGCCAACGACCGCACCCAGCCAGCCAACAGAGGAAGTGATATGTGCGGTAAGTGCAAACTTGCGTAGACCGGGTGTCATAATCATAACTGTCGCATCCCTTGTTCTATAGGCGGTGTCTGAATACCGGTGCCATTAGAATTTAGATGGCGACCTGGACCATGTTCACCATCACTAAAGAACATTATGATGACAACGAGCACAATCAGGACGATTGCGATGAGTCCGAACATTTTCACCCAACTTGGTGTGTTGCTGGTCGATTCGCTGCCTGACTTGTCCATATCCTTATCCGTATCGCGTCCTGATTTTAATTTTCCCATTGAGAGATCCTCCCTTTTTTCAAAATCTCTTAGTATCCAAAATCAGTATAGCAATGTATTATGAACGGATGATGAACAGAGCGTTTCCTTTATTCATGTGTTTACGATTTGCTTTGAGTGATTGGGAGCGTAAAAGTAAAAGTAGTTCCTCTTCCTACTTCGCTTTCCACTTGGATATCGGTTTGATGAAGGACTAATAAATGCTTAACAATGGACAGTCCGATGCCTGTGCCCACCATTTTAGTACGCGATCTATCTGTTTTATAAAATCTTTTCCAAATGGATTGAATATCCTCTTGACTGATTCCCTGCCCATAATCCCGAATAGAAACCACCGCTTGTTGTTCTTTTTTCAAAATAACTTCTATGGAACTACCATTTGAGGAAATTTGGGCTGCATTTTGAATCAAATTAACGATCACCTGATCAATCCGATCCGAATCAGCATATACGTGGATGTCTTGTACTTCTTCAGTTATCAATTCCACATTTAGTTTTTTATTTACAAACTCAGGTTCCATACGTGCCATAACTTGACGAACCAGCTCTGACAGATTAAAGAGCACTGCGCGAATTTCCAACTGTCCAGATTCGATTTGGGACATATCGAGAAGATCATTGACTAGCTTAATCATTCGCTCAGTTTGTTCTTTCATGATAGTAAAATAATGGCGCTTTCGGTCACTGGGGATTTTATCATCCAAAAACGCCCTGGTAAACCCGTGAATCGAAGTAAGAGGGGAGCGTAAATCATGGGAAACATTAGCAACAAAATCCTTTCTCATCTGGTCTAGGCTGGCCAACTCATGCGTCATATAATTGAACGTCTCACCCAATTCTTCAAGCTCGTCATGGGTCCTGATGTTGACTTTCTGATTAAATTGTCCCTTTGCGATAAGAAGAGCAACCCGATTCATTTCCCGAAGTGGAGCGGTAATTCTTTTAGTAAGGTAATAGGTAAATAAGCCTGTAATGGTTATCGAAATAATAGAGGATGATATAAACAAATATTTCAATTGGATAAAACCTTCAGGATTTAAGTGCATATCAGTTAGATTGTTCTGAAATAACAAATAGGAAGCAACAGCAAAAACGAAATGTGACACAATTAATATGACGATATATGTGAGAAACAGCTTCAAAAAAATGCTTTTTATTCGAATCATTAGATGCCCACCTCAAATTTATAGCCAACTCCTCTTATGGTTTTCACCCTCCAATAAGAGTTGGAATCTCCCATTTTGTCTCGTATCCTTTTAATATGCACATCGACCGTTCTCTGATCCCCCTCAAAATCTAACCCCCATATTTGTTCCAACAGCTGCTGACGTGTAAATACTTGATTCGGGTGTATAGCGAGAAAATGTAGCAATTCCATTTCTTTAGGTGGTAACACAATCTCATTTTCATCATAGATTACCTTGTATTGCTGCAGATTAATCTTTAACAAGGGAAGTTCAATAATCTCATTTGTTCCTAATATCGGATTGGTTCGTCGCAGTACCGCTTTTATCCGTGCCATCAATTCATTCGGATCAAAAGGTTTCACTAGATAATCATCAGCTCCTAGGTCGAAACCTTTTAGTTTGTCGTAACTTTCACCTTTCCCAGTCAACATGATAATGGGTGTTTTATCATGTCTCCTTATTTCCTTACAAACTTCCCAACCGTCCATTTCGGGCATCATAATATCCAGAATGACAAGATCAGGGGGACTATCATAAAACATCTCTAACCCCTCCATTCCATCGTTTGCAATACTAACTAAATAGCCACTTTTTTCAGCGTATAAAATGATCAAATCACAAATGTAAGGATCATCTTCAATGACGAGAACTTTAATTTGCTTGTTCATTCATTGGCCTCCCCATTCTTTTACGTCTGATATATATAAAATAAATAATTCCATTGAATCCGATCCAGCGAGGGACATCCCCTTGTAAGGCGTCTTCGCTCAGTCCATAAAGCTATTCTTTGGTTCAATTCATATAGTAGCATCTTTTTATGAACAGAACTTGAACACAATCGATTGCGAAGAATAAAGGAATAGTATGTAGTTTAGATGACAATCAAGATAATTTTGAGATGCCATGAAGTGTTCTAACAAATATCCATATAAAAAAGTCAATGTCAACATTAAATGTTGGCATTGACTTTTTTTACTTATCTCTTGTCGATTCTTTAGATTCACTTTTTGTAAACATTATTCATTCAACGCTACCGATACCGAACTAAATACCATCACTTTAAGTTAGCAAATTTAGTTTTCCGAAATCGCAGTGAACAGAGCTGCGGAAAATTCTGCACGTGATGCTTCTTTTCCAAGATTAAAGTTTGATGTTTTGAATATTTCTGTTTGGTCAAGTGTTTTCAATGCGTGAATCGCATCATAGGCCCAGTGACTAGTTGGGATATCATTATAACTTGATGCGATTTGTACTTTTCCATCCATTTGTCCTTGAAGGTCAAAGGCCCGATCGACGATGGCTGCAAGTTGTGCAAGTGTAAGTTTGTCGTTAATACCAAATTCACCCGTTGCAAAACCTTGAATGATCCCCGCTTCAGTCAAAGCTGCAATATCAGCTGCAAATTTGTGATTTGGCGCGACATCCTTAAATGTTACTCCAGTTGATGCTTCTAATTTAAGCTCTCGATTTATCATTGCAGCTGCTTGTCCACGGGTAATTGATTTCTCCGGTCTGAATGTGGAGTCTTCGTAGCCAGTTATAACACCAATCTCGTTTAGTGCAATGATTGCCTCAAAAGCAGGATGTTTTATTGTTAGATCTTTAAATGCTTCACTCATCGGCTCTGCGGGTTTTATCTGTATAGGTTCAATAGAGACCTGGACGTTTGTCATACGTTTTGCTCCAGCATATTTAGGAGCCCAATAAGGGTCAGTCTTAAGGTTTGCCTTTAAAACACCACGGCTCTTAGCTGAGATGAACTCGTTGTTCCCAAGATAGATTCCAGTATGTGAAATACCTTTTTTATATGTATTCGCAAAAAATACAAGGTCTCCAGGTTGCAAATTGTCTTTACTTACCTTAGTTCCCACTTTGAACTGATCCGCTGAAGTTCTAGGTAAGCTAATATTAAATTTATTAAATACATATCTAATATACCCTGAACAGTCAAATCCAGCAGGAGTTGTCCCACCGAACTTATATGACGTTCCATAAAACTTTTCCGCATAGTTTGCAATATCATTCGAAGTTGCCGCACTTACCTTTGTTGACGACAAAAGTGGTAGCGCACTAATCAAAAAAACAGCCATTATTATTTGCATAAACCGATTTTTCATTCTCCACCCCAACTATATTTATTTTTATTTTTTCTTTGTGCAACATCATTATTTATCAATTCATGTATAACCTTAGCATAATAACCATGATTATCGCTTTACAATTCCAATACATTCGTATGACAAAACTAAGGATTAATTATGGAGAATTGGTGCGAAGTTTTGTAATGCATCTTATATTTTGACTTGGAAAACAGAAGAAATCGCCTAGATTCATAATCTAAGCGACTTCTTCTATGCTCTAGTGTCCTGGAACTTGCAAATTTCTATCTCATTTAATCTACTATAAATTTACCTACCATACCAGATTCCTTATGTCCAGGTACTGTGCAAATGAATTCATAAATTCCTGATTCAACCGGAGTAAATGTTAATGTCTCCGTACTTTTGGCCGCGGCATGGAGATGTATCACATTATTTTCTTTCCCATGATTATGTTGGGATCTATTGTCAAGTGAAAGGGATGGAACCTTGATTTCAATGTCATGCTCGAACTGATCTAGATTCGTAAGAGTCAAACTGACTTCCCTATCTTTCTCAACGATAATTTCATTTGCAGAGTACTTCATATCTGCGGTTTCTAGAACAATCAGTTGGCTTTCACGATCAGGATTTTCAGTTGGCGTAGTTGTCACTGAATGATGACGATTTAACGACTCTAATTCCATTAGGTTTTCAGAACTTTCGACAAATGTATTACCCCCAATCAGATAAACAGCAATAACACTCGAGAGTAATATAGGTTTTAATAACCACTTTTTACTAGGTATTTTCGAATTTTTAGATGTTTTCAAAATAACCATGATAAAAATTGTACCAATGGATAGAAATAAAAATAGCCGTATCAATTGAAGCGACTGTTCTACACGAATCATCTCGCCAAGCATTGCCCCCATCATACCGCCCATTAACCCAGCCATTACTCCTTCTAATACTGGAAGAATCCCAAAACATACTCCACATAATGTGCCCGCAACCACGCCAATAACCATCGAAAGGGTCGTTGAGAGAAATAGGTTACCTTGATAAGTTGCACCTAATAGAACGCCGGCAGTCAATCCCACATTCATCCCAAAGAACATTGAAATCATCATTCCTTGCATCGTTCGAAACTTTTTTCTCCAAAATACCGACAAAATAACAATTACAAATGCTATCAAACCAAGTGAACCTAACACAAATAATTGATAGTTCCCCATTAATCCCCGTCCTTCTTTAACTGAAAATACTTATGTTTCGATATTGTAACAATAGGCTATATACCTTATAAGGGTATGTACTATGAACAGTCTAAATGACTGATACGCGAAAATAATCATGTGTTCCTTTGATGGATATTTTGCATTAATTCTGCATATTTAACGGGTATACTTGAGATGTACTAATATTGGATAAATGAGAGAAAGGAGTTATTTTTATGTCAAATCATTCACATCATCACCCCGAACCGGAAAAACATATGACAACAGATGAGCACCAACATCAGAAAGCACATGATTCTCATGGCGGACATCATGATCATCATACGCACATGGTAGAGGATTTCAAAAAACGATTTTACATTTCGTTACTTATCACAATTCCCATTTTGATCCTATCACCGATGATTCAAATGTTTCTTAGCGTTGATTGGCGTTTTAACGGGGATATATATATCCTATTTGCACTTTCTACCTTTGTATTCTTTTACGGGGGTTGGCCTTTCCTTGCAGGGACTAAGGATGAGCTGAAAGATAAAGCCCCCGGCATGATGACGCTGATTTCATTGGCAATTACCGTTGCATATGTGTACAGCACAGCCGCAGTATTCGGTTTTGCAGAAAATGATTTCTATTGGGAATTGGCCACACTAGTTGATATCATGCTACTTGGTCACTGGATTGAAATGCGTTCTGTAATGGGTGCGTCAAAAGCTTTAGAAGAACTAGCCAAGTTGATGCCTTCTGAAGCTCATCTCATCGACGATGGTGGAAATATTACAGAAGTGGACGTAACGGAGTTGAAACAAGGAGATCATGTACTCGTCAAGCCTGGTGAGAAAGTACCAGTGGATGGTCAAATACTTGAAGGGAAATCGACAATTGACGAATCGATGCTGACAGGTGAATCGGTTCCGGTAGAAAAAGATGTCGGCTTAGAAGCTATTGGTGGCTCGATAAACGGGGAAGGATCTCTTGTCATTTCTGTTATGAAGACTGGTAGTGAAACATATCTATCGCAAGTCATCACCTTGGTTAAAGAAGCACAAGAATCCAAATCACGTGCCCAAGATCTTGCCAACAGAGCTGCAAAGTGGTTGTTTTATGGTGCGTTGGCAGCAGGTTTGATAACGTTCATAATCTGGATTTCGCTTGGTTATCCAGTTTCATTCGCCATGGAAAGAATGGTGACAGTTCTAATCATTGCATGTCCACATGCTTTAGGATTGGCAGCTCCATTGGTTGTAGCCGTTTCTACATCCATCGCGGCAAAAAATGGGCTTCTCATACGAAATCGGGCAGCATTTGAAGGGGCGCGAAATATTGAAGCAGTCGTTTTCGATAAAACCGGTACACTTACAAAAGGGGAGTTCGGTGTAACAAACATTGCAACATCAGAAGATTTCAGTGAGGAAGAAGTCATTTCCTATGCAGCCGCAGTCGAAGCTCAATCCCAACACCCTCTTGCGAAAGGTGTAACGATGAAAGCGAAAGAGATGGGTATCCCTCTTCAACGGACGGAGAATTTCCAATCACTGACCGGTAAAGGTCTCGAAGGAACAGTAGATGGAAAGCAGGTATTGGTCGTCAGTCCAGGCTATGTGAAAGAGCTGAATCTTAAATATGATAACGTTCAATTCGATAAGTGGTCATCGGAAGGGAAAACAGTAGTATTCACATTAATCGACAAAAAACTTGCCGGAATGATTGCTCTAGCCGATATCGTCCGTGAAACAGCTGTAGATGCCATTAACGAGCTAAAAGAAATGAATGTCAAATCAATCATGCTGACGGGCGATAATGTAAAAGTGGCACATTATGTAGGTGTGCAACTCGGAATGGAAGAAATTTTTGCTGAAGTCCTTCCACACGAGAAGTCCGAAAAGATTGAGCATATCCAAAAAGTTGATCGTCTTCGAACTGCGATGACTGGAGATGGTGTAAACGATGCTCCTGCCCTTGCAAAAGCAGATCTCGGCATTGCTATAGGTGCTGGAACTGATGTAGCCATTGAAACAGCTGATGTCGTTCTTGTCAAAAGCAATCCGCTTGATGTTGTAAATATTATTAAGCTTTCGAAAGCTACCTATCGAAAAATGACACAAAACTTGTGGTGGGCTGCTGGATATAATATCGCCGCAATTCCATTGGCAGCTGGTGTTCTATATCCAATCGGCATTGTTCTAAGTCCAGCCGTTGGAGCAATATTAATGTCTTTAAGTACCGTAATTGTAGCAATCAATGCAAAACTTCTGAAATTATGATGACTAAAGGTATTTCATGCAATTCTGTAGAAATGAATAGGCATATCTCATTCTAACTTAAGCAAAGTAAATACTAATACCCACTTCTTAAGATGGTATTAGTATTTACTTATTATAAGAAATAATTTAACGGTTTTACTTTACTTTTACATAATAACAAATCCATGAAAATTGTTTTTCTGCGACAGCTCTTTTCTTGTTTAGAACTCATCTAGAGGTTCCTTCTTCTATCCGTTGCTTTCCGCGGGGCGACGGGATTCACCTCTTCTTCCACTCCAATAACTGAGATGATCCGAGTACAAAAAAATAGCCCAATCTAGTAAGATGGAGATGACGAAACTACCATCAAAGAAAGGACGACTTTTATGAGCAATCCGAAGATTACTACCGAAAATTACACTACACAGAAACGCTGTTACAAAGATAATAACAACTTTGAATCCCTTTATAAATAAATTAGATACACACCCATAAGACAAAAACCAATTAAAGCAACCAGTAAGCTATAATTATTGGATGATTGCCTAATTGATTCAATTAGGATTTCCTTTATCGTAACCATATAAATTGTTCCGACTGTCAAACTTATTAGGAATGCCCATATTAGATTGTTTTGCTGACCTATCATCTCTCCAATTAATGCCCCAAGTGCAACGGGAATAGCAACGATTATAGAAAGGAGAAACAATATATGAAATCTAATTCCTGCAATAAATAATGGAGTAAATAATATCATTCCCTCGGGAATATTGTGCAATATTAACGCTTGTAATAAGGCAGTGCTAAATTGAGAGTGTTCACTAGTTCCTAGAACCACCCCTACAGGAAAATTGTGAATAGAAATAATTACAGCTAAGAATAAACCTATTCTTACATTCTGTTGTTTACGTGATGTTGAACCTTCAGGGGTATTACGAAACCCTGAATGAATAAGCTTGAATAAAATAACTCCTGCAAAGAAACCTAAGAAAAAAACAACCCAATTACCTAGTTGTATGGCTTCGGGTACGATTTCAAAACTTATTAACCCTAAGATTAGCCCAGTACATACAGCATAGATGGTACCAATACTCTTCTTAAAACCATTTATAAAACTTGCAATAACTCCACCTACGCCAATTCCAGCAAAAGTTGATAAAAAACCGATAAACCAGACATGCGTCAATAAACCATCCTTCAGTTGTTTGTCTATATGTTTATATGGTCGTTGACTATCAATTATGATATTGAATTTTGTATGTAAGTTCAATGTAAGTTCAATCTACATTGAATTTCATTTCCTATATATTTAATTCTTGATGCTGAAGATCCGATTTTTCAATTTGAATCGTAGTGTGTTCAATTTTGTAAGTTTCACGTATCAGATTGATTGCCTGTTGAAGTACTTCTTGTTCATCCTTCTCCTCTTCAATTAGAATGTGACAGCTTAACATATCCAGCCCCGATGTAATCGTCCAAATATGAAGATCATGGACATTTTTCACACCTTCAATATTTTCAAATTCAGCTAAAACTTCTGCTTTATTAATCATCAAGGGTGAGCCTTCCATTAAGACATGAATACTCTGCTTAAGCACTCCCCATGCACTTTTCAATATCAATAAAGCGACTATCACTGAAATGATCGGATCTGCAATATACCAGTCAAATAGGAGCATGAGCAGACCAGCTAATATTGCACCAACCGAACCTAAAGCGTCACCGATTATGTGTATATACGCGCTCTTTAAGTTAATATTCCCTTTTACATCTGCTTTTTTTAGAAGAGCCATAGCACTAAGAAGATTTGCCGCTAATCCGATGAATGCAATGATCATCATCGTTCCACTTGCGACTGTTGGCGGTTCATTTAACCGTTGTATTGCTTCATTGACGATAAACCCGGCAACTACAAATAACGTAACGCCATTAAATAAAGCGGCGAGGATTTCAAATCGATAATACCCATACGTCTTATTCGGAGATGGCGGTCTACTTGCAAACCAAATTGCCACGAGGCTTAGAGCCATCGAGCTTGCATCCGATAGCATATGACCACTATCTGATAACAGTGCTAAACTATTTGTGAACAGCCCCCCGAAAAACTCCAATAGCATAATGAGTGTTGTAATGGATAAGGCAATGATGAGCCCCCGCTTATTCCCTTCTCGTTTTTCCGCAAAATGATTATGCTCATGGCTCCCCATTCAAGGGCCCCCTTCATGTAGTTGTATTTTTCATATGTTTCATTATATACCTAGCATCAAACCCTACTCCCTGAAGCAATGAAGATCCTCTACGTGATTGCCATGGTAAACCTAAAAAGTATAAGCCTTTTACCGGGCTTATCCCCCTGTTGTGATTAATCTTTTTCTGCTGACCAACTACACCATCCACATTTAGCCATTCATAATCTTGTTGGAATCCAGTTGCCCAAATAATATTTTTCACTTCAAGGGTAGTTGAATCTTCAAATACAACATGATCGTACCCCCCATTTACGACCCTCCCTTTTAACGTAACTTCCCAATCTTTTATGGCTTTTTTTAATTCACTACCGAAGATAGGATCGCCCTTTTTTTGCAATAAATTCCCGATGAATGACTTGTTCGTCACTTTTAGTATTCCCAATTTATCTAACCACCAAAACACACTCATTCCACCAATCGTTAATGGGAAATAGCTTGGCCTTTTACTTATAGCCAAATATGTATCTTTATCTTCCGACAACTCAACCGCTATTTGAGCGCCACTATTACCACCTCCAACAATAAGCACATTTCCCTGTTTAAGTTGACTAGGATTCTTATACTCAGATGAATGTAGCTGTAAGATATTTTTACTAAAGGAATCCGAAAATGCGGGAATCAGCTTCTTTTGAAATGGACCTGTGGCAACCACAACATTCGATGTGTTAAATATTCCTTTTGTTGTTTCTACACAAAAACCTTCTTCATTTTTTGTTACGGAAATAACCTCAGTATTCAATTCAACAGGTAATGCAAATATTTCCGTATAGTGCTTTATGTAATTTGCGATTTCATCTTTTGAGGGAAACCCCTGTTGTTCTCCATCTAGGATAAGACCAGGCAATGAACTATACATCCTAGGTGTAAATAACTTTAAGGAGTCATACCTGTTTTTCCACACCTCACCCAAAGCCTGCCCTTTATCAATAATTAAAAACCTCTTATTACTTTGTTTTAAATAATAACCCATCGCCAGTCCAGCTTGACCAGCCCCTATAACAATTGCCTCATACTGCATAAATTTATCCCCCTAACAAGAGTATTTTCAAACGCAAAGAAGCCAGAGGAGTGACAACTGCGGCTTCTTTTGGCTTCTTTAATACTATTCTTTACTCAACTGACTTTTTCGATTTTATAAAAAACATACAGGTAGCAATAATCACAAATGCCACTAATGCCAAAAATGGTATCGTAACGAACCCGAACCAATTAATATACTGTGCACTACAAGGCACACCGCTTACGCATGGCTTGATGCCCCCAAAACCGGGTATCTTCTGCTCTAAATAATGCAAGAACGATATGCTTCCCCCAATTATGGATAACGGGAGTACGAACTTTTTAACGGAAATGTCATTCTGGAAAGTCCCAATCCCCAATATCAAAGTAAGTGGGTACATAAGAATACGTTGATACCAACATAATTCACATGGAATATATCCTTTGATTTCACTGAAGTACAGGCTTCCGAACATGGCGATTAAAGAGACAACCCATGCAATATATAATAAGAATCCCTGCGGCTTGGATTTATTTTCTTTATTCTCCATCATTCTGCATCCTTCGTCGCTTGCTCTATTGCCGTCTTAATGGCTTCATAATCAAATGGGTCCTCCATCATTTTTCCGTTTATAACAATGGTCGGAGTCAAAGATACGCCAACTTCTCTTACTAAATCTTCGTCAAGCTTAACGCTATCCATAGTCGCTTCTTGTTCCATGTCTTCTTTTAAATGTGTTTGATCAATCTCAGGCAATCCGACTGCAATTTCAAGAATTCTTTCTGGAGTTATCCATTGTGCATCATGATTTTCAGTTGGCTGTGCATCAAACAATGCTTGATGAAAATCCCAATACACACCTGGATTCCGCTTAAAGACCGATTCAGCGGCAATCGATCCTAACGTAGATTCTTTACCGTGGAATAATACGTTTACAAATGCAAATTTAACTGTACCTGTTTCGATATAATCATTAACTAATTTCGGATAAATCATTTCACCCCACGCTTTACATGCAGGACATTTAAAATCACCGAATTCAACTACTGTGACAGGTGCATCTTTCTCCCCAAGTAAGGGCTGCCCAGTGATATCGATTTGCTTTATGTCAGTTGGTAAGGCTTCCTGTTTATTGCTAAATACGACGACTGCTGCCAATATAACTACGACCACGAGTGTCAAAACTACCGCCATTTTCATCTTTGAATTCTTATTCTGCTTCATAAAATACCTCTTCTCTAATATTTATTATTAAATGCTAGCCATTAATCCAAAATAGAGCGAAAGGAAACTGAACATCCCCATGAAAAATGGAACAACTGCGGGCGTCTTTTTCCTAAAGCTGTACACGATCAGCCACATGAAGATGATCGCCACTACGAAAAATAATGTATTTATTGTATTGAATCCAAATTGCAAACTCATTGAAGGTTCAATGACCCCTGAATAAAAGTAATCAAATATAGCTGAAGGACCGTTGCCTGCGAGAGTTATCTCGATACTATGAGGAGGTTCCTGTTGTCCCAGTACCCCTGTCGAAACGAACGTAAAGAATAGAAGAACGCTTTCGAACTTCAGCCACGGTAATGGATTGATTTGCTCTTGTTTTTTCAATTTGTGTTTAATCCAGAACCCATTTATAAAAGCAAAAAATAAAACAGGTATGATGGTCAGATGCTTCACTAATAAGGCTTGGCCATAGGGTATCATCCATGCGTCCGCATATTCGTTTACATCAATTACCAATGTCATAAGAAATAATCCAGTTCCCGCAATCGTAAGAAAACACATGATTGCCAGAGGGGTAAACCATCTTAAATAAGAAAGCCAATTCTCTTGGTTTTTTGAACACCAACCGACGACAAGGAGTATACCGATCCATATGGTAACAGCTAAAAAGTGCAATGAGTGATAGATGAATCCACTCCATTCGGTAAGCGATGCTGCGTGACTCGCCCATCCTAAAGCAAGGAGCAGAACGATGGTGAAAGCCAATGAAATGCCAGAAAGTACTTTGCTTTTCAATACCGGGAACAACGATACAAACAAGTAAAAGAAAATTGCAAGTATGACCGTGAAATTCCATGCCTTTCCTACTTCAAAGCCCGTTAAAACATTTTGTATAGTCAACATCAGACCGATATCTTCATAAAGAAATAGGATAATCCTGATCACAGGTGCAACCGAAAAGAACACAACACCTAACACCGCCAACTGAATTAACCGTTTAGAAATACGAATTTCAGGTTTCAACCGTTCCGGAATGAATTGAATGATGAATGCGCCCATCAATAGTGAAAAACATAGATACAATAAACTTTCAGAAATATAAACCCAAATCATTTACTTGTGCCTTCTTCCTATGATCCAGCCAAAAAATCCGCCAGCTATCGTAAACAAAGCGACAAGGATGACAACAAGGACATCATTTGAAGCTACTTTTGATGGAACTTCAACTAGCTGCTCTACTGGGTCTTCAATAGGCTCAGCAGGTGTTTCTCGAGATTCTTCGGATTTTGACGGATCCTCTAATTCTTCTTGATTTACTATGAATGAATAAGTTCCCTCGATTGGGTGGCCATCCGCACCAATAATCTTCCATTCCACTGTGTATGTACCATTCTCTAACGGCGACATGAAACCACCTGTCATCACGTTATCAGTCACTTGCGTATTACCGATGATGATTTCCTCTTTGATTTCATTAAAGACTTTCACTGTACTTGTCGATTCGATTTTCGAATTAAATTCCATTACAATTTCATAGACTTCTTCAGCCACTTCTTCCCCATTAGCCGGTGATGAACTCGTTAAACCGGTATGTGCAGAGACAGTGCTTGTATATGCGAACAACAAAATAAGTGTTGCACTAATAATCCTCTTCATTTCTTCTCTTCCTCTCTAAAGCGATGGCGATACTTTTTAATTCAAATTTATTGTAACAGAAAAGCCACTCATTAAAACAGCCATTTGAATATTATAATTGACAATTTTTCAACTGTTGAATATGATAAGTATAATCAAATGAATATTTGAATGAGGTGAAGGGATAATGGAAAAAATCAAAGAAATAATTGGCTCTACTGCAACAGATACATGTGAAACATTTTGTTACAACGAAGCAGTCGTTAAACGCGTCAACGAGCGGATAGACGAAATCAGTGGTGTCGAATTACTATTTAAAGCCCTTGCAGATGCCAATCGCTTGAAAGTCGCCTATGCGCTTACACTAGAAGAGGAAATGTGTGTCTGTGATGTTGCCAATGTCTTGAAGACATCCAATGCAAACGCCTCCCACCATTTGCGTTATTTACGCGATATGGGAATTGCTGCTTCCAAGAAAAAAGGAAAGCTTGTCTTTTATTCCTTGGTTGACGAACACGTCCATCAATTGGTGAATATTGCGCTCGCGCATTCGAAAGAAGGATGGCACAAATGAGTTCAGACAAAAATGTTTATAGACTGCAAGGCCTATCTTGTACCAATTGTGCTGCAAAGTTTGAAAAAAACATTCGTGAGATAAAGACAGTTGACGATGTACAATTGAATTTCGGTGCGTCAAAAATAACTGTGTTAGGAGATGCATCCGTAGAACAATTAGAAAAGGCTGGAGCCTTTGATGGAATCAAGGTTTATCCTGAAAAGCAACGAATTGTTGAAGTGAAAGAGCCATTCTGGAAAAAACGGGAGAATCAGACGACCGTTGTATCCCTATTCCTGCTAATTCTTGGCTATATAGCTTCATTTTATAAGGGAGAAGAAAGTATACTAGCTATCGTTCTCTTTGCTTCAGCCATTCTCGTTGGAGGGTATAGTCTATTCAAGGTTGGATTGGTAAATCTAACTAAATTGCAGTTCGATATGAATACCCTTATGACAATTGCTGTTATTGGAGCTGCTATTATCGGCGAGTGGGGCGAAGGTGCCCTTGTTGTCTTCCTTTTTGCTATAAGTGAAGCTCTCGAAGGTTATTCGATGGACAAAGCGCGTAATTCAATTCGTTCTCTAATGGATATCGCCCCAAGCACAGCTACCATTCGACGCGGTAACAATGAGTTCGAAATTGACGTAAATGATATTCTAATTAATGACATTATGATCATTAAGCCTGGTCAAAAGATTGCGATGGATGGAGAGGTTGTAAAAGGTGATTCTTCCATCAACCAGGCAGCCATTACAGGTGAATCTGTTCCCGTCCATAAAACTCTCGGTAACGAGGTATTTGCGGGAACAATTAACGAAGAAGGTTCCCTAGAAGTACGAGTAACAAAACGAGTAGAAGATACTACAATCGCCAAGATTATCCACTTAGTCGAAGAAGCTCAAGCAGAAAAGGCACCTTCCCAACAATTTGTGGATAAATTTGCGAAGTACTATACACCTGCCATATTGATCATTTCCCTCTTGATTGTTGTAGTGCCACCTCTATTTTTCGGTGGTGTCTGGAACGAATGGATTTATAGAGGTCTTGCGGTTCTGGTTGTCGGTTGTCCTTGTGCGTTAGTAATTTCAACCCCTGTTGCAATTGTGACGGCAATTGGAAATGCTGCACGAAATGGCGTTCTCATAAAAGGCGGTATCCATTTGGAAGAAACGGGACGTTTAAAAGTGGTGGCGTTTGATAAGACAGGAACATTGACACAAGGTACGCCAGAAGTAACGGATATCGTTCAATTGACAGATATGAGTACCGATGAAATTCTTCGTATCTCAGCATCTATTGAAAAATTCTCGCAGCATCCATTAGCTTCTGCTATCATCAGAGATGCCGAAAAACAAAATTTGAAATTAGTTCCTATTGATGATTTTCAATCAATAACGGGTAAAGGTGCAAAAGCAACTATTAACAATGATCTTGTCCATATCGGGAGCCCTAATATGTTCAGGGAATTGTTATCCCTGCCCGAACAATACGAACACCAGATTGAAACACTTCAAAAAGAAGGTAAAACAGTGATGTTGTTAGGCATCGGTAATGATGTGAAAGGCTTGATCGCAGTCGCAGATCAGGTTCGACAAAGTAGCTTGACGATTATACAGAAGTTATATCAATTAGGTATACAAAAAACGATTATGCTCACTGGAGATAATCTGGCTACGGCAACTGCCATTGGTAGCCAACTTAGCCTTTCTGAAGTTAAAGCTGAATTGATGCCACAAGATAAATTGGATACAATCAAGTCTCTCCGCAACCAATACGGAAATGTTGCCATGGTCGGTGACGGTGTCAATGATGCACCTGCCTTAGCCAGTGCAACTGTAGGGATTGCGATGGGTGGCGCTGGTACTGATACTGCACTGGAAACCGCTGACATTGCTCTAATGGCTGACGACTTAGAAAAGTTGCCTTATACCATCAGTCTAAGCCGCAAAACGCTAAACATTATTTTGCAGAATGTTTCATTCGCATTAGGTCTTAAATTAATAGCCCTACTGCTGATTATTCCAGGTTGGTTAACGTTATGGATGGCGATTTTTGCGGATATGGGTGCTACTGTCATTGTTGTACTGAATTCTCTTCGATTAATGCGTTCTAAGTATTAATAAATTACAAACTAATTCTACTTGTGTCCATACATCCATTGTCACTTAAGGAGTTATTTTAAACGTTATTTTGCGATTAATGCACGGTTATTGAAACTTTGATGTAGTGATGATAATTGAATAACTTTTTCAGGCACAAAAACTCCAAGGAAAATTCTCCATGGAGTTTTTGTATGCTTTATAAACAATTGTGTTGCATAAATGGATTCAATTCATATTTAATACCAACACTGCAACAATAATGTTGGGTAAAAATTCCGTGATTACAAATGTGTCTGTCGCTCTTACCTACTCTGTCTTAAAATTCTCAAACGTTTGCGTCATCATTTCTGACAGCTGAGATAAGTTTGTTGCAGAGGAAGCAATTTCTTTCATCACAGCAAATTGTTCTTCTGTCGCAGTGTTGTTTTGTTGACTGATTATAATTCCATCATTCGCCTTGGCACCAATCATTTCGATTAACTGCACCAATTGTTTACTTTGCCTAGCCATCTCTTGAATATAGCGTGAAACTTCCGCTGTTTTCGGTGTTACATCTGCAATGGATGCATTCACCTGGATAAACATGTTATTCGCCTGCTCGGTTTCAATCATTCCGGCTTTTGTCTTGTTCGTTCCGATTGCCATTGAGTTCACTGCCTCTTCTGTTTCCCTTTGAATCTCAATAATTAGATGGGCAATCCTCTCTGATGATTGCGATGATTGTTCAGCAAGTTTACGCACTTCATCAGCCACGACTGCAAAACCTTTCCCCATTTCGCCCGCGCGTGCTGACTCGATAGCTGCATTTAGTGCAAGCAAATTCGTTTGGCTCGCAATACCTGTAATAATTGAAATAATATCGTTGATTTCTTGGGATCGCTCGTTCAAGTTTTTAATAATAATAGATGTTTCTGCAACGTTGCTGTCGATTCCCTCCATATGATTGAGCACAATTCCGATTGCCTCCATCCCCTTTGATGAAGCAACTGAAACTTCTTGAGCCAATGTCGCCACTTCTTCACTCTTCGTAATCGATTGGTCAATCCCATCCGACATAGTCGCGACAATGGAAATGGCTTCTTCAACATTCCTCAGTTGCTCTTGCTCTCCTTTCACTACTGCTTCTGAAGTTGCGGTTATTTGTTCCACAGCCCTCGTATTTTCATATGTACTGGCCGTTAATTGTTCTGAAGAACTAGCCACTTGCATAGACACCTTTTTTGTTTGATCCAGCAAAAACTTTAATTGAGCAATCATTCGATTCACCGCGTTCAATAAAACAGCAGTCTCATCATTGCTCGTAGATTCCTGTAATTTATAAGATAAATCCCCATCTGCCACTCTTACAAGTGAAGTAGACGCAAGCTTAATTCGATTTATAATTGGCCTCGTCAATAAATAATAAATAATGAGTGAAACAATTAAAATAAGCACTGTTGAAATGAAGACACTTAAAGCAGTTGCATTCTTTATTTCTTGAATACGGATTGATGCATCAGGGGCACCAACAGCCCAAATTCCAACAATTTCACCACTTCCATTTTTTAATGGTGCATATACCGTTTGGTGAGTATGACCAAGTACTTCGGCCTTTATGTGGAATATTTCGCCTTTAGTCAATACTTGATCTGCAACTTTTTTTATAGCTTTAGTCCCAATTCCTCGTTCGCCCGCGGACATCTCGCTAGATGTGATACTCGTATTACCTGCGAATAATGTCGCTGTATCTCCGTTCGTTAATTCTTCAATTAAATCAACAATCTCGAAATTATTATTCATTACTACTGATCCCTTAAATAAATTCTCTCCTTCCAATTTCCACTCACCAGGATATTTATAATCAATAACTGCTAATCCCATTTGCAAATCAGATTGAGCCTTTTCCAGCGCTTCTCCCTCGATAATGGATATCACATTATTCGCTTGTTGATAACCTAATATAGCGAATGAAACTATTAAAATGATTGTCGTGCTGATAAAAAGCTTCAGCCTTATCGACCAATTATCTAATAAGCGAAACATAAATATCTGCCTCCAAATTCTATTTACCTGGCAATAGTCCCCTAGTATTCATCCCGATAATTCACATTCACTTTCCGAACATAACGTCTGATAATAAATAGAACGATTGAAGCGACAATAGCCGTAACGGATACAAGTTGTGCCGCCCGAAGTTCACCAATGATATACAAACTATCCGTCCGCATCCCTTCGATGAAGAGCCGTCCAGTGGAATACCAAACGAGGTAAAACAAGAACATTTCGCCACGCTTCAAGTTTCCTCTGCGCAGCAAAATTATGATGATAAGCCCCACAATGTTCCACAGCGATTCGTAAAGAAATGTAGGATGATATGTCACGCCTTCAATCGTCATTTGTTTCATGATCCAATCCGGAATGATTGTCGTTTCAAGAAACTTTTCCGATACAGGACCGCCATGCGCTTCTTGGTTCATGAAATTGCCCCATCGTCCAATTATTTGACCTATCAGAAGTCCAGCAGCTGCTATGTCCGCCGTTTTCCAAAACGAAACACCGCGACGCTTCGTGTAAATATATGTCGTAATAAAAGCACCAAACAACGCACCGTGGATGGCGATGCCACCCTCCCAAATTTGAATGATTTGCCCTGGATTTTCTTTATAGTAATCCCAAGAGAAAATGACGTAATAGATCCGTGCACTGATGATGGAAATTGGAATCGCCCACACAAGTAAATCCGTCAAAAAATCCGGATGCATGCCACGTTTCTTCATTTCCTTCTGAACGACAATAAATGCTAGAACGATGCCGAGTGCTATCAAAATCCCGTACCAACGGACTCCGAATGACCCAAGCGAAAATGCAAACGGATTTATTGCAAGAATATTAAACATAGATCTATCCCCTTTCCATATCCCACACGATTACAAATCTATCGTTTGATTAGCCACCTAAAAAGTATCCACGAGATATTTCCCTTTCAAAACTTCGCACTATATTTCTCCAATAACATCAAAACCCCATAAAACCGCCAAAAAAAGGACTTAGCCAAATAATAATATACGTCAAACCATCAAAGAAGAGCAGTACGCCCATCGCAATCATGATATATCCCCCAACTTTCGTAATTACCCGGTTGTGTTTTTGTATCCATGAAACTCGGGTTATAAATAGGGACATAAGGAAAAATGGAATTGCGAATCCAAGAACGTACGCACCCATATACCATACACCCGAGCCTGGGTTTTGAGACGCCATCATGAAAACAGCCCCCGTGATAGGCCCTGTACATGGGGTCCATCCCGCTGCAAATGCAAGTCCTATGAGGAACGTACCAAAATAACCGGCTGGACGATTTTTAAATTGTAATTTTTTCTCCTGCATAAGAAACTTAGGTGTGAAGAAACCTAAAATCATCAAACCGAAGATAACAATGAAAATCGCACCTATCTGTCGTAAAAGGTCCTGGTACTGATAAAAGAATGTACCGACAAGTGATGAGCTATAACCGAGAAAGATGAAAATTACTGAAAATCCGATTAGAAAAAAAATTGTATGTAAGATCCCGCTTTTCCTAAATCTCTTTTTATCTGATTTAAGTTCATCAAGCGACATTCCCGTTATGTAAGATATAAAAGCTGGATATAACGGTAATGTGCAAGGAGATATAAAATTCAAAAATCCTGCACCAAACGCAAGAAATAGGTTCAAATCCGCAAACATCTATTTAGGCTCCTTTTTTCAAAATACCAAAGAACAGCGTAGACTATTTTACGCACGATTGGTGCACTAATCTGGCGAATCAAATCGCCCAATAAGTAATTGTATCCAAAACTCCAATTACGATTAATACAAAGCCAGCAGAACGTTGTATAACTCTTCCTATTTTCATGCTTCGCTTCATAATTAAGCGCTTCGCATCAAAAAACCATATTAAAAAGAACAGTAATAGGAGAGGGAGTGAAGTTGCAATACCAAAAACGGCTGGCAGAACTAAACCATACGATGTCGTTACAACGACGGGCATAAGCCAAAGAAAAAATATGACAAACATAGTCGGACAGAAGGCAAGCGAAAAACTAGCTCCCAACAAAAAGGAACCAAACTTTCCCTCACGCAACTTCATCGGGATCCGCATTGTTATGCGTTGAAGAAATCCTAGTTTTAGAACCCCTATCAAAACAAGTCCTGTCATAATAATAAGTGGACCAATCGCTTTTCGGAACATTGGAAAGTACTCTGTCATTTTTGTTTCAAACGATTGGCCAAATAGCCATGCCAGAAGTCCAAGAGAGCTAAAGACTGCAACTTTCCCGGCAATAAAGAAAAGAATTTCTACCCAATCTGCCTTTATTTGAACCGTACGATTCCCATAAAAAGTGATCGCACTCATATTTCCAGTCAACTGACAAGGCGCAACTGCACCTATTAATCCCAATAGAAGTGCATAAATTAGTGGAACATCTGCAAAAGAATGTACAAGTATCGTAAGCGGTTCACTTATCGTTTGACTGATTTTCGACATCAATCCATACATCTATGAAGCACCATCCATTATCTTATTTCGCTAATTCACCATTTACCGCGAGCATATCCCAATTGACTCCTTCATCTTTCGTCACATAAATATCGTTCGTATAGGTTCCGATAACAATTTCTTTCTCATCATCCGGATTAACCGCGATAAAAACGATAGGACTTATATTTTCATTAGGTAGTTGAATAGTCGTTTCTTCATCGTCACTAAATGTAAATGACTTGAGCTGAGCTATTTCATTTTCATAACTCGAATAGTATCCTCCGATTTCAGTCAACGTCACATAAATGACCATTTTTGCATTACTAAACAAATTGAAACTTTCACCGTAATCTTTCGAAAGGAATATCCCATCTTTACTCCCGATGGCAATCAGCTCCTTAGCGGAAGGATGTGCAGCCAAGTTCGAAATAAAATCAGATTTGAATCCAGACATCGAAGCCTTTTCCCAAGTCGTCCCTTCATCTAGCGTATAATGGAAACCATCTGACATCTCTTTGGTCGGCATTTCATTGAGTACATAAATCGCGTTTGAATCATATCCTGCGGCTAGGTAATGAAAATCAATTTCTCCATAGAACGCCAATTTATTCAAACTAGCTCCCCGATTCGTACTTTTAACTAAACCGAGTGGATTTTTATAGTCGGATCCCGGTTCTGGGTGACCACTTGAGAAAAAACCGTCACGTATGGCTTGAAAACCCATATAATCATGCTTTTCACTGTTTGCTTCTTTCCAACCGTCTTTGCCATATTCATAAAGCCCATCATGCGTTGAAATCACAATTTCTGGGCCTCCATTGATATATCCCAAACCATGTAAGTGCTCAAAAGTACCATTCTTCACTTTGTCAAACGCATACGGTTCACTTTCTTTATTACAGGCCGACATGATGGCGACCAGTGATAGCAATCCCACAATAACTTTGAACTTCTTCATCCTATTCATATCTCCTTTAGCTCCATTTATAGCCGATTCCCCACACTGTCTTTAAAAAGTCATCCATCGGGAATCCCGCATTTTTCAACTTCTCCCTTAAATTTCGTATATGTGAGTCCACTGTTCGAATATCTGTGAATGTGTTAAAATCCCATGCTGTGCGTAATAGCTGTTCCCGTGTAAATGTCCTTTTCGGACTGGTAATTAACGCCTCTATAATATAAAATTCTTTCAAAGTAAGTTGCACATCTAGGGTTTTGTAATGCAACGAATAAGAATCCCGATTCAATAAGAAGTCGCCATACACTGGGTTGCTAGTATCTTCTTTATTACTTGTAGTGCGGCGTAGCAATGCGTTTACCCGCGCCACAAGTTCCCTCTCATCAAACGGTTTCGTGATATAATCATCCGCCCCAAATTCAAGCCCTTTTACTAGGTCTGCCTTGTCCGACCTCGCAGTTAGCATAATCACCGGGATAGTCGAAATTTCACGTATTTTCTTACACACTTCCCAACCATCCATATCCGGCATCATCACATCTAATAAAACGAGATTGACCTTTTCTTGTTCTACTATTTCTAGTCCTTTTTTTCCGTTATCCGCTTTTGTACAATTGAATCCATGAGGCTCCAAAAACAGCTCCAGCAAATCGAGCATCCTGTGTTCGTCATCTACAAGCAAAATCGTTCGCATTTTCTCAACTCCTTACCGATTTATATCTTTATCGTGAATAGGCTCCCTTTTCCCGACTCACTTTTTACTTTTATCGTTCCTCCATGTGCTTCCACCAATTCTTTTACAATCGCTAGACCAAGACCAGATCCGCCATAGGTTCTGGAACGGGATTTTTCAACTCTAAAAAGCTTTTCAAAAATCAGATCGATTTGTTCTGCTGGAATTCCAATCCCTTCATCTTTGACAGAAATGAGAGTTCGTTGGTTTTCCATGGAAATTTCCACCTTTACCGTTGTATTTTGCTCTGAATACTTTAAAGCATTATCCAATAGATTCAGTACAATCTGTTCCAGTCGTAGTGGATCTGCATCGATTTGAAAATTCTCTGTACATATCACATTCAACTTTACATTTTTCAAATCAAAAGAAGGAACGACAAGACGATAAATATCTTCAATAAATTGTTGGGCTGAGAAATGCATCTTAGATACAGTGAACGTCATTTCATCCATTTTCGCCAAGTCCATTAAGTTTTTCACGAGATCTTTCATCCGATTTGATTCTTCTTCAATAATCGTTAGATAACTATTTCTTTCCTTTTCAGTCAGCTCAGGTCTCATCGCGACTTTTAAATACCCTATTAAATAAGTGATCGGAGTACTTAATTCATGGGAGATGGATGCAAGAAACTCATTACGCTCCTTTTTCATCCTTTCCAAATCGGTTGCCAACTTCCGAATTGCGACTGATAATTCGCCAAGCTCGTCATTCCCCCCTGCCGGAAGGCTTACATTGAATTTCCCTTCACTTAATTTCTCCGTCGCTTCTTTCATGCGTATCAATGGTCGTGTAAGAAATTTGGATAGAATCGAATAGATGACAAAAAGGATGATGATAATTGCTCCCCCCGCCAAACTGAAGTGAAAGTTCAGTTTCCCAACCAACCGTTCAATTGGGGCGCTGCTTTGGAACATCAAAACAAATCCTGTTCTATCCTCATCTATCTCATATGGATGGGCGCTTACGATATATGGCGAATCTTCCCAATCCGTCATGACAACTCGATCATTTTGAATAGTGGAGTTTTGTAGGAAAGACAAGGAAGGCATTAGATTTTCTAATTTTTTATCCGAACTCTGGATAACCTCACCGTTCTTTCCAGTAATGATAACGCCTCTGTCCCCTTCAGCTTCCATTAAAACAATGTGCGTGATTGTTTCAGCTGAATAATGGTCTATTAGAACATTTCGGTGGTTCGAACCACTCGCTAATAAGCGGGCATATTCTTCATCCACTCTTGTATGAATGATATTTTGGTGTAAATACATCATCAGCACTGTTTCCAGTACGAGGAAAGAAACGATAAAGTAAGCAGCCAGTTTTTTCGAAATCTTATTCATACCAGTTCGTACTCCTCTCCTCATGCAATTAGTATAGAAAAAAATTGTGGAAAATGTATGCAGACGTAAGTCAAATCAAGGAGTTCACTTGAATTCATGACTTCTTTGTGTCTGCATACTTTTTTCATAAATCTTCGGTATAGTAGTGGTTATAATCATAACGAAGACATCCCAGGCGTGCGATTGGTGTCCTGAAGGGTCTCGAAAGGGGCATATAATAATGAATGACAAAAAAAGGAACCGTTTTATTACCCGTATCATAATATTGTCCGTTCTGGCGGCAGCCATTGTCTTTACAATATACACAAGTGTGACAAAAGAGAAATATGATGTTTTAGAGGTCGGTGATTATGCTCCAGACTTTGCGCTTGTTGATTTGGATGGGATAGAACATCAGTTATCAGAGTATAAGGGACAAGGGGTCTTTTTAAACTTTTGGGGTACTTGGTGTGCTCCTTGTAAAAAGGAAATGCCTGCCATGGGGCGTCAGTATGAGGTATATAAAGATCAAGGAGTTCAAATATTAGCTGTAAATATTGCTGAATCTGATTTGAAAGTCCAGGCATTCGTCGAACAATATGGCATGACGTTTCCGACCTTAATTGATACAACAAAAAGTGTAATGCAGGCGTATAATGTCAAACCTTTGCCTACCACCTTACTTATCAACCCGGAAGGTAAGATTGAAAAAATAATAACAGGGGAAATGTCGGAAAACGATATTAAAGGTTATATGGAGCAGATTAAACCCGGTTAACTACCTTTATTTCGGTATTGTCAGTTAAAGACTAGTAAATAATAACAAAAGGGGATTTATTTTCTTTATTTCTCGATTTTCAAAACAGTTAGAAATAAAAAAATCGTTTTCAGGAGAAATGAACCCCTTGAAAACGATTTTTTTATACGCAGCTTTATAGTAAAATAACCGACAATAATATCGGTAGTCAGTTTCTAGCTTAAATTTGTGATTTACTAACCATCTAACTGATTTTGTTAGGCTTTTAAAATTTTTTTACTCCTTTTGAAGGTGCAATTGGGACCAACTATAATGTCAAATTACCAATTATAATGTAACTAGACAGCAGTTAAAGATCTAAACGCTGTTACCCAAATTTAGAACTGGAACTTATTGAATACAGCAAATATGATTTTCGCGCTCCTTCCTTGCCTTGTACAGTGCAAATCTACGATACTGAATAGGGAGCCCAACACTGAAAAATTCCCTTTTGGGTTAAAGTAAATATGATTACAACAGTACTGTCCTTAATTGAATCTACAGTGTATGCAACTTTACGGATTAGACATTGCATTATTTTAAGTAATGTAATATTTCATCTGCCAAACTGGGATAAAATTCACTCTTCAGACCGGCTCTACGCATTATTTTCCATACTTCAAGTTTCTCATCCGCTAACTGGTTCACCGCCCATTTAATTCGTCTTTTTTGAAAATCCTCTACGGTTTCTTTGACGGTATCAATGAATTCCATTGTCAATGGCAGCCTATCTGCTTTTTTCTCCAAAAGGGATTTCTGATTAATCGCTTTTCCAATACTACTTACAGTTATTCTAACAGGCTTTTCTTTAGAGTATAAATCTTTTAATGCTTTTTTTACTTCATCCAGTACTTGGAGATCCCTATTTATCCAATCTCCTCTGTTGGTAGTAATAACATTTACATTAGTAACTGGCGAATTATTTTTCAACCATTCCTTATCATTCCTATAAATCCGCATGTAAATTGCTGGATTCTTTTTTCTGAGTTCAGTTTTTGATAATGATGGATAATGTTTTATTAAGTCTAGCCATTGTTGCTTTGAATTACATGTCGTGATAATTTTCACACCAATAGGTTTATTTTTTCGAGGCTTAGAATACTTAATGATTGTGTTGATATCAACCTTTAGTATTTTTGAACATGCACGATAACTCAACTTTTCTTTTTCAACTAATTGTTGTAGTTCTTCCAACCATATTTCGCCGAATTCTTTAATACGTCCTATTTTTGTTTTGTCACCTGGCATTTCATCAGGTCCTCTACGGGAATAAACAAAGCCACATGTACAGGAAAAGGTGCCAACTGGTCTTTTAGTATCTTTGCACCATGTCACCTTTAAATTTAATAGAACAGGCATAAGATAGTGATTTGCCGCGGGATTTAAACATAAATATGGACCTTCACCAAATGGATGATATAACTTATTTGCATTTTGATAAATTGTATCTACTGATTCACCTAAAAAGTGGATTAATAATAAGTGCCTTACTGGATGAAATGATTTTCTGTGTTTTCTGGTTATAGCTTTCAACCAACACTTTCCATCAACACCGCATGGTAATGATTGCATCATTTCTAAAAATTCTATTCCAAAAAAGTTAATAAAATCTTCTCTTAATTTAATTTGATTAGTTGTTCCTTTAGATTTCATATATCCCTTTTTCCGCAAAAGATAATGGTAAATTCCAAATAATTTTATCTGGTCGAAGTCATAATTTTTGATTGTTACTTTATAACTTTCCTCACCAATTATGTAAAACCATAAACTTTTGAGCTTTATGAAATCATGTTCATACTTAGTTTGGCAATTTTCAATACTAGGATGGGAAAGTATTGAATTATCTGGTCTAATCTTTACTTTACTATCCGCTAATGGAACTTCATGTTCAAGACAAACAAATACACTGGGTAATTGATGATATGTTCGCCAATAAGTTTCCCCATTTTTTTGTATATCTATTTTTAGACATTCAGGACAATATCGAAAAAATAGGGGTTCTTTTATAGTAGTCGCCATTTGACCAGTTAAATAATGTAATTTATTTTCTCCATCACCATTTACCATATAAAACCTAACAGCCTGTTTAATATTTTTAGTGTTAAAATTTGTATAATAATTATATAAAGTGTGATTATTAATCCAATCGTCGATGTTTACTTTATGAAATTGACCAACCCTGCATACTAACGCCCTTAACTTAGTTGTTAAGTCGGGAATAATATACGCATTACTTTCTCCAAATAAATCCATTGTAGATTCCTTAAGGGTTCCGTTCCCCGAACGATGGTGATATCTACTCAGCATGCTATATATGAGTTCATCTTTATATATAGTTGGAAAATAAGCTAACATATTTTAAATCGCTCCTAACTTATAAAGTCATTGAAAGGATTCTTTATATACCCCTTATCCATTAATGCCTCATAAGCGGACTTTTTATTCTTTTTCCCATTTTCAATTATTATTTGTAATTTATTATTTGCTGGTTTGTTTTTGATATTTCTTTTACTTTGTTTTTTTTCGTCCATCCTATCTATATACTGAATTACTTCTATCATTAATTCCTTGATTGTTAAATCGGGAGATTTTTTCATTACATACTTAGTTGCATTTTCCGCAATTTCCGCATCTATCCCCATACTAACTAAAGATATAATTAGTTTTTCTTGATTTGTAACTTCTTTCATTAACCCAGTTTGTTTAATTTTTTCTTTCTTGATTTGTGCTTGTTGTTTAATATCTATAATCGGAATTCGATTTTCTATATATTCTTCGATATCCATGGGAATAATATCTTCATATTTAGCGATTTCACTTACATTCCCCGATTCAAGGGCATCCAACAAGGGTCGCATAATCATTAAATCCTCTTTTGCAACCTTTCTAATTAATTGAGGTGTTACTTTTTCCATACCACTTTCAATAGCCCTTGATTGTGCCAGTATAAATAGTTTAATTGCGACATCTATAATTGCCTGACTTTCTTTGTATATGATTTCGTTCATTTCTTCGTTAAGCTCCACTGATTCCTTAGTCCATAGATAGTCCCACATACTAGTGATAAGAACATTCCAATTGTCATCTTTATTCATTTGTTGCCAAACCATATCACCTTGTCCACTACTTCTGCGGGCTTGCCTAAAATCCTTTTGCAATAAAGCCTTTGCCTTCATTGTTCCTATAAACATAACTGGAATACCAATTTCATTAACCAACGTTACAAAGAAGTTCATCATCGGCTCAGATGCACTCCCTTTTGCAGATAATAAATGCTGAATTTCATCGATAATTAAGACTCCAATTGAATGTAAACGTGCAATTTGCCCCATTCTTATTACCATAGAACTTATTGAGTTAATTTTCCTACCGTACCGCTCATAATAATTTGTCCCAATCAACATATCTATTTTTTGAAAGAAGTTCATGCATAGTGTTTTCAACGAACCATCATGAGGACAATTTAACTTAAGCCAAACAATTTGAATAATATTTATTGGATGCTGATGTAATATCACTTGAGGATACAGAGAGACTATCCTTTCAATTGCAGACGTTTTACCGATTCCTGGAAATCCTATTAGTGTAAAACTTGAAGCCGATGTACGAATATCTGGAGATAATACAAGTTCATCCTTATTTATCAATTTATCGTGTAGTTCATTCAGAACTTGAATATGCTGCTTTTGTAATGGATTCCTATTCACATAGCCATATCGAATAAGTCGGGAAAACCTCTGCTCTAACTCCAAAGTTTGCCCTATTGGCTGAAAAAATTGGGTCAAACGCAATAAAGCGTGATAACGATGTTGTATAGATAAATTTCTTTCATTCTTATGATACGGGGGTAAAAAACTTAGTTGGTCAAATGCCTCTTCCCTGGATAAAATGAATGGTAATGCTTCTATAAGCGGATTTCCTTTATAGTCAATTAACCCTTGTTCCTGATACATAGCTACTGGAACTTCTATTCCACTGTCTAATACCACGGTTTTAGATTTATTCATTTTTTTCCCCTCTTTTTTTATTAAATAAATCCATAATCGACTGATTTTTGAGTTCACTATTATTTTCACTAACATCATTAAATTCAATTGTTTCTTCTTCGTAATTTTCATTGGCCATTGTCAGATGAAAGGCTTCTTTACTCCGTTGAAGTGTTTTTTCAATTTGTCTATTCTCGCGAATACTTTTGGTTTTTTGCGCTTTAGTTAACATTCTAGTTTGGGTTTCATTCGCACTTTTTATTGAATTCTCAACTATTGATTCAATGCTGCTATATAAGTTAATTTCCTCTTGAAGCAGATTATGTGCCTCGTTTTTAAAATTATTTCCTTCAGTATCTATTAGTTGTTCAACTTCTTCGATTATCTTGTCTTTATATCTATCTTGGTGTTCTAAAAGCGAACACAGTTCAAACAGATTCTCATTTTGGGTATGAATATAGATATTATTCACATTCCGCGGATCATAAGATATATCGACTTTCCAACTCCTCTTATTTCTAGCAACTATAAACCATGATTCTTTTATGGCAGTCTCGCAACTATATAGCATTCCTTTAAATCTAATCCCTTTAGGGGTGACGGTTGCCTTATCCCTTGGCATCAGGTAAAATCTAACCGTATCGGTATCCGCTTTTCTTAACTTTCCAGCCCTATTTCTAATTCCCCATTTCCAAATCTCATTTGGTGTTGGTTTAACGTCAGCTTCAATCATGGATACATCCCTTGGATAATCTTTCATATAGTAATTTTTGTTGTAATGCAGAATGAAATTGATGATAATTTTTGTATATTGCTCCAGTGTTAATTTTGCTTGTAACCTATAATCTTCGGCACCCCTTTCCCCAAAATCAGTTTGTATATATCCAGGCAAAAATGGTTTAATCTTTTCTTGTGAGGTATCAAATAACTTTTCGACTATACCTTTCCAATCGGGACGAAATGATGGGTTGTTTTCAATTGAAACATTCAGTCCATTTATTATATTGTTAACCTGATAGCCCTCTAATTCACCCCTATCACCTACTATAATTTCCGGCAAATGTGCTGATGGCCACCATTCATTAGTTATTTCGATACCATATTTACTACAAAACTCGACCTTATCGGTTGTTGCGTTTTCAATTGCCATCATCATCCCCGCCCATGAGGGTCCTTCTAGTCCAATATATGTTCCAGTGATCATATGCGTAAAAACATCAACAACAAAGTAAATAATGGGTCTACCAATTATCCAATCCGATTTATAGCTAGAAATAAGATACAGATTACCAATTGTTGCATCAATTTGGTATCTTGATCCCGGTCCAATGGTCTCGTATGTAGATGAACCGAGCACTTGTCTGTGATCACGTTCAAACTTCTTTTTCCCCTGGCGATTAACTATTGTTTGCTTAATACCAAATTCCTTGTTATACCAATATCTAAATTGGCGAATTGTAGGTATTTTGTTTTCATCTTCTATTACAACATGTTTTACACCATTTTCATAACGAACTTGGTAAGCATAAAATTCTTTAATCATCATTTTATATGCGTATGCCATGGAGTTTTTTTTATCACTAAAGTAATATTTTTTTATTGCCTTTTTGAAGATTTCCCTGGTCTCTTCTGTAACATTAATTCCAATACTATTACTTTTTCGTGGGACCCCCCTCTTTAAATCACTACTTTTTTTATTTATATTCCTACCTCCGGAGTTACTGTAGTCTGGTATAAGACAATTAATAGTCTTTCCTTTTTGCCAATATCTTCTTAAATACTTATATGCAGTACTTTTGGTACAAACATTCTCCTCAACAAGTTTTTTAATATATTGCCCACGCTCCTTTTGTCTATATATAGATGGTTCATCTTGTACCAAATCTTTAATAATGTTCCATGAATTATCCCTATACATTAACTCCTTATCAGTTAAATCTAAATTGTATAACGCGGTAGCAGAATTATCGTAATCTAGTTTGGTATATGTTTTATCTATCAATCCCTGACTAATTTCTTTTACACCAAGTACAAAGGGTAACGCTTTTTTATCCTCTATATCAATTGCATATGAAAAAAAATTATTTTCATCAATCCAAAGTAATCTAAAGGTTTTATCAGAATCCATATCCTTAATTAGTTCATTAACTGCCAATATAATCAAAATAATCCACCCCACTAACATTCATCTTCAGTTCTTTAATAGTTAAATTACTTGCAGTAATTATTTCTTCCATATCGACTGAAATCAATTTCCTAGCTACAAAGTGTCTTATATAGGATAATGCTGAACCAATTTCTATGTTATAATCTGCATCAAATTGATTACAAACATCTAATAAATTTTCATCATTCCCGCGTTTATTTGTCAATATATTCAGAAAAATCAACGCGTATTTTTCATCCTCTTTATCATCTAAATAAAAGTACTTATGGGCCCATAAGATATTTCTCGAAAAATTTTTAGGTAACTCTTTTTCGGTTACAATCCCCCAATTTATACCTTTTGACATCCAATACTCTCTTTCAATTTCAAATTTTTCAACGACCCTTTTATCTTCCAAAGATTCACTAGGTTTCACAGTTCGCGCAATATATTCTATATGATCACCTTGGTTTACCGTAACAAAAAAATCTGTCGTCATTACGATAAAAGTATCCGTAATATTATTTATTGAATGTTTGATCCCTTTCGCTTCGGCAATAGAAATTGTTTCTTCCCGATTTAAGGGAAATTGTTCCCTAATATCGATTACACTGGGTTCCCATTCTAATAAGAGGAAAAGATCCCTTTCCAAATTCGAGAGAAATTCATGTTGCCTTTTCGTTTTCCATCCTACAAAACGTGACGCATTTCCATTCGTTGAAAAATCTTGTATTTTCAGCCACGGGATATATTCTGACAACTCTCCTTTTCCTCTTCCTTCTTTTATATACCGTGCAATTTTTTCCTCTGTCCAACTGTTCCTCCGTTTTGCCATAACAAAATCCCCCCTTTACCCCATATAAAAAAATCGTATTTAAAAGGATACCCTTTTAAATACGATTTTACACTTTTTTTAGTTACTATATATCTTTTTCGCCCAGTATACATCTTTTTTGTCCAGTATACATCTTTTTTGTCCGGTATACATCTTTTTTGTCCAGTATACATCTTTTTTGTAACTTAACAGCTATAGTCCTCCTGCACCAAACCTCATTCCACCGTAACTGACTTCGCCAAATTCCTCGGCTTATCAACGTCACAGCCCTTTTGAAGTGCTGCGTAGTAACTAATAAGTTGCATAGGAATTACTGCTACAAGTGGTGCAAGCAACTCATGGACTCTTGGTAGTACAAAGCGATCGCCCTCCTCTTCCAGCCCTTCCATTGATAGAATGCATGGAATAGCTCCTCTGGCAACGACTTCTTTGACATTTCCACGGATATTGGGGCTTACGGCTTGTTGTGTAGCTAATGCAACAACAGGGGTGCCTTGTTCGATCAGGGCAATCGTCCCATGCTTTAATTCTCCACCAGCAAAGCCTTCTGCTTGAATATAGGAAATTTCTTTGACCTTTAGTGCGCCTTCCAAGCTTACGTAGAAATCGAGACTTCTGCCGATGAAGAACGCATTTCGTGACACAGCTAAAAATTCATGTGCGATTTGTGCCAGCTCTTCTTTTGAATCTACAAGTGTTTGAATGGCATTTGCGACAATGGCTAGCTCTTTTTTCAACTCAAAATCTACCGCTTTTCCACGTCCTTGTGCAACCACATCAGCGACTATCGCTAGAACAGCTACTTGGGCAGTATAGGCTTTTGTCGACGCTACCGCAATTTCTGGACCTGCGTGTAGCAGTAATGTATGGTCTGCTTCACGAGAAAGTGTCGACCCTGGAACGTTAGTTAGCGTGATTGTCGGATGGCCTAGTGCTTTCATTTTCACTAATACTTGGCGGCTGTCTGCAGTTTCGCCTGATTGAGTAATGAATAAAAACAAAGGTTTTTCCGACAGCAAAGGCATGTTATAGCCAAACTCGCTTGAAATATGCACTTCTACTGGAATGCCAGCTATTTTTTCAAAATAATGCTTGCCAATCAAACCCGCATGATAGCTAGTACCTGCCGCAATAATATATAAACGGTCTGCTTCCTTACACGCATTGACAATAGCGGCGTCCACTGACAGTTCGCCTTGCTCATTTTCATACATTTGAATAATCTTCCGAATAACACCTGGCTGTTCGTCTATTTCCTTCAGCATGAAATGAGGATAGGTCCCCTTTTCAATGTCGCTCATATCAAGCTCGGCTACATATGGATCGCGTGCTATTTTCGCACCATCCAATGTCATAATATCAATCGTGTCTTGGCGAACAATGACGACTTCCTGATCATGTAGTTCTACATAGCGGTCTGTCACTTGCAGCATCGCCATTGCGTCAGAGGCCACAACATTGAAGTTTTCGCCCAGGCCAATTAGCAACGGACTTCTATTTTTTGCAACAAATATAGTGTTTGCTGCTTCAGCATCCAACATGGCAATCGCATAGGAACCATGCAGTAAGGCTAACGTATGGCGGAAAGCCACTTCCGTTGTCATTCCGCCTGCGACGAATGTTTCTATCAGCTGCACGATAACTTCTGTATCTGTATCAGAGCTCATTGAAACATCTTGCAAATATTGCTTTTGTAAAGAACTATAATTCTCAATCACACCATTATGCACAAGGGTAAATCGGCTTGATGCACTTTGATGAGGATGTGCATTTGTTTGATTGGGAACGCCGTGGGTTGCCCAACGTGTGTGACCAATGCCCGTTGACGCTAAAATAGCTGTATCTACGGCTGCACGTAGGTCTGCAATGCGTCCCTTTTCCTTTATAACCGTGATGCCTTGTTCATTGCGAAGCGCGATGCCAGCTGAATCATAGCCACGGTACTCTAATTTTTCAAGTCCCTTTAACAAGATTTCCTTTGCATCTACTGATCCAATATAACCAACAATTCCACACATGTCGTTTCCTCCGATGTTTGCAAAATTAGCAACACTTAACTACACCCCAGCTACATGAGCGAAGTGTACTTGCATATTACTTAAGAACTTTGCCTTTTTGCTTCTTTGTCCGTTCGATTACTCAAACGATTTGCTAGCAAAAATTACAACCGGGCAATTGCGATCGGGAGGCTTCCGCCGAAGATTCGATACTCCTCCACCTCGTCTGCTGAAAATAGATAGCTTCCGATTTTTTCAGCACTGGCGCTTTAACTGTTTTCCGATTTATGTGTAACGCGTATTGTTCACTCCCTTCCACGCGGTGATCATTAGGCTTTTCATTCAAAGCAGTTACGGATCAACTTTATTATCTTACTGAACTTGTTATTTCCTTGTCAATAAATAACAAGAAAAAAAGAACACAAGAGGATTCCCTTCGAATTTTTGCCACACTTATTACAATATGCAGCATCAAAATAACATGACAATAGTGGAGGACATTTCTTACCGCACATCCTTTACAACACAAAAATACCAGATCAACAGCAATTTGCTATGATCTGGTATTGTTAAACCGCCTATGTGTCTTTTCCTTACGATTCACCCAACTGCATAAGCTCACTTTTCACCCCAGCAATAACCGCCTCATCAATCGGATACATGAAGCTTCGATTCACGCGAACAGCCGAGCCAAAATGAACCTCTTCCAACCCTGTTACCCTCACCAATGTAGATAACGTTTCAGGGCTCATGCCATTACCCGCCAAAATACGAACTGAAGTATTACGGGACTTATCCACCAATTTTTTCAACTGTTCAGCTGCTTCTGGCGCGGGCGCTTGCCCACCAGAAGTTAAAATCCGTTGAATTTGCGGGAAACTAGCAATAACTTCTAACGCCTCCAGCTGATTAGCGATATCGTCAAATGCGCGATGGAAGGTGACTTTCATTCCCCCTGCCTCTGTCAATAAACGTGATAAAGCTCTCGTATTGACTTCGTTATCCTCATTCAATACACCAATTACAATACCCGCAGCTCCCGCCTGCTTAATATACCTAATATCTGCGAGCATGACAGTTAAATCACTTTCGTCATATTGAAAAGTTCTGCTATGTGGTCGAACAATAACATGGACCGGAATACTAACCGCTTCCACAACAGCTTCCACCAAACCTAAACTCGGCGTTAGCCCGCCTTCAGACAAGGCTGCGCAAAGCTCCAACCGATCTGCACCACTTCGCTCCGCAGCAATCGCATCTGCTACACTCGTTGCAATAATTTCTAACATCATTTTATTTACCTCCTATGAATTAAAAACACTATATGAACCCTACAAATAATAGCTCAATACAATTAATTCTCCTCTTCGCCCCATCGCTCGAACACCTTTGTCGACAAACCCACATTTCGCATACAAAGCTTGCGCTGGCTTATTTCTTACATTGACAGCTAGAATAATTTCATTAATCCCTGCAAAATGTTCAGTGACAAATTCCGGCACAAGCGATAATGCTTGCTGCGCATACCCCTTACGCTGGTGATGAAAATCGGTTGAAAAAGTTCTGATTAGTATTGCATTCGCATTCTCTGAGTAAGGCTCTACGCCCTCGCATGTATGTAAAGCAAAAAATGTAACTAGCTGGTCGTTTTCTAGTACTAAGATGGGGTAGTGATTATCTTCCGCCTTTGAAAACTCAATTGATTCCTTCGGTATGCCTGTGAACTGAAGCTGTTCATCCGTTAATAGATATGTTTCGATATGTTTATCAAACTCTGGCTGATAAAAATGTAGTTTCATATCCTTTTATCCTTTCAAAAGGTTTTTCATATTATTATATCAGCAATTATCGGATTAATCTTGAAATACATTTATAAAAAAAGGATTTCGAAGTTCCTTTTCGATATAATAAAAATCCCACTCAACTGAATTGCTCCAGTAAGTGAGATGTTTTCTATTTATTCCTTGCTTGCGTAATACCCATTTAGATCATTATAGTATTTATTCAAAGTAGAGGTAGAAACTTCAAACCACTCTGCAATTTCTTTAATAGTCAATGGTAGCGGCTCAAATAATCCATTTTCCTGACCAAAACGAATCGCTCCAGCTGCAATCGCTACTTCTTTACGAGCACTCGGCTGTTGCTCCACCAAATAATCTTCCAATACTTCTACTAACTTTTCAGACTTCCGCTCATTCTTCTCTAAAAAATCGATGACTTCGAGTAGGACACCTGCCTCAAAATTGGTAAATTCTCCTCCACCATAGCCATCTTCACCAAGCAGTTGCCAAAATGCAATACCGTTTTCTTTTAAAAATATTGAAACGGGGTTTTGTTGTACTTCAAACTGCTTCGCAAACTGTTTAAATACTTGTTGATGGTCTGTTGGGAAGAATAGTAAACTCGATATTGCTAAATAATGATTTTCCTTTGCCGTTCCATCTGGCAAGATGAAGCAATAGAGATGCACCCCTACTGGGACTGGTTTCTCACTTTCACGTCTTAACTGGATAGTTTCATCCTCGAAAATACTTTTTACAGTTAGATAGACCTCATCTACTGCAACGACTTCTCCGATGAAAGCACGTGGATGGCTCCAAGTTTCTAAAATATTTACAACTGAGGGACGAAGTGCTTTTTTACGTTGCTTTTCTAAATAGCCCGTCCAAATCTCTGGTCTATGATGGAAAAAGAATTCATCTACTGCAATCGCTTCAATCATTTCTTCTAATAAATAGGTCTGTAGCGACTCTTTCCACTTGTTCGCTACTTGCAAGTACTCTCCTACGTCACGTCTTTCAGGATACTCTTCATAGAAAACTTGCAAAATACGCTCCAACTCTTCTACCTTCACTTCTTCTATTGACAATGCCGCTTTCGATTCACAGCATTTTTTATACTTCTTGCCACTGCCACACGGGCATGGCTCGTTACGTCCTACCACAAAAACACGTCCTTTAATTAGTACATTCTTTATGATTATACATGATTCATAAGGGGTTAGACATATTTTTAAGTCATCTTAAACAGTCACAATATTCATCATTCTACTTTATTAAAAAATAATTCAACAAAAAACTCCTTCTACGACTAGCTTTCGTAGAAGGAGCATTGTTGGGGCATGAATGGTGACCCTTAGTCCCTCGGTACAAATGTTTTACAATCCGTTTCTTCACTACTTGTTGCCTTTTTACCTTTTTGGCTGACGACATAAATAGATTTTGCACTGCATTTGTCCCCAGCACTCCAAAACTTACAATTATTCACTTCGCAAAGGATTTCTTGAGCCATCGTATCACACCTCCTTGTAGATAGGATGAGCAAATTCGGAGAGAATGATACTTTATTGTGACTCGGGTTTGTTACTTGACGACGACTTCTCCTTCGCGACGAAAGAAGCCAAAAATCCCTACTGTTTGAACAATGTTTGTAAAAGCATTCGGATCAACGTCCTTTATAATTGTCTCCAAATCATATAACTCATAGCGTGTAATCACAAGGTACAGCATACTTTTATCTTCCTTTGAATAAGCACCTTTTGCCGGAAGAATTGTTATACCACGTACCATTTTTTGATGAATGGCCAGCTGCAATTCATCAACTTTACCTGTCACAATCATGGCTGTTACTTTTTCATGGCGGGTGTGGATCATATCGATGACTGCTGTCGTTACGTATAAAGCAAGCATCGTATATAAAGCATTTTCTGGCTCATAAACAATGCCAGCTAACACGATAATCACACCATTTAGAAGTAAAAAATACGTGCCAATCGGCTTATCCTGTAAACGCGATAAAACCATCGCAACAATATCCATCCCACCAGTTGAGGCACCTAATTTCAAGGATACTCCAACACCAACTCCAGCAATCACACCACCAAATACTGCATTTAAAATAATATCATTCGACACAGACAGTACGGGCAAGATTTCCATAAACAATGTAGCAAAAATAACAGAAACGATACTATAAATGGTGAAGCCTTTCCCTACTTTAAACCATCCCAATATAAAAACTGGAATATTGAATAACAGCAATAGAATTCCCGTGCTGACATTGATGTTTAGAAAATCCATAAATACGCTGGATGTCAACTGTGCCGCACCTGCAAAGCCACTTGCGTACACATTGGCATTGATCAAAAAAAAGTTCAATGAGATAGCCACTAATAATGAACCAAAAATAACAACAATAATCCGTTTTGCCTCGATGAAAAACATAAGAAACCTCCCGTGAACCTAATTAACAATAAATTACTGACGTTAAATACTAATTATACTGAATATATGGATATTTATCAAAATAAAGAAGATATCTTCCCAAATACTAATTTTTCGGGAAAGTATCTTCTTCATTGTTTATGCCATTTTCAGCAAAGCCTTCTCCCCAGTCATTCCTGCATGAATACCAAGTCGCTCTGCTTCCAGTGTAACTGACTCCAGTGGTGCTTGCAGCAATTGCTCAATCGTCTTGACGCCAACTGCACGCCCCGCAATTATTTTCCGATCCTGTAACTGCGTGTTGAGAAGCCCAACATCTAATGCGCCACACATAATATAGCCGTTGTCATTAGATACTGTTAACAAGGTCGTTTTTGGTAAATACACTGTTACCGCTGTAAATGAGTGACCTTCAATATCGATGGATGCTGATGTAATCATCTTACCCGCCCCTTTCCTTTCTATACATATGGAAAGGGCATCTAAGTTGTTCATCTGTTACAAGCGCATATCAAATAAATAGGCTCGTTTAGTAACATTATCAGTTCGAAATGCAGCGGAATTAGATTTTTTTCCCTGGTAATAATCGATTTCTGCTTTTCCAACTGCCTCTAAATATAATTCACCGAGTACCTGATCACCTTTATCATAAATCATAAGCGCCATTGATTTTTCACCGGCAAGAATCGACTGTACTTCCGTTTTAGTTTTAGCATTTGCCAGTCGCCTACTAACAGATGCACGCTTTTCATTTGCCTCTTCTGCCTTTCTTAGCTTTTCAGGATCAGTTGCACGCAATTTTTCCCGTTCATCTTCAGTTATCATTTCACCACGCGCAATTTTCTTAGCAGTTTGATCGACATCTAACTTTTCTAGTGCTTTTTTCTTATCCTCCAATAATCTGCGCATTTGTTGGATTTCAGGAGGTAGTTCAACAGATGACTCTTTAAAGAACTTATTGTTAGGCTTTAACGTACCTTCAAAAGACTTTTTCTGATGATCAATTAACCCTTTAACCATTTTCACATAAGCTGGACTTCCATTGATTTTCATATTTTCACCCTCTCGCATATAAAGTCGCATTTACATCCTTATATACAATATCGGTTAAATTGATTATCCTTTCAGTACAAAAGTATTACCCTCGATTTTTATTTGGAGACACCAGGGCATATCTTTCCCATCTTCTGCTTTTCCAGCGGAAATACATGATAACCGCACGTGCCCACTCATCGGCTGCAATAGCTAGCCAGACGCCAACGAGTCCCATATTTAATTCGAACACTAAGAAATAACCTAACGGCAAACTCATCGCAACCATTGAAAAGGCTCCGATAATGACTGGATACTTCGCATCTCCAGCTGCACGTAATGAGGAAATAACGATAATATTAATCGTCCGTCCCGTTTCCAGTAAAATACTGAGCACTAATACGGATGCACCTATTTTAATAACGTCCTCATTATTCGTAAATAACCCCATTAATGGATAGCGGAATAGAATGACGAGTGTTACCATTGTGACCGTAAATAGAAGAGCCCATTTTACACTGGACCAAACACTTGTATAGGCGTTGTCTTTTTCATTCCCCCCCACAAACCGTCCAACGATAATCGCTGTCCCCATGCCAATCGCAATGGCAAATAAGTACGTAAACATCGAAATATTCACGGCGTATTGCCTGGCTGCTAAAGATTCTGTGCCTAAATACGTCACATAATACAAAAAGACAATTTGACAGCCTTGGTACATCACTTGCTCAAACGCAGATGGAATACCAATTTGTAATATTTTACGAATGTATTCTTTCGACAAAGTAATATAATAGCGCCACTCCACACGATACTCCATCACCCGGTACAGCAACCAGAAGAACACAAGTAACGCCAAGAAACGGCTGACAACTGACGAAATCGCAGCCCCTTGCACACCTAGTTCTGGGAAACCAAATTTCCCAAAAATTAATGCATAATTGCCGACTACGTGAATAATATTCATACCAAGCGACACGTACATTGTCTGCTTGGTAAAACCATGCACACGAATAATAGCTGACAATGAATTGATAATAGCCTGTAAGAAAATTGCTCCGCCCACAATGACTAAATATTTCGAAGCGTGCTCTAGTACCTCACCCTGCAAATTCATAGCAACCATCATATGTCTAGAAAAGACGATGAAAATTAGACTCATCATAACGCCAACTACTAAATTCAACGTCACAGCTAATGCTGAAATTTTAGAGGCCTCGAGATATCTTTTCGAACCTAGATACTGTGATACAACAATGGCAGCCCCGTTGCCGACAACTTCAAGAATGAGAATTGCAATATGTACATACTGATTTGCCGCTCCAACGCCTGATACAGCATCATCAGATACAGCGCTTAACATGAATGTATCCGCGATACCCATTAACATAAAAAGAAAAACTTCAAAAAAAATCGGCCATGTCAGATGAAATAAATTCAGCTGCTTTACGGGAGCTTTTTTTGCAGTGCTTGTTGCCATTCAAACGCCTTCTTTTCTATATACAATTTTCAAATAAGCTTTCGCAAACCTACATTTTTTTGTTCCTTTACTTCATCAGAAGCTAAATCATACTTCTTCAACAAATGAAAAACTTCATTTAATGTCACTTGATCCAGTGATTTTTCTAAAAATAGCTTGCAGTGTTTGTATAATTCTTGTGGCAAAAATGTGCTCTGTTCATTTAACTTGTTTTTTACATCCTCAAGTGAATGATCCACTGTACATCTACTCATCTCGAAGGCCTCCATTTCAGTAAAATCTTTCTCTCATTATATCACGCTAAATCTTTTTCAAAAAAGTTAAGGTATCCTCATGTATAATAAAATCGTACAATCGATTTCATTGACATGTGGGGTGTGATTTCCTTGAACGACAACGAACAGGAAGAAATAGATGATGATGAGCTGCAAGAGCTCGTGTTGGAGGCACAGCGACAGGCACTCGCTAACGTTGGGCAAGAGCAGCACAAGCCGAAACAGCCGTTCCCTAAATGGTTGTTTTGGCTAATTGCAGTGATGATGACCTTCAATACATTTGCAGTAATTTTTGAGGTCTTTTCAATTCCGGCGATTGAATTCGTCAAAACTTCCGCGAGATTATCGGCACAAGATGATATTGCTAGCTATAAAAAATCCGTAGTCGTCATTACAACAGCTGATAGCAAAGGTACGGGATTCTCCATCTCCAGTGACGGCACCCTTTTAACGAATAATCATGTAGTTGAAGGCAATAAGAAGGTGACGGTTTCTTTCCCAGGGGAAGGTGTGTTCACCGCCGATGTTGTCCATACATACCCTTCCATCGATCTGGCTGTATTGGAAATAGACGGAGAAAACTTGCCCTATTTGGAGCTAGCTAGCCAAACGACGTTTTCAACTGACGAGCCTATTTACTTCATTGGTAATCCTTTAAAATTTACGGGCATTGCTAATGAAGGAACCATTATTGATTATCATCAATTAAGCGATTGGGATGAGCCCGTCATAATGATGAAAGCACCCGTCTACCGTGGAAATAGCGGGAGTCCTGTCCTCAATCATGATGGTCAAGTAATCGGAGTTGTGTTTGCTACGTTAGAGCATGAAACATACGGGAAAGTTGGGCTTTTTGTACCAATTGACGCATATTATGACCAGCAGGTGGATGAATAAACAAGAGACTTCTCACAACGAGTAGTCTCTTGTTCACTTTCATCAATCACGCCGAGGCGTGATTGCGTCCGGAAGCTTTATCTGGATTCAGATAAATATTTCTCACGCCATTCCATCCGTTCTCGTTCATTTAACTGTGCTTCGAGCACTTTATCCCAATGCCCTAACAGCGTATTCCAAACCCTTGTATACAGCACGTCCTCATTCTTATTGTACAGTCGAAATTCAAGACAAGGCACTGCATCTGTTTGAACATTCGTAGCCGATACTATTTTAGAAATCACAATTTGAACATTTCCTTCGCTCGACTCTACCCCAAGTGATTGTAACGCAGTAATTGCATCTATTTTTGCGAGAGACTTAACCGTCCAATCAACAAATTCCTTATGATGACGGTATGTTTCTTGTTCTTCATCTGATGAAAGCTCCTCAACATTTCCTGTCAGAAAAGCTTCATGACACGGACTATACAGCGCTTTTTTAGAATCATCCTCCGGTTCATGGACAAAAATACCGCTTTCCAGTTGCTGAATCCCCGCCTCGGTCAATGCAAAAGAACTTCCCTTGTTGGCTAGGACACCAGTTCTTGACATCTTGTCAATCAAATCATTGATAAACAACTGTTCAACTAGCAATATGTCACTTAATTCTTCTGCATCAGCAATGGCTTCCGTTTGGAAAGCCATCAACATCATCTTCATTAAAATATCCATTTGTGTACGCTTTACCGTTTGAAATGCAATCTCAATAGAATGGACAGGCAAGCCCCATGATAAGGAGTCCAAAATCTTCACATTCAAATCCTGTTGTAGCTCTTTCGTTAACTGTCGCTTTAATTCTTCCACACAATCTCCACCCTTATTTCATCCATTCAATTGTCTTACATTCTATCATACAAACGTTTCACATATAAAACCGCCAAAGGAAAGTCCATTCCCCTAGCGGTTTTACCCAACCCTTATTTAATACGTTCTTCTGTATCGCAATCGAAGAAGTGTGCGTTGCTTAAGTTAAATGCTAAGTCCACTGATTCTCCAGCTTTAACGTTGAAACGAGCATCGACGCGCGCAACAAAATCCTGCCCGTCAACTTTAGAATAAAGAATAATTTCTGCCCCCATCAATTCCGCAACTTCTATGGATGCTCGGAATTTTGTTTCAGGAGAAGATTCTATGAATAGTGGCTCATCATGAATATCCTCTGGACGAATCCCAAGAATAACTTCTTTTCCAACATAGCCTTGCTCACGAAGCACTTTCAATTTCCCACCAGGGACTTGAACTTTTACTTCTCCCATAACAAAATGTTCGCCTTCCAGCTTACCATTTAAGAAGTTCATAGCTGGTGAACCGATAAACCCACCAACAAACACATTATTCGGCTCATCATACACTTCTTTAGGAGCCCCTACTTGTTGAATAATACCATCTTTCATAACTACAAGGCGCGTTGCCATTGTCATCGCTTCCGTTTGGTCATGCGTTACATAGACAGTTGTTGTTTGTAAACGCTTGTGCAATTTTTGAATCTCTGCACGCATTTGTACACGTAATTTCGCATCCAAGTTCGATAATGGCTCATCCATTAGGAATACTTCAGCATCCCGAACAATCGCACGTCCTAAAGCTACACGCTGACGTTGTCCACCTGATAACGCTTTCGGTTTACGTGTTAACATATCTTCTAATCCTAAAATTTTAGCCGCATTGTCTACGCGTTTTTTAATTTCATCTTTTTTCAATTTACGAAGCTTTAGACCAAATGCCATATTATCGTAAACGTTCATATGCGGGTAAAGTGCATAGTTTTGGAACACCATCGCGATATCACGATCTTTTGGTGGTACATCGTTTACGCGTTTGCCGCCGATGAAAAGATCTCCATCTGTTATTTCCTCCAAACCAGCAATCATTCGAAGTGTCGTTGATTTCCCACAACCCGATGGACCTACCAATACTAGAAATTCTTTATCCCTAATTTCCAAACTGAAATCTTTTACAGAGACAACATCTTTGTCATAAACTTTTCGTATATTCTTTAATTGTAAATCTGCCATTTTCTTTCCCCCTCAATATGTAAGTGCTTTCATTAACTATTAACAGCATACAATAGTTTAACTATTTGAGTAATGGTGAATATGCACAAAGATTTGTATCATCTTCGTGCATATTTACATATAGGGTTACGTCTGTTGATTAACAAAAAAAACAACCTAATAAAATACTAGATCTACTCTATGTTCAATCACTTTGGATTCGCTTTAGATTGAACGACTTCTATACAATAACCGTACTATTTTCATGTATAGGGATGCGACTTCGCCGCATCCCTATACATTCTGTTCGGTAATCATATGGTAGTCGTTCATCCGTCGCTCTCCAAAAACGCAGATACATGAAGTACTAATGCTTTTGGGGACGAGCAAATAGAGGGCTTCTTAACTGGAGAGGGCCGCCAAAGATGAAATTTTGGCGGCCGAAGCCTTGCCCATGGTCTTTTCCATTTTTATTTTAGGAAGTGTCGCTTTCTATAAAGCTTGCTAAAAGTAAAGTAGAAACACCTTGTACAAAGTGCAAGCGTGCCCGAAATTGCATCTTCGGGCACTTACACTCTTTAAAGAAAGACATTTATTCTTTTCTTTCCAAGCAGTTACATTTATCACTTAAACATTGTAGGTTTGCGACAGACAACTATTCATAGCAAGATGACCGAAAAAGATGTGGCTAGAAATGACGAAGGCGTTTCTAGCCACGCTTGCTCCTAAAGGAGGAATGAACCTCCATTCCTCCTTGGTAATTATGTCTTGAATAGTTAGCCGAAAGCGAACCGGAAATGATTCAGTTAACAAGCTAGTTTCAAGTCTTTGCTTACTTGCGATTTATACAAGTAAATGGATATGTTTTAAGGTTACTTTCTCGCTAATAAGGCCAAATATACGGTCATTGCTTGGTGAAATTGGCGAATATCTATGCCCGTCTTCTCCAAAAAACGATCCAATCGATATTGTAAACTGTTGCGATGCATATGTAAGGCTTTTGCCGTTTCCGATAGATTCAAATTACAATGTACAAACGTTTCAATCATTTTTAGCGTTTCTTCGTCATCCCTATATACTTGTAAAATGGTTTGACTCATATCGGACCGGAAGTTTTGATCTGTTTGATGGAGCAGTAAATAAGGGACAGCATCTATATAGGTAACAACTGCCTTATTCGAATAGACAAATACGCTTTTAGCAGCATTGAATAAAGATTGATAATGTTGTGCAATCCCCTCTTCCCCTTGTCGATAAGGGCCCACAAAGAAGTTGATTTTGACATATAAATCACTCATTAATAAATCTATGATTTGTTCATAGGAAGTACTTTCCTCAGTTGTTACTTGTTCCTCAATAATAATGCCTTCATAGCCATTAGCCCATAAAATAGGGACCGGTTTAGTAAAAAGTTCCTGTACCGCACTTTTAAAGACAATCGGATCAACTTCATTTTTCTTTATTGAAAAGTAAACAAAACGATAAGGGTTTAGCCATTTCAGGCTAGCGCTAGCACTTGCATTAGTCGCATGGATGACCGCACTCCACTTTTGTTCTTCATCCGTAGGTATTGGGAAATTGATGTTGTAAGGGACTATAAAAGTGGCTAATAAGGATGCATCTTTTGCAGTCAGCTCATCTTCATGAATGCCAATAATGTCATCATTCATAACAAACCACTTATATGTAAGATTTACATAATCCTGACCTTCGGTATACACAATGAGGGAAGGATAGATTTTACGCAGTTGATTGATCATTGAAATACCTCTTTCTTTAAAAAGAACTCTTGTAATTGATTAAAGAATATCACTGAATCCGCCGCAGCGCTAAGGGACGCCTCCCACCACAAGCCAGATTTTCCCGTCAGCCTTAAAGCTTCGGCTAAACCCGTTAAGGCACCTTCGCTCAGTTAATTTAGATATTCAACTGTTCAATTTATCTGGATTATTGTTTCTATAATAATTTTACCACACTAATTCCTTTGGTCATTAATGATAGAATGTAAAAAGATACCGAAGAGGATTTTCCCCTTTGGTATCTTTATGATAAATTGCTACTTGATAACCCAATTAATCTCCTGGTGGACTTCATTCGTATAAAACAGTACTAACCTTTTCATTTCTTCTGTAATTGGATTTTGACAGGTACTTCCTGTACAAACCATTATAAAGGACTTTTTCTTTTGTAATCATTAAATTTTGAAGAATTGGGGACCCTATAATTTTTTTCACTTCACACAACTCTAGTGGAAGCTACACATAAATTATTTCTTTAAACGAATAACATTCCATGATAGCCTTGGTAATGTTGCTGTCACAAGACCTTCTTTATTCACCGCATCTCCATTCTGATTAGGTACCACCTCTTGTACATGAACAGTATTAACTTTTTTCATATCATTATTTTCTAGTACAATATGCTCAACTACCCTATAACCATCAAAGTTTCGAATATCACATGTTAGTAATAATTTATCTTCAAGATCACGGTTAACTGCGAAAATCGTCAATTCTTCTTTTTCCTCATTATATACGGCTGTTGTATCAAGCACCGGTACATCAGTAAAATCTTTGCTATCATATTTTGGACTTGATACAATTGGATTTAACACTGCGCCTCTCCCGTATGCTGATGCATGCATAAAAGGATAGAATATCGTTTGCTTCCACGCTGCTCCATTTTTTTCTGTCATGATTGGAGCAATCACATTGACTAATTGGGCAAGACAAGCAATTTTTACACGATCAGCATTTCTTAACAATGTAATCAACATTGAACCGACAAGTAGTGCATCTTCAAAATTGTAGATATCCTCCAGTTGCTGAGGTGCAATACCCCATGGCTCAATATTTTTATCAGTATCAAGTGTATGATACCAAACATTCCATTCATCAAAAGCCAAATTTATAGTTTTCTTACTACGTTTCTTCGATTTTATATAATCTGCAATCGAAATAACTGATTTTATAAAGTCATCCATTTCTAATGATCTTGCTAAATAGTTTGCAAGATCATTATCGGGGTTTCCATAATATTGGTGTAGCGAAATAAACTCGACATTCTCATAAGTATGATCTAATACTGTCGCTTCCCACTCTGCAAACGTCGGCATATCACGATATGAACTTCCACAGGCAACCAGTTCAATCGTCGGATCGACCAACTTCATCACCTTAGCTGCCTCATTAGCAATTCGACCATATTCAACAGCGGTTTTCTGACCAATTTGCCATGGCCCGTCCATCTCATTTCCTAAACACCATGTTTTAATTTTATGAGGTTCTTTGTAACCATGAGACACACGTAAATCGCTGTAATACGTACCTGATGGATGATTACAGTATTCGACGAGATTTCTGGCGGCATCAACACCTCGAGTTCCAAGATTGACTGCCATATTTACTTTGGCATTCACAAGTTTAGCCCAATCCATAAATTCATTCGTACCCAATTCATTGGTCTCAACTGCACGCCAAGCAAGGTCAAGTCGACAGGGACGCCCCTCCTTAGGTCCCACACCATCTTCCCAGTTATATCCCGAAACAAAGTTTCCTCCTGGATAACGAATGAGCGGGACATTTAATTCTCGAACAAGCTCAATTACATCTTTCCGGAAACCATTTTCAGTAGCATTCGGATGACTTGGTTCATAAATCCCACCGTATACAGCACGACCAAGATGTTCCACAAATGAACCGTAAATCCGATCATCAATATCCGCTACCTTAAAATCCTTTTCAACAATCATCGTTGCTGTTTTGCTACTCATGTAATCCATCCTTTCGAGATTACGCCCCCTTATAATTAAAGGTTGCCTAAAAGTAAGAAACCCCGGTAGAGAATATACTTCATATATACAATACTTATTATGAGACTCTTACCTATATAGAAGACTATTCCAACGTAATTCATTTTTGAATTCCTTTGAGTTCGTATCATTATTAATGAGGACAGACTCTATTCCAACAAGCTCTGCAAAATCCATAAGCTGTTCTGGCGTTACAACATAAGAGAAGCAGGAATGATGCGCACCACCAGCGATAATCCAATTTTCAGCCGCCTTATTCAATGATGGTTGCGGTTTCCAAAGTACTCGCGCAACTGGTAAATTCGGCAGATCCTTCTCTACTTCCACCGCTTCTACTTCATTAATAACGAGGCGGAATCTGTGGCCCATATCAATAATTGTTGCATTTAGTGCATGCCCACTTGCCCCGTTAAATACCATTCTCGCCGGATCCTCCTTATCACCGATTCCTAGCGGATGTACCTCGATTGTAGGCTTCGAGGTAGCAATTGTCGGACAAACTTCAAGCATATGCGAACCAAGAACGAGCTCATTACCAGGTTCAAAGTGGTACGTATAATCTTCCATAAACGAAGTACCCTTACCATCAGCAACAACTTTCATCAATCGAACAAGCGCGGCCGTTTTCCAGTCACCCTCACCTGCAAAACCATAACCTTGCTCCATCAATCGCTGAACAGCCAGCCCAGGAAGTTGTCTCATCCCATGCAAATCTTCAAACGTAGTGGTAAAAGCAGTGTAGTTACCCTCTTCTAAAAAGGATTTTAGGCCAATTTCAATCTTCGCTTGGTAACGAATCGATTGAATTGTTTCCTCTCCACCGGTTATGTTATACCTTTCATGATACTCATCCATGAGGTTATCTACTTCTTGATCAGAGATGAGATTCAGCCGTTCAACAAGATCCCCTATACCATAACCGTTCACAGTCCAACCTAATTGAATTTGCGCTTCTACTTTATCACCTTCCGTAACCGCAACATGACGCATATTATCACCAAATCTAGCTACTTTCAGGTTTTGACTTTCATTGAATGCAACCGAAGTTCTCATCCAGCCGCCGATTCGTTCTCTCACTTCATCACTTTGCCAATGACCTGCAATGACTTTTCGAGTAATATTCATTCTGCTATTTATAAATCCAAATTCTCGATCACCATGTGCGGATTGATTTAAGTTCATGAAATCCATATCAATATTTCCCCAAGGAATATCACGATTATACTGAGTATGTAAATGCAACATCGGTTTCGTTAAAGCTTTTAAACCTAAAATCCACATTTTAGATGGGGAAAATGTATGCATCCATGTGATGACCCCTGCGCAATTTCCGTCTGCATTCGCTTCAAGCATTAACTTACGAATCGAATCAGAATCTTTGACTACCGACTTGAAAACAAGCTTGTAAGAAACAGAACCTGCGCTATTTATTCCAGCAACTATATCCTTCGAATGTTTTTCTACTTGACTAAGTACATCTTCTCCATACAGCATTTGACTGCCCGTTATAAACCAAAATTCGTATGCTTTTATTTTTAACAAAGAAATTCCCCCTAGCTGATTTTTATCAATCATTCCCTACTACGTTATTTTGCCCATAATAGGCCTTCGCTCCATGTTTACGCAGATAATGCTTGTCTAAAAGGAAGTGATCGATTTCATCTATCTGTGGATTTAGCTGAAGCGTATAGAATGCCATTTTTGCGACTTCATCCAAAACGACTGCGTTGTGAACAGCTTCATTAGGGCTTTCCCCCCAACAAAATGGTGCATGACCTGCGACTAGTACACCTGGCATTACCATAGGATTAAGCGCTTGTTGATGGAACGTTTCAATAATGACATTGCCTGTTTCCAATTCGTAAGCACCGTCAATTTCTTTATGTGTCAGTGGGCGAGTAACTGGTATTTCACCGTAGTAATAATCCGCATGTGTCGTACCAAGCGCTGGAATCGCTTTACCAGCCTGCGACCAACTTGTCGCCCAAGGCGAATGAGTATGCACAATCCCACCTATTTCAGTAAATGCTTTATAAAGCGCAAGATGCGTTGCTGTATCAGAAGATGGACGTAAATCACCTTCGACAATATTCCCTTCCATGTCAATCACGACAAGATCTTCAAGTTGTAATTCCTCATAGATAACTCCACTAGGCTTAATGACAACAAGACCTTTCTCACGATCAATTCCACTTACATTTCCCCAAGTGAAAGTGACAAGCCCATGCTTAGGCAATTGCAAATTCGCTTGTAATACTTCGTACTTTAGCGATTCAAGCATGATGATTCCTCCTCACCAAAATTAGAGACTATTCATTTTAATTTCCTTCAATATTTTCATTATATTATTTTCGCCACGACCGAAATAATCATATAACTTTCCATATTCCGCGAATAACTTTTCATAGATACTCGTGTTTTTCACAATCGGTTTGTATGTTTCAGCTTTTACCCTTCCCATCACTTTCGCCGCTTCAGTAATGGTTGTATACCCTCCCCGCTCAGCACCAGCTGCTACCGCACCAAACATCGCCGAACCAAGTGCCGGTGTTTGGGACGACGCAGAAATTTTAACTTCCATATTTAAAACATCCGAATAAATTTGCATCATCAGCTTATTTTTTTCTGCAATTCCCCCACATGCATATACTTCGTCAACAGGAACACCATTATTGCGAAACGCTTCAACGATCATCCTTGTTCCAAAGGCTGTGGCTTCTATAAGTGCCCGATATATTTCCTCCGGCTTGGTTAATAATGTCGCCCCGATCAACACCCCGGTAAGGTCGGCGTCGACAAGTGTTGATCTGTTACCATTCCACCAGTCTAGTGCCAAAAGACCACTTTCACCTACTTGAAGCGCATTTGCCTTTTCGGTTAAAAGTTCGTGAATATTCATTCCCTTATCTACTGCTTCTTGTTCATAACTTTCCGGCACACAGTTTTCGATAAACCACTCAAAATGATCACCGACACAAGACTGACCTGCTTCATAACCCATAAGACCTGGAATGACACCATCTTCAACAACACCACACATGCCAGGGACAATCTTTTCCTCCGCGCCTAGTAGAATGTGACAAGTAGATGTTCCCATAATCATTAGTAATTTCCCAGGTTCAGTAATTCCCACTGCCGGGATTGACACATGTGCATCCACATTCGCCACAGCAACGGCTGTACCTGGGTTTAGACCTGTTAGTTTAGCCGCTTCAATCGTAATCTCACCCGCTTTTGAGCCAATTGAAAAGATTTCATTTGATAACTTCTCTTCTACGACATTCTCCAATCGTGGATCTAATGCTTTGAAGAATTCTTTTGTGGGATAACCATCTTGTTTATGCCAAATGGCCTTATACCCAGCTGTACAACTATTTCTACTAATTTCACCAGTCAATTGCGAAACAATCCAATCTGTTGCTTCAAGTATTTGATCTGCTGCTTCGTAAATCTCTGGTGCTTCATTTAAAATTTGCCATATCTTCGGGATCATCCACTCCGAAGAAATCTTCCCACCATAACGCTGTAGGAATTCCTCGCCTCGCGCTTCAGCAATTTCATTTAAGCGATTTGCTTCATTTTGTGCAGCATGATGTTTCCAGAGCTTCACATAACTATGTGGGTTCTTACTCCATTCATTAGTCATACACAATGGTGTACCATCTGTTTTAATCGGCATGACCGTACAAGCAGTAAAATCTATCCCAATACCAACGACATCATCGGCAGACACACCTGATTGCTTTAATACTTGCGGGATTGTCAGTTCTAGTACTTCTAAATAATCACTCGGATGCTGTAATGCCCAGTCCGGCGCTAACTTAGTTGTCTGATCAGGTAAATATTCATCCATCACCTTGTGGGTATATTCTTTCACCGCTGTCGCTACTTCTTTTCCAGTGGCAATTTCAACAAGCACCGCTCTACCAGATAAACTTCCATAATCCACACCAATTGTATATTTCGCCACAAAACTCACCTCATCCTCGATATAAAGCTTGCTTTTATCAATCTCTGACCAAACACACCCTAGCGTGTTGGTCAGATTTCCATCAAGATTACTTAAGATACCTTTTGTATTCATCTGGACTAAGGGATTAAACTTCTTTTTAGCACCAAAAGATATTAAAAACTTCTATCAATCAAAGGTAAATTTCAATGATGTCGACACCAAATACACATTTCTCCTGCTCCTCGATTTCCCCAAACTAAATAAGGAATCGCTTTTATTCTTTTATTCGTCCGATGATGTTGGAATTCACTATAAAGTTCTTTCACTTGAACTGGTGCATCTATATCCGCATCTGTTTCTAAAGCGATAATCTTTCCAATCCCATCCATATATTCTTCAATAACATTCCAGTTCCGATCCGGATTTACGATAATTGTGTTTAAGTTTTTTCCATTATCCTCTTCTTCCAAGCAATAAATCAATGGACCACGTTCAATTGTAATTTTACCTGAATTAGCTTTAACACTTGCATGGGCTTGCATCAGCTTGACTCCCATTGGGAAAATAATTTCAATTATATCTCCGGTTTCCCAATCATTTCTAATCATTGCATAACCATTCTTCATCGTGTAACTTCCCGCAGTTCCATTGACCATTAATTCAAATTCACCTTTTGTCCAACGTGGAATTCTCAAACCGATTGTAAAGTTAATAGGTTTTTCGACCCTTACCTCAAGACTCACATTTCCATCCCATGGTAAATTAGATACTTGGATTAATTCCACATCAGTCTGTTTCATTGTTAAATTCGCGTGACTACCAATATATAAATGGCTATAAACTTCATCTTCCGTCACTGTATATAAATAATCTCCAAGTGAACCTAACAATCTCGCGACATTTGGCGGGCAACATGAAACACCGAACCACTTTTGACGCGTACTCTTTACATGTGTTTTACCAGGATTCTTTTCACTTGCATCAGGTGATACCTCCAACGGATTTACATAGAAATAATGCTTTCCATCAAGTGCCATGCTTTCTAATACAATGTTATAAAGTGCCTTCTCAATAATATCTGCATACTTGGAATCCGTCTCCATCAGCAACATTCGTTTCGCAAAAAATATTAAGCCAATCGAGGCACACGTTTCAGCATACATTGAGTCATTAGGCAAATCATAATCAAAAGTAAATGCCTCTCCAATTTCAGTTGAACCGATACCACCGGTAATGTACATCTGTTTTTGTGTGATATTATTCCATAACTTTTGACACGCTACATGTAACTCCGAGTCATTCGTTAAACGTGCTAAATCTGCCATTGCTGTATATAAATAGACCGCTCTGACGGCATGACCTGTTGCATGTTCCTGCTCTCTTACTGGAGAAAAACTCTGATTATAATACAAATTTGGTTCTTTAAATACACTACTTTCATGAAGCGTTCTACCGCGTTTCTCCCATTCTTCATAGAAAAAATTAGGCTCCTGTCCGCGTTGGTCAATAAAATATTTGCTTAAACAGAGGTACTTGTCATTATTAGTTACTTCATATAGTTTTACTAAAGCTAATTCAATTTCTGGATGACTATCATAGCCTTTTAATTTCCCTTCTGTTACACCAAACACTGAATCGATGTGATCAGCTAACTTGCATACAACATCGAGCAACTGACTTTTCCCAGTAGCCTTATAATAAGAAACACCGGCTTCAATCATATGACCAGCACAATATAATTCATGACAATCATACAGATTTGTCCAGCGCTGATCAGGTGCTTCGATGATATAATACGTATGTAAATATCCATCTGGAGCTTGTGCACGTGCAACTAAATCGATTAAGTCGTCAGCCTTTTTCTCAAGTTCCAAATCCCTTTGATTTGCCAATAAATAGCCGACAGCTTCCAGCCATTTAGCAACATCACTATCTTGAAAAATTGCTCCTTGGAATTTTCCACTAATTTCTCCTGCTGCCACTCTAAAGTTTTGAATTGAATAACTTGGCTCTGCATCAGGAATCTGATCATTCAATGCCTCATATTGATATGGAATGACTGTAGACTTTAGTAATGATCGATAGTTATTCCAAAAATCATCATTAATTTTAATATTATCTAAAGAAATACTTGTAAGATTGCTCATAGTTACCCTCCATAATTTATATAGATATTTTAGTCTTTTAATCCGGATGTTTTAATTCCTTCTACTAAATAACGTGAGGCAAATAGATATAAAATCATCGGAGGAATAGCCATAATCATCGCCATAGCCATTTGCAAATTCCAAGCCGTAACGTTTGTCGCACCCGCTACTTTAAACGATGACAATGCACCTATTGTTAACGGCTTTAAGTTATCTGAGTCAATAAAGATTAATGGTGTAAAGAGTTCATTCCACCAATACACTGCTGATAATACACCCACAGTAATGAAGATTGGTTTAGCGATTGGCACTAACACTTTAATAAATATTTGCCAACGGTTACAACCATCAATCATTGCTGATTCATCAATGCTTTTCGGTATCGTCATAAAGAATTGTCTAAACAAAAAGACGTTATATGGAAATGCGAAAAAACTTGGTACAATCAATGGCAAAAAGCTATCCAACCAACCTAATTGGCGAAAGATAATGAATTGAGGGATAACTGTAGTTACAGTTGGGACCATCATAGTAGCAAGAATAATGGCGAATATTAATTTTTTACCCTTAAAATTCATTCTTGATAATGGATAGGCTACCAATGAACTAGAAACGAGCGTTCCGACCGTATTCCCAATAATTAAAATAATTGTGTTTCGGAAATAAATTAGCGTATTGCTATCCTTTAATACTGTTAAATAGTTTTGGAACTGCGGATTGCTTGGAAAAAGTTCTGGTGGATATTGACTGATACCATTTAGTGTTTTTAAAGAGTTTGAAAATATCCAGTAAATCGGAAATGCCATAAAAAGAGCGGTTGTAACTAAAACTGCGTATTGAATTATTTTTATTTTCGTACTTTTCTTCATCTTGCTTACCTTGTGTTGTTTTTTCATTGTACTCCCGCCCCCTTTTAATTATAGTGAACCGATTTCCTTGACAGATAAAACTGCAGGAATGCAATTACACCGACAATAGCAAATAATACAATGGCTAGTGCCGAAGCATACCCCATATCAAAGAGCTTAAATGCATATTTATAAATATTTAAACTAAGCACTTCAGTTTCAGCACCAGGTCCTCCATTTGTAAGTGGATAAAGAAGCGTAAAAGAACTATTGAATGAGTTAACCGTTGCCACGACTAGGTTAAACAGAATAATTGGAGAAATCGCCGGCAGCGTCACATGGAAAAATCTCTGAGAAAAACTAGCTCCATCAATATCTGATGCTTCATATAACTCTTGAGGGACCTCTTTTAATGCAGAACTAAAAATTAACATCATTTGACCTGTTGCATAAGTGAATATGCATGTTATTGCTAATGTTGGCCAAACATAAAATGTATCATTTAACCAGTTAGGTGGGCTATCAATTCCGAAAAATGAAAGCACATAGTTCACAATCCCTAACTCTTTGTTAAACATTAATTTAAAAACAAAGGCCATAACAACGCTGGGCATAACAGCGGGAATAAAGTAAAAAAACTGAAATATTCCCATAAACCTTATTTTAAAGTTCAATAATGTTGCTAAAAACAACGATGAAAACAAAGTGACTACTACACTAATAACTGTGAATATCAACGTTACTCTTAACGAATTTAGAAAATCTGTACTTCCATCAAATAGTGCCTTGAAGTTATCAAGGCCAACAAATTCCGGTGAGCTAATCAAATTCCATTTCATTAAACTTAAAACAAAAGAAGCAATGATTGGTCCCCCAGTAAAAACGATCAAACCAATAAACCATGGCGACAAAAATCCATACGCAGACAAGCTTTCCTTAAATCCGTTTACTTTCTTTTTCATATGCTCACGTCCATTCTATCTCCTTGATAGGTAGGTTTTTCAAAGAAATAATTGCAATCCATTCATCTTTAGCTAAATAAAAAACCATAAAAGTTTCGTCTTAGCAACAAAAACAATCATGAAACTTTCTCTTCAAGTACTTACAAGAACAAATTCGAATGGTGTCTAAAGACTAGACATAAGTAAACTTTCAATCAGCGGGGGGAGCATCCCCCCTACCGATTAATGTTTAAAAGTTTGTTTCTCTAAAATTTCCACACTATTCCGACTGGACCAAAAAGCAAAGTGGCACCTTAAATATTTCTTATTGCTTTCACTGTGCCTCTAATTGCTTTTGGGCATTTGGAACTTCAATATTAATTACGTCATCAATTGTTTTTTGTCCCAATAAAACAGCATTAAATTGTTTTACAAGATCATCTGTAATTGTTGGATTGAGTAAAACATAACCAAACCTCGAGAACTCCGCTGATTGATTAAACACTTCCCAACTCGTTGGACCATTTTTTCCTTCAACACGGTAATCTTCATTTGCTGCAATACTTGGACGTGCCGACGGGTTATTCGACATCTTGCTTAAAAGTGGTTGTCCTTCATCACCCATCATAAACTCAATAAATTTCCAAGCCTCGTCTTTATGCTTACTCTTACTATTGATTGAGAAGAAACCTGTATGAAGAGAAGCGTAAGATCTTTCCTCTTTAGGAAGAGGTGCAATATCCCAATTGAATTCAGCATCTTGATAACTCCTTATATACCAGTTACCTTGGCGAGTCATTGCCGCTTTTCCAGCACTAAATAAATCAGCTACTTCACCTGAACCAGATGGTTCTGGCGAAACCTTATCAATATTTGTTAGCTTGTTTTGAAATTCAAGTGTTTTTCGCAAACCTTCACCTAAAGAAAAGTTCCCATCGGCATCTACAACGTCATCACCAGCAGCACCAATCATCGAATACCAGATACCCGGAAATGAAATCGCATCCGTCCCCCATTGAGTTGTTTTGTTTCCATCTTTAATCGTTAATTTCTTTGCTGCATCTGCGTAATCATCCCATGTCCAATCAGCATTTGGGTATCCAATAGCGGCTGCATCAAACATATCTTTGTTGTAATATAAAAACTCTGTCGCATACACCCACGGTAATCCAAATACTTTATCTCCTGTTTTATTTAACTCACCCATGGCCGGAATAAAATCATCCATTGTGAATTCATCAGTATTTTCAAGGTATTGGTCTAACGCTTCAATTGCTCCATTTTCCGAGAACCTTGGAATATCAGCTTCCCACGCTAAAATAACGTCCGGAGCAGTTCCACCGATAATCATTGAATTAATCTTTTGTGAGTAATCATCTGGAATATTTACTAATTCAATTTTTATATTTGGATATTTCTTCTCAAAAGCTCGAATAAATTCAGTTTCACTTTCTTTTAATGTATCCCACATACTAAATCGAATTGTAACTTTTTCTCCATTATTTTCTTTCCCAGTGCTTTCATCTTTACTAGAACAACCAATCAGGAATATAGATAATGCAAGCGTAATCAGTGACAGATAGATTGTTATTTTTTTTCTTAACATGGTATTGTCTCCTTCGCATCATTTTTTAATTTCCTTCGTTCTCCTCGCTTCGCAACAACTTACTTACAACTTATCACCCCTCAGCTCCAACTTGTACGTATAAGTCGAATTATTTTGATTATATACTACGAGACTATATTTTGGCAAGCTATTTTAATAGCGCTTTCATTTATAGTCCTGTAAAGATTTTGAATGCATGAATGGTTGATGCGACAACCCTATTATGTAATAGGCGCTTCTTTCTCGATTTTATTTTGATCCAATTCAAATAAAAACGACCAGCAAATCGGATGACATTCAGATAGATTTCCTCAATGAAGACGTAATACCTTCTAGCCTGAATTATGACAATCGTCACTAGAAAAAGGTTATTTCATTGCGGTTTTACAGATATTTGATTTATATTAAACTTGCGAACTTTACGAAAGATAAAATCTTCTACACTTAAAATAAGTTCTATTTTCAAGAGTCTGTTCTTATAAAGCTGTTGATTTCCCCCATCCTATTTAAGAACAAACATAAAATTTTATACACTTGTACCAAATTTCATGTATAATAAAAATAAAGTTGTACTTACAACTCTCACAATGAATATGTCGAAAGCAGGGATTTTATGGATAAACCCGCAAAATACATGGTTGTAATCGATGCAATCAAAGAATGGATCACCCTTGGAAAAATAAATCCAGGCGATAAAATTTACTCTGAAAATGAATTAGCAAAAATGTTTAACGTTAGCCGGCATACAATTCGTCAAGCGATTGGCCAGCTTGTTCATGAGGGACTTCTTTACAGGGAACAGGGATCTGGCACATTTTGCTCAACATCACTACCTGCACAATCGGATAACTTTTTGACAAGTGAGCCACCTACACAGATTTCAGGTAAAAATATCGGTTTAATTACAACCTATATATCCGATTACATTTTCCCAACAATTATTAGGGGGATGGAATCATACCTGACTTCGAAAGGTTATTCACTTATCATTACATCCACAGATAATGATCAAGAAAAAGAAAAACAATGTCTTGAAGCCATGCTAAGTCGAAATATTGATGGGCTAATTGTTGAACCTACAAAAAGTAGTAGCTACAATCCAAATATTCATTACTATATGGAACTTGAGAGGAAGGGTATACCATACCTAATGATTAATCAATACTACTCACAACTAAATTCCCCTCATATTGTTATTGATGATGAAAAAGGTGGTTTTTTGGCTACACAACATCTAATTGATCTAGGGCATGAAAAAATTATTGGGGTTTTTAAAACTGATGATATGCAAGGTGTATACCGAATGAAAGGATTTATCCGAGCATTCCGTGAAAATAATATTCCTTTTTTAAATGATACAATCCTTTCTTACACAACAGAAAATATGCATGAACGTTTAGCTAATCAGTTAAAAAAATTATTTACACAGTCAAATAATGAACCTACCGGTATTGTTTGCTATAACGATGCTAACGCTTTAGCTGTTATCAATATTTTGCGTACAAGCGGCTATAATGTACCTGACGATATTTCTGTAGTAGGTTATGATGATTCGAATTTATCTGAGGCATCCGATGTGAAATTGACAACTTTAACACACCCAAAAGCGCAAATGGGGGTTGATGCTGCTAAATGGATTATTGATTCCATCGAAAAAAATGATAGCGGAAAACAAGATCAAATCATATATGAACCCAAACTGGTTATTCGAAACTCAACAAAAAAACGAATCTAATTATGAAAGACCGGGTAAACATCGCCCGGTCTTTCTTTGTTTAACATATAATGGAAAGTTTGTCCCCCAATTCCATGTACTCCTTTACAGGATACTCGATATAATTTCTTTTCAAGTAGGGCTCAAATGAACATAGGAATCGTCGGTTTTCAAAAATCTATTCGTTCGAAATTCTTTACAATGGCGTATGGAATTTTTTCTTTTTCACTTTCTTATTTTCCTCAAGCACTTTCAAGATAACAAAGTGTACTTATTGTAATGGAACCTATTAATTCAAAAAAAACGTCGGATTTCAATCATTATGAGAAGTAAAAAAACGCCAAGGGATTTCTCCACTCAGCGTTTTTTTATATGGCTTTTCAAAAACTTAATTTTGCACTATTAAGCCTAACTTTCTGCCCTTTTTCAAGATAAACCGCAGTTCCATTATGCAAAATACTCAGTGCTTCTCCCTCTACAACTGCATAACTGACCGCATTACTTTCTAGGTGAACCTTTAGCAATCTGCCCTGGTACTGCACATGAAATTCGAGGGAATTCCACCCATCAGGCAATGTAGGTGCGAAGGATAGCCCACTTTCTTTCACTCGTAACCCGGCAAATCCATAGACAATGGCTAGCCATGTACCGCCCATATTAGCCATATGCAAACCATCTTTTGTATTGCCATGTGTATTGTCCAAATCCAATCGAGCCGTTTCAATAAAGTAATTATAAGCTTTTTCTTTATAGCCCAATTTAGAAGCCATTATACTATATACGCAGCTAGATAATGATGAATCATGGGTTGTAATTTCCTCATAGTAATCATAGGAATTTTTCATCGTTTCAAAATCTTGTTCGTCCTCTAATAGGAAATGCCCCAATACAGTATCTGCTTGTTTACATACTTGATACCTATAGAGTGTTAGTGGATGATAATTCAACAGGAGTGGGAATTTATCTTTCGGCGTATTTTCTAAATCCCAACGAGCCTTTTGTAAAAAGCTATCATCTTGTGCGTTTATTTTGTATGTTTCATCATAGGGAAGATACATCTTTTCTCCTGCATCTACCCATTCCTGAACTTCTTGTTCGGTTAGTTCTAACTGGTTAATTAATTGTTGAAGATGTTTGCTATCCTTTTCTTTCAGAAGACGATACACCTTCGCTGCCCACAGTAAATTATGCTTGGCCATGACATTTGTATAGTAATTATTATTCACGATACATGTATATTCATCCGGACCTGTTACGCTATCAATTCTAAATTGTTCTTCATGCATATGACCTGCATCTGCCCATAAGCGTGCTGTTTCAAAAAGAACCTCTGCCATATAATCCTTTAAGAAGGCTTCGTCCTGTGTGACTAAATAATATTGAATATAGCTATACGCCACATCTGCACTAATATGATACTGGGCTGTTCCAGCTGGGAAAAATGCCGAGCTTTCTGGTCCTGTGATCGTCCGCCATGGGAATAGTGCTCCTTTTGTATGGCCGAGCTCCTTGGCCCTTGCTCTTGCACTATCTAAAATAGAATAACGATGTAGCAATAGATTTTTTGCAATTTCTGGATTGGTCATTAAAAATACGGGGAACATATAAATCTCGGTATCCCAGAAATAATGACCTTCATAGCCTTCACCCGATAAGCCTTTTGCCGCGATATTGCTGACAGGGTCTTTCCCAACAGATTGTAATAATTGGTACAGGTTAAAGCGAATACCTTCTTGCAATCGTGTGTCTCCATCTATTGCTACATCGGATTTGCTCCAAAAATGATCTAAATAGTCTTTTTGCTCTAGCAGAAGATCCTCAAAGGTTGTTGCTGAAAGCTGCTGTTGAACGGCAATCGCTTTTTCGACAACTGCCTCGCCATGTCGTAGTGTATCGGTGTACACACTATACTTGGTAAAATGAATCGCCTCATTGCCTTCAAATAGATAAGTCTGCTCCACGCTATTATCCGTTGAATTACATTCATACTGATAGTTCCCTTGTGTCACCTGCGATGAAGCAACACAAGCTACTTCCAGTTCCGTTGCGTATGTTCGATTTTTAACAATACTCCATTGTTCCTGCTGATGAGCTTCTATTACGTGAAGCCGCTTTGCATGACCTGAAGCAATTCGCGGGTCCGTTTTATCGACAAAATTAGATACGTCACCATTCACAGTTGAAATCACTTTAATTTGTTGAATCGGACTTACAGGAACAATTTTAATATCAATCGCAAGTAATTCTTTGGTGATAAAAGAAACGAGCCGTTTGAAATGGAGCTGAACTTCACGCCCTTTCGGCGACCTCCAATGAATGATACGTTCTGCAAATCCTTTATCCATATGCAAATTCCGTTCGAAGTGAATAACCTCCCCTTCAAACAAAGAAAAGGCTTCATCATCTAGCCAAATTTGAACCGTTTGCCCATCAATAATATTGACTATTTTTTGCTGAATATCAGGGAATCCAAATAACTTTTCCCCGTATTGCAACTCTATTTCATCGTGAAAGGCATTTATGTATGTCCCTCGAATCGATTTATATGTCTGTGGATAGCCTTCTTCAAAATTCCCTCTTACACCCAAATAGCCATTTCCTAAAGATAATAGGCTTTCATTTTGCAAAAGGTTGTCATTATCTAGCCCTGACTTTTTTAATGTCCAGCTCATGTTTCTCTCTCCCTGCTTACTTACTCTTTTTTTCTAAATAACAGTTAATAATTTCTTCAAAAATCAATTGTGAAGTGTCTGCTACTAAATAATCTGCTTGTCCCAGTTGTTCAACAGATCCAACACCTACTGAAAACATCTTGGCACCGTTAATCGCCGCTACTCCTGCCTCTGCATCTTCAATTCCAATGCATTCTTCATAGGATATCCCTAAGAAATCTGCAGCCGTTGTAAAGGTTTCAGGATCTGGTTTCCCTTTTTTCACCTGTGATGCGTCGACGATATAGTCAAAATAATGTGCAAGTCCTAGCTTATCTACTATATTTTTCGCATTGTTACTTGCTGAACCAAGCGCGATTTTTATGTGATGTTCTTTATTTTTCTGTAATAACTGCTCAATGCCTGGTAAAATATCATCCGTATTAACGGTTTCTACCAGCTCTAAATAATGACTATTTTTTTGATTAGCTAGCCTGTTCTTTTCATCATTTTCCAGCGCCAACAGAGCTGGCTTCAAAGCTAAGATTTTCTCCAAAGACTCCATGCGGCTAATTCCTTTCAGCTGTTCATTAAACTGACGGTCAATCGCTATCCCAAGTTCATCCGCCAACTTCTGCCAGGCTAAAAAGTGAAACTCTGCCGTATCTGTAATGACTCCATCCAAATCATAAATAAAGGCCTTTGGGTATTGTGACATTATTCTCTTCCTTTCCAATCAGATCATTCGAACGCTTTGTCGTTCCATTAACTGATGTTCCACGTAGACATGCTGTCGTTCCAGCTTATTTTCCATCAAATCTTGCAGTAATAAGGCGGCCACCTTGCCAACCTCCATAAAGTTCTGTCGAATAGTTGTTAACTGCGGTTGCGTGTACGCGCTAATGACCAAATCATCAAACCCCGTCACCGAAATATCTTCCGGAATCCTTAAACCAGCTTCATTGACTGCTTTCATGACACCGAATGCCATCAAATCGCTAAAGCATAAAAAGGCTGTTGGCTCTTTCGTTCGCAAATATTCCTTCGCCAATTCATACGCATCCTGCTCAGAAAATTGTGCGTACAGCACTTTATCCTCACTTAACTCTAAACCATTTGTTTCAAAGGCCTGTTGTACACCTTTCATACGCTCTGCATTGACATACGTTTCCTTTGTTCCAGCCATAACGACAATGTCACGATGATTATTTGCCAATAAATGAGCAGCTATTTCCTTGCCAGCCACCGCATTATCAATCGACACACTACCAATCAAGCCATTATTCGTTTCGGTCATAATATCCAGCACAACACACGGTATATTCGTAGTGATCAATTCCTTATAATAAGAATCATCTATCCGAATGCCCTGCAACAATGCTCCCCCAATATTACGTTCTCGGCAATATTGGACATAGCTTTTTTGCTTTTGCTCTTGTGAATCAATTAAGTAAATTGACAGTTCAAACGGACCCGCAGAAACCGCAGAATAAACTCCTTTGAATATATCAAATGCATTATTATCCTTCTCATTATCATTAAAAACACCCGATGAGATTAGTCCAATGGTCATTTGTTTTTTTGACGATAGATTTTTAGCGATGACATTTGGTGTATAATTTAATTCTTTTGCAATTTCAAAAATCCGTTTTTTCGTTTTCTCACTGACATCTGGGTAATTATTAAATGCTTTTGACACAACACCAATGGATACGCCTGCTTGCTTCGCAACATCTTTTATCGTCGTCACTTGACCGCCCCTTCTCCAATTCCTTTAATAATATGCTTTTGTGCCAGCACATAGAAAATAACAACGGGAATAATCGTTAACATCAAACCTGCCATTGCTAAATTCCACTTAATCGTAAACTCACCAAAGAAGTAAAAAGTAGATAGCGGAATCGTTCGTAAGCCTTTATCAGTCAACGTTAACGATGGTAATAGATAATCATTCCAAATGTTAATCACGTTTAAGATCATCACAGTTACTGTGATCGGCTTTAACATCGGGAAAATAATTCGCCAAAATACACCGAACTTTGAAGCGCCGTCTATCGTTGCCGCTTCCTCTAGCGTAATCGGAATCGACTTAATGAAACCGTGATATAAAAAGACAGAAATACTTGAACTGAATCCCACATGCATGAAAATTAATCCTTCACGCGTATTAAACATCGGAATATGTAGTTCATTCGTAATTGTCCCCATTAATTGCATTAAAGGCATCATTAGTGTTTGAAACGGAATGAGCATTGTAGCGATAAACGTCATAAAAATAATTTTACTCAGCTTATTATCCGTTCTAGCTAACATCCATGCTGTCATGGAAGAAAGCACAACGATAATAAGAACTGAAAGTATAGTAATATACAAAGAGTTCCCGAGTGCGCTTAAAAAACCCATCTTCTCCATCGCTTCTGTATAATACTGAAAACTAAATTTTTCAGGCAACGCTAGCGCATTGTCGTAGAGTTCTTGACGGTTTTTAAAGGAGTTCACAATGATGATATAAATAGGAGATAAGAAGACAAGAGCTGCAAGAAAAAGTAATACTTCCCTTGAGTACTTACTAAATATTTTCATCACATTTCTACCTCCCTCTTCTTCGTAATATATACTTGAGTCAACGTAATAGCTGCAACAACAAAGAAGAAAATAATTGCTTTCGCTTGACCAAATCCATAATTACCATAGCCGAAAATTTCATTATAAATATTCATCGCGAACATTTCTGTAGCGTTAGCTGGACCGCCACCTGTTAATGACAAGTTGACATCGTAAATTTTAAAAGCAGAGGATAGTGTTAAAAATAGACTAATTGTAAACGCAGGCATTAGCAAAGGTACCGTAATTTTTTTGAAACGTTGCCAGCCAGTTGCCCCGTCAATTTTTGCTGCTTCAATGACATCATTCGGAATGCCTTGAATCCCTGCAATGTAGATGATCATGACATATCCCGCCATCTGCCATGTAAAGACAAATACCATTGCGTATAACGCATAATCCATGTCCATCAACCAGTTGAAAAATAGTCCGTCTAACCCTGTGACAGTACCGATTAGCGTAAAGACATCTAAAAAGATAAATTGCCAAATATACCCAAGTATTAACCCGCCGATTAAATAAGGCATGAATATCATCGTTCGCGCTGCGTTCGCTACTCGAAGTTTAGATGTAACGAGGACTGCCGCTGTAAGGCCTACGATATTCACCGAAATAACAGCCAATACTGTAAAAACGATTGTTATCCATGTAGATTTAAGAAAACGTGCATCATCGAATAACCGTAGGAAATTATCTAGCCCTACAAAGACTTTCGGATTTGCCGCAATTCCATCCCATTGGAAAAAAGAATAATAGATCCCTATTATAAAAGGAATAATGACTACTGTCGTAAAAATGATTACTAATGGAGCAGTAAATAATAAATACCAGCCTGTATTTCCTTTTTTCATCACGAAAATCACCGCTTTCTCGTAGATATACTAGTTGAGCTTGTGAGTGGAAATTCTATTCAAACGAAGGTGCTTTACAGGGAAGATCAACTTCATCTGTAAAGAATTACTGGGCATACTTCTCCAAGTATGCCCAGCTATTCACCGTATTTTTATCATTATTTTACTGCATTTTTCCAAGCATCATCTAACTTGTCGATCAATTCTTTCCCTGTCATATCTTTAGATAAGAAAAATTCTTGTGCAACAGGTGTAAAATCATTTGGCACAATATTCGCTGGGAAGTAGTTTTGTGCCCAAGGAATCGTTTGACCATTATTCGAAGCATCTAACACATCTTGTGATAGTGGATCTAGGTCGCCAGCATCAATATTCGTTAGAGCCGGTACAAACCCGAACTCTTCTACAATATAACGGTGACCAATTTCACTTGTTGACATCCAATTTAAGAAGTCATTGGCTGCTTTTACTTCTGCCTCATCTTTTGTACCATTGATTGCCCAGTTATTCCCTACACCTACAGCCATTTTGTCATTGCCCAATAATGGGAATGGTAGCATTCCAACTTCAAAATCGAAATCGAATTCTGAAAGCATTCCGTAAGCCCAGTTTCCTTGGTGAATCATTGCCGTTTTACCTGCCGCAAAATCACCGATTTCTTTATCATACGTTACATCTAGTGGACTAGGTGTATTGTTTTTAATTGTTTCCATGAAATCTCCAAACTCTTGGAATTCCTTTGTATCTGCCATTGTTACTTCACCACTCGTCAATTTGTCGATAAACGCGTAGTGATCAGGTTGGATAGAGAACGGATAGTTACTAATATGACCAATTAAGAAATAAGCGTCTTTTGCAAGACCAAGTCCATTAATACCTTCAGCATTAAATTTTTCCATTGTTTTCACAAATGATGCATAGTCAGCAACATCTTCTGGTTTCACTAAATCTTTGTTGTATACTAAGCCAAATCCTTCAACGCCATATGGAACTCCCACAATTTTATCGTCAAGCTTTAATTCCATACCAGGAGCAATGTAGCCCACATATTCTTCAGACGATAAATCATGTACATAAGACTTCAATTTTTCAGCTTCCAATACATGTTGAAGGCTAAAAATAGATGGTCCTTGATTACTGTTCAAACGAATTTGTAGCTGTTGGAAGTAGTCATCACCTGTCGTTCCCCAAACCTCTACTTCAACACCTGTTTCTGCTGTGTATTCCTTTGCAAGCGCCTCTAGCTGATCAGAAATTTCAACTTTACTTTGGAAAATTGTAATTTTTTGATCAGTTACTTCATCAACCTTATCAGCGCCTCCAGTACTTTCTTTGTCCGGTGTCGTCCCACCATCTTTCGCGCCACCACATGCAGCTAAAAGAAGTAGTAATGCGATGAGTAACAGACTACCAAATGTTCTTTTTTGTAATTTCATGTCAATTCCTCCCCTTCTATTTTGTACTGCTATAGTGAATAAAATGAGCAAGTCATTTTATAACTACCAAATATCTAGCTTTGTATAGGTATTTCAACAGAGTCATTACATATATACGCTGTTCCATCTGTTTCAAACCCGATTTGTTCGTTATTCCTTACGGTGACAGTTAATAAAGAAGGTGTGATGACTATTGTGACGGGTTGACCATACCACTGAATCGTAAACACCATCTTCTGCCAATATTTTGGTATTCTTGGGTTTATATGCAATTTCCCATCAACAAGCCTGATGCCTGCAAAACCAAAAATAGCCGATTTCCAAATCCCGCCGATTGAGGCTGCATGAATACCATCATCTGATGTATCCATCAGTGGGCCGAGATCAATTTCGCAAGATTTTTTAAATAGTTCGTAAGCCAGATCTGTCTTGCCAAGATCGTTTGCGAGTATGGCATGTGTTACTAAGCTAAGTGATGAATCATGCAATGTTCGTGGTTCATAGTAATCGAAATTGGCCTGTTTTACAGCCTTTGAAAGACGTTTATCATCATGTAAAAATGTTTGTTGCAATAAATAGAATAGAATTAATGTATCCGCCTGTTTAGTTACTTGTAACGTATTTATTTGCTCAGGGTTATAATCTCGATAGATGGTTCTCACCTGTTGTTGATTTTTATATTTCGTAAGATCAATTTCCTTTAACTGCAAATACGTGTCATCCTGCGGTATGACTAAGTCCTCTACACGTGGATTTGGCAAGTAAATTTTTTCTGTTTTTGATTGCCACTGTTCGTAGGCATTCGTTATATCCATTGATTCGACTAATTGTTGAAGGAACGCTGGATTTTCACGTTCTATCTCCTCATAGTAGCGAATGGCAAGTTTCATATTAAAATACGCCATATAATTCGTAAACGCGTTATTATTAACATGCTCCTTGTACTCATCAGGACCGATGACATTCGTAATCTCGTAGTGCCTTTTTTCTTCGTTCCATTCAAGACGACTCGCCCAAAACCTTGCCGTGTCAAACACCATTTCATAACCATAGCGTTCCATAAATGCCTGATCACCTGTCACACTAGCGTATTGATAGACGGCAAAAGCGATATCTGCTGAAATATGCTGTTCTATAAAGCCCGACCAAATTTTCGTTTGTTCCCCTGTTACAATATCAATATCCCCCCAGATAGGCGTTACTTCCCCATCTGTTGGCCAAGCCATTTCCCACGGATACATCGCACCCGCATACCCATTGTCAGCAGCTTTTTTTCGGGCCCCCACGAGGCCATGATAGCGATAGAGTAAGAGAGATTTTGCCACTTCTGGATTTGAAAAAGTAAAAAACGGTAGGATGAATAATTCTGTATCCCAAAACGAATGCCCTTTATAGCCTTCGCCACTCAATGCTTTCGCAGCGATGCCCATACGGTCATCATGTGCGGGGGTCATAATCGTTAAATGATAAAGTGAAAAACGCATAGCTAGTTCATCAAACCCATCGTCACTCATAATTTCGATATTATAAGCGTTCCAGATTTTGTTCCGCCATGTCCTCTGATGCGAAAGGAACAGTGAATCATAGCCTTTATCAACACATTTTTTTAATTCTTGTAAAGAAAGCTCCCGTAGTTGCTGAAGATTGTACTGTGTATTGTCAATTTCCTTATCCCTACTTGTATAGACTGTCGTTATCTTTTCCACGTTAAGCGTATCAGTAGGCTGAAGATTAAAATCATACGTTAGCCACACTTTACGCCGGCTCATGTTCATATCAGCAGGAATATCGGAGCTTCCTACACCGTTAATACGGATGTTATGTGCCGTATTCATGACAATATCAATGTTCGACTCACTCGTCGTTTGGATTAACTGTATAAATCGATTGTCAAAAATTCTTCGCTCACCTTCAAGACAATGCTGTGAGCCAGAATTAGCCATTTGTGCATTGATGCCTGAGTCGAAGGCAATATGAACTGGGTGTGTTAGGCTTTCAATCTCCATTGTCATTCCGATTACATGCAAATGATCCAGTGAGACAAAGCGTTTGAAAAGAAAACGTAATTTTTTTCCTGCTGGCGATGTCCATTCAAAGCTTCTGGACAACTCGGCCATTTTTAAATTTAGTTGGCGTATGTATTTCTTTGTTTCTCCGAATTCAAGGCTGAATCGTTCACCATCTACTCGTAGGTCAATGGCTGTGACATCTGCTAAGTTAGGTAACTCGGTTACTTCATTCACCTGAGCTTTATTGAATGTACCACTAACAAACAAATTTCTATGTTCTTTATTATAGGATTCTTCCATTGCAGATCTTAGCCCCATATAGCCATTGCCAAGATACATGACTGCTTCATTTTTGCCAAGCGTGTCTGGAGAAAAGGCTATTTCAGAAACAATCCAGTTTTTGAATTCTTCTTTCCCCCTTGAATAATCCATCATGATATAGCTACCTCCATTTTCCGAAAACGTTTTAGTTTCGGAGCAAAAAAATCTATTTTACTTGTAAAAATTTTCAAAATTAATTACGAAAACGTTTTAGTTTTGGGTTAAAAAATAATAGGTGCATTTTGGTTACGCTTACATTGTAGTATAGACGATGATTTTATAGTTGTCAATCATATTTTCATTTTTCGATATACAAAAAAAGAACGCTTGTATACGTTTGTATACAGGCGTTCTCTATTACTTATTATTGTTGCTCATCAACAAAACCTGGTTTCTTCAACATTCTAAAGATATTTTTCTTATACTCTTCTACTCCTGGCTGATCAAAAGGATTGACGCCTAGTAAATATGCACTCATTGCACATGCCGTTTCAAAGAAATAAATTAGATAACCGATATGATAAGCATCATGCTTACCAACGTTCAGTAAAATAAGGGGTACGCCGCCCACTTCATGTGCTTGCATCGTCGCTTTTAGTGTCACTTCATTAATTTCATTCATTGTTTTATCAGCAAGATAGTTTAGTCCATCTAAATTTTCAGCAGAAGTTGGGATTGCACTGTCCTCCATAGACTCCACAAACTGGACAAACGTTTCAAAAATTTCACGTCTTCCATCCTGCACATACTGTCCCATTGAATGTAAATCAGTTGGGTACGCTACGGACGCTGGGTAAATTCCCTTTCCATCCTTCCCTTCACTTTCACCAAATAACTGTTTCCACCATTCATGGAATGTTGCAAAACGTGGTACAAAGCTTGCTAAAATTTCGATATTATAGCCTTCATTTAACAAATTATTGCGTAATGCTGCGTACTGATAGGCACTATTCGATGCAATATCTGAACTCGAAAACTCTTGCACCGCATCTTTTGCACCGCTTAACAATTGCTTAATATCGATTCCAGCGACTGCTAGTGGAAGCAGTCCTACAGGAGTAAACACTGAAAAACGGCCGCCTACATCATCTGGTACAACGAAAGATGCAAATCCTGAACGATTCGTCAATTCTCTCAATGCTCCCACTGATTTATCCGTAATCGCAACGATTCTTTCACTAGAGGAAGCCCCGTAACGACCTTCCATATACTCCAATAGGATACGGAAAGCAATTGCTGGTTCTGTCGTTGTTCCTGATTTTGAAATAACGATTACCGCAACTTCTTTGTCGCTGATGTACTGTAGCAATTGTTTCATATACGTACCACTTAAATTCTGACCAGCGAAAATGACTTCAGGATCATCTGTACTTTTTTCAAAATAAGACGAAAGTGCATCTTGTACCGCTTTTGCACCTAAATACGAACCACCCACACCAATGACAACTACTACTTCAGCAGCTTTTCGTAACTTCTCTGCTACTGCTAGCACACTCTCCAAATCATTTGCTAGTGCCTCATCTGGAAGATTACGCCACCCCAAAAAGTCAGCACCTTGAGATGTCCCATTTGCCATTGCATCATGAATATTTTTCACTCGTTCTCCAAATACTTTTTCCAACTCACTTATCGCCATTAGCGACTGGTTGAGTGTTACTGGTGATACCATTTCAACATTCCTCATTTCTTTTCATAATGATCCAGCTAAAATTTTTTCTACAATCGTCATGACATCCGTTTTTATTGCCAATAGACGTTTGTCACTTTCTGCTTGTGTGTTTGCCTTTACACCAAAATAAAATTTGATTTTGGGTTCAGTTCCAGATGGACGAATGGCAAACCATGTCCCATCCGCTAGTTTGAATTTTAACACATTTGCTATAGGTAAATCGAGTGTTTGCTGTATTCCTGTCTTTATATAGATAGCATAACCGTTTGAGTAATCTTCAATAAGATCCAGTGGTTGAGCAAACTCCCCCCCAAATGATGCAGAACGGAAATGGTTCATGATTGTGTCAATTTTCCCCATTCCAGTTTTACCTTTTAGCTGAATCGACTCCAATCCTTCCTGGTAAAAACCATACTGCTTATATATAGCGTGTAGCCCTTCCAGTAGAGTTTGACCGTCTGCTTTATACCGAGCAGCAACTGAAGCTATTAAAACTGAAGCTTGTACTGCATCTTTATCCCGCACGAAATCACCAATCAAGTAGCCATAGCTTTCTTCGTAACCAATTAGGAAAGTTGACGCTGCACTTCTTTCAAACTCCAACACTTTTTCACTAATAAATTTAAACCCTGTAAGCACATCAATTGTTTGAATGCCATAGTTATCTGCAATGGCCCGACCAAGTTCAGAAGTTACAATCGTTTTTAATACAACACCGTTGACAGGGAGTTTACCACGGTTCGATTTATCCTCCAGCAATGTATGTACAAGCAGTGCACCAATTTGATTGCCTGTTAGAAACACATAATTATTTTCTTCATCCCGAACGGCCACACCCATACGGTCTGCATCTGGATCTGTAGCAATCAGTAAATCTGCTGTCACCTTCTGACCATATTCCAACGCTAAGTCAAAGGCCTGTGCCTCTTCTGGGTTCGGAAACTTAACGGTTGCAAAATCGGGATCGGGAATGGATTGCTCATTCACCAGCGTTACATTGGAAAACCCAGCTACCTCTAGCCCTTTAGAAACCAATTTCCCGCCTGCCCCATGTAGTGGTGAGAAAACAATTGATAAGCGCTTATCCAGCTCGCCATCTAATAAAATTTCATCTAATTTCTTTAGATATCTATTGCTCATGTCCTGATCCAAATATATCAATAATCCTTCTGCTAAAAGACTAGCTTCTTCCATGACCTCTACTGAAAAGAGATCTTCAATACCCTCCGTATAAGCTGTAATGGCAGTTGCCGCCTCTAATGTAACTTGTCCACCATCTTCTCCATACACTTTCAGTCCATTATATTCCGCAGGGTTATGACTTGCCGTAATAACAACTCCTGAGAATGTGCTCAGCTCTCGTATTGCGAAGGATAACAATGGTGTTGATTGCAGTTCATCGAACAAAAAAGAACGAATACCGTGCCATCCAAGAACTTTTGCTACTTCAAGGCCAAATTCTGCTGACTGATGTCTTGAATCATATGCAATGACGACTCCCCTACTTTTTGCTGCTTCACCAAAATTCTCAATATATAAAGCAAGCCCTTGCGCTGCCTTTCTTACTGTGTAAATATTCATTCGATTCGTACCGAATCCAAGTTCACCACGAAGACCTGCCGTGCCAAATGATAGGTTTTTATAAAAACTATCTTCCAATAAAGCTTGATTATGTTCTTCTTTCAATAATTGTTGCTTAAGAGTAGCTTCTAAATTCTCTTGATTTAGCCATTTTTCGGCTTCTACTTGCCAAGTCATATGAATGACCTCCTTAAAAGATAGGTAAAAAATAAGCTGTTTTTCGACAACTCATTTTCACATCGGTTCAAATAAATCAGTTAACTGCAAGGACACGGCTCCCATTAAGGTTGCATCATCGCCAAGTTTCGTGATGACTACTTCAGTTCGCTTCGCTTGCGGCGTCAAGGCACGTTCTTCAATCGTTTTAATTATTTCGGGTAAAATAAGCGGCCCCGATTTCGTAACCCCACCGCCAAGTACAATTTTTTCCGGATTAATAATATGGATAAGATTAGTTAAGCCAATTCCAATAATCTCTCCCGTTTCCTTAAACAAAGCTTCAAATACTTCATGCCCGCCAATAGCTAACTCATAAATATCTTCACCTGTTAGCTGCTCATTGCTATTTCTTTCTTGCACAATTATTTTTTGGGCCCGCTTGACAAGCGCAGGACCTGTTATAACTGTTTGCAAACAGCCCCGATTCCCACATTCACATACCTCACCATGCAAATCAATGGTCATATGGCCCACTTCTCCTGCAATATTTTGTGCTCCATGATAGAGTTTTCCATCTATGACAAGCCCGGCACCTACACCGTGACCAATATTAACAGCTAACATACTACTTACTTCTCCTTGCTCACCAAACCAAGATTCTCCAAGTGCCATTGCTCTTGCATCATTCTCCACTTTAACACTTAATTTAAATTCTTTTTCAAGTTCTTCTTTAATGGGGATATTGGTCAAACCTAAAATAGGTGCATATAGAGATGTACCTGTCTCAACCTCAACAACCCCGTGCATGGCTACACCGATTCCAATAAGATTATCAATGATCGTAGGCGTAGATTGCATACATGCATGAATACAGTTTTTCAAAATTGAGAGATATTGTTCATTTGTAGTCGGTATTGTCAGCATACTAGAGGATCGTTGAATAATGCTTCCTGCTAAATCGACGAGAATACAATCAATTTTTTTGGGCCCTGCATCCACACCAATGACGTAAAAAGCCTTCTGATTAATCAGTAGCATGGTTGGCTTCCGGCCACCTTGGGATTCACCTAATTTACTTTCTATCACAATCCCCTGTTCAATCAATTCTTTGACATTGCTACTCACCGTTGGGGGGGTTAATTTCGTTTCTTTCGCAATTTGTGCTCTAGAAATAGGGGCATCTGTCCGAATTTTATTGAGTATAATCGATTTATTAACAGACTTCATCCACTGGAATGTACCTGGTCGCATCAGAAAACTCCCTTCTATCAATGATATCATCTTCGATCTAGCCTTTACCCATTAAAATGAATGCATTGTGTCCGCATGTCATGTCATTTAATTAATTAACTTAATTAAATGATATCACATCTGCCGAAAAAAAAAAGACAGTCCATTATTCAAAATTCGAATAACAAGCTATCTTAATTTCTAAAAAATTAACTTTTCAACTTAAATGTACCAATTTCTTCATTAAGTTGTTCCACGAGTGCAGGAAACTTCAATTTCAGTTTTTTTCGAATCAATCCCCTCATATCATATCCCCCATTGCTAATTTCCGGCACTTTTCACCCCTTAACAGAGCCTGCCAACAAGCCTCTGACAAAGTATTTTCCTAGGAAAATATAGACCAATAAAGTCGGTAAAGCTGCGAGTAATGCACCAGCCATTTGTACGTTCCATTGGACAATTTGACTACCCGATAGGTTTTGTAATGCAACCATAACAGGCTGCTTCGTGCCGGTCGTAATCGTAACGGCAAACAGAAACTCATTCCAAATATTCGTGAACTGCCAAATTGCCACAACAACAAATCCTGTAATGGATAGAGGGATAATAATATGCCTGAAGATACCCAAAAAGTTTGCGCCATCGATTTGCGCCGACTCAATCAGTTCATCAGGAATACTTGCATAAAAGTTTCGGAACATCAATGTAGTGATCGGTAAGCCATAGACCACGTGAACTAGTATGAGCCCGGGAATCGTATTGTAGAGCTCAATCGTCCGTAAGAATTGAATCAATGGAATTAAAATACTTTGATAAGGGATAAACATGCCAAATAAAATAAACGTAAACAGGGCATCCGATCCTTTAAACCTCCACTTTGATAATACGTAGCCATTCATAGCACCAAATAATGCTGAAAGCAATGTTGCAGGGATTACCAAGTAAAAGCTGTTCAGTAAGTTCGGAGCCAAATTGTCAAAAGCAAGCTTATATGAACTAAAATCAAGTGCCGTTGGTAATGTCCACATTTGGTCAATTGAAACTTCTTGAAGTGGCTTAAGGCTCGTGACAACAATAACATAAATGGGTGTTAAGAAAAGGAGTGACACGATAATTAATAAAGCATACTTCATAAAGCTTGAGATTCGGATAGTAGCCATTAGTTCTCACCCTTTCTACTATTCCATAGATATGGAACAATAAATATGGCTACTAACAGCAACATTATAATTGCGATGGCAGCGCCATTTGCATAATAATTTCCTCTAAAAGTCGTTTCAAACATATACAATCCAGGTACATCTGTTACAAAATTTGCACCTGATCCTGTCATCGCATATATTAAATCGAATATCTTCAGCGAAATATGCGCCATAATAATGACGACACTCATTGTGATTGGCAGTAATAGCGGTAAAACCACTTTCATATAAACCTGAAACTCCGTTGCTCCATCCATTCGAGCTGCCTCTCTTAACTCATCTCCAATACCACGCAGTCCTGCTAAATACATCGCCAACGAAAAACCCGTCATTTGCCAAACTGCCGCAATGACAACTGCGATAATGGCAACTGGTAAGCCAAACTCAATACTCCCCCACTTAAAGCCCGCCAAAATCGTCGTATCCGTATACCATTTTGGCTGTATACCGAACAAATTAAAAAATTTATTAAAGCCAGTCGATGGATGCAATAGCCATTGCCATACCACGCCTGTGACAATAAAGGAAAGCGCCATTGGAAATAAAAAAATGTTTCTAAATAGAGATTCTCCCTTTATCTTCTGATCAAGCAAGATGGACAACACTAAACCGAGCACAATGACGACAGCTATAAACAAAATCGTGAAAAATAAGGTATTTCGTAAATCTGCCCGAAAGCGGAAATCATTAAATAAATAGAGATAATTCTTTAGACCTGCAAATGAAAAGTCTGGCACAATGGTATTATAATTACTTAATGAGATATACCCCGTCCAACTGATAAATCCATAAACAAAAACAATAATAAAAATGATGGAGGGCAGTAAAAAAGCCATTGCTGTTAATTGGTCTTTTGAAAGTTTCTTTTTTCTTTTACTCTGCATTGCTTTCTCCATGTTACATCCTCCTCAGTTTGAGGCTTTCATCATGCTAAAAAAATAAGGTGCCGCCAATCAAAAGGCAGGCACCCTCATTTTTTTACATATCAGGTGCTGCGTTTTGTAAAGCATCCACAAAGTTTTGGACATCCCTTTGTGTCACGAAAATATTGACCGCTTGGTTCGCTTTTGTGACGAAGCCTTCGGAAGCAGCTGATCCGTGTGCAAGACTCGGGAACAATTTCGCTGTCTTGAAATCTTCGATCGTATCCTTACCATAATCATCATACTTAGACGGATCTGCATCAATCCGTGCTGGGATCGAACCCTTTAGAGGATTAAATGCATCTTGACCTTCAACAGAGCCAAGTACCGTTAGGAATTGCTTTGTAGCCTCTACATCGTCGATGCCTTTTGGCAATCCAAATGTATCTGTAATAACTGCGAAGTCACCAACTGTACCTGGGAATGCAAAGTAACCAAAGTCTTCGTTCGTGACAAGCTTTAAGTCATTGACGAAATAACCTTTCGCCCAATCTCCCATGTTAATCATTGCCGCTTTTCCTTCAGCTACTAGCTGAGCAGAATCTTGCCAGTTACGTGAAGCATGGTCTTCATTGACATAGTCAAGAATTTTTCCGAATTTCTCTGCCGCTGCAACAACTCTTTCATCCGTAAAATCAATTTCTCCGGCGAATAGTTTAAGATAATCATCTCTTCCTAATTCAGCCGCTAAGACGTTTTCAAAAATTTGTGTTGCTTCCCATGATTCTTTATCCCCTAATGATAGTGGAACAACGCCAGCAGCTTGTAGTTTGTCAGCTACTGCAAAAAACTCATCTAATGTTGTCGGTATTTCGATACCGTGTTCATTGAATACTTCCATGTTATAGAAAATGACATTTCCACGGTGGACGTTAACCGGAACTGAATAAATATTGTCACCATTGCTGACCATTTCAATTAACGCATCTGGGAATTTATCCATCCACCCATTTGCTTCGTATAAATCGTTGAGTGGAGCCATTTTGTCAGCTGCAACCCAGCTTTTATTCAATTCTTCCCCACCATGTACTTGGAACGTTGACGGTGGATCATTCCCTTGCATTCTTGTAGCGAGCACCGCTTTCGCATTTGTTCCTGCCCCTCCAGCGACCGCTGCGTTTTCTACTTTGATTTCAGGATGCAGCTCATTAAATAAGCTAATCAGTGCGAGAAGACCATCCTCTTCCCCTGCACCTGTCCACCAACTAAAGATTTCAACTGCGCTTTCTCCGCCCTTATCCGATGAAGTATCTTTAGGTTTGTCCGTTGAACCCGGGTCCGAGGTCGTGTCAGGTTTTTCATCTGATGTACAGGCCGATACGACAAGTGCAAGTGCTAGTAATACAAATAAGCTAAAAAACTTCTTCATCATACTACCCCCTCTTCTTTATTGATAACGCTTACATTTTATATTGTATGATAATTCAAATATATAAAGTTACCAAAAACCTGCACTTTTATACGTTTTCCTTCATTTATCAAAGAAACTGTCTTGAAATTGTCTTGGCGAACTATGAAAATACTTTTTAAACACTCTGCTAAAATAGTTCGGGTCTTTGTAACCAACCATAAAACTAATCTCTTTTAACGAATAGCTATTTTCTTCAATGAAAGATTTCGCACTTTCCATACGTGTTTTCGTTAAAAATTCAATAAAGGTTTCATCAAATTCTTCTTTAAAAAGATTGGAAAAATAATTAGGACTTAAATTGACAAAAGCTGCTACTTCCTCTAGTGTAATGCCTTTTGCATAATGTGCCTCTATATAGTCTTTCGCCTTCGTCATAGATTGCTTGGAGTGGCAATACTCATTCATATGCATACAGCACACATTCAAATACGCATGCCAATCTTTGTTAGTTTGCAAAGATGAAATAGAACTTCCTGCAATAGAAATATTCCGCTTTGAGAATATATTTTGAATCCGAATGTATAAGTTTTCCTTCTCATCTAAAGTTAGTATTTGCTGATTTTCTTTAAAAACCATAAGCGTTTCGTTATAATTTCCCTTTTCTACACCTTGCGCAATTTGAGTGACTAAGTCCTCATGCCCAGAATATTGTTGATCCTCCTGAAAAAAGCCGTATTTACTTTTCTGATCTTTCTTCAACTGAAAGCTTGCTGTGTAGGCTTCTCGATACGATAACGACAAATTGACTAGCGAATCCGCACTACGTCCAATACCGATAAATATCGTAGCTCCTAGTCCTATTTGAATGGTTCTCACTACAGTCAATTGCTCCTCCTTTCTGATAAATTCCGATGATAAGACAAGTACAACAATCACATCGTTCACTTCATATAAGATAAAAGGCTGGCAAAGTTGCTTTTCCAAGCTACTCCTTACTTTTTGTACATCATAAGTACCTTCCGATCTTAATACAAAAAAATAACCTTCCTTCAAAGTGGGGAATAACTTCTTTTGCAAATCGATAACCTCATGGTCTATATGCTGTCTTATTAATCTTCGAATCAATTTCTCTTTCAATAATTGTTGTTTTTCCTCTTCTATTGTTACTTCATGCAAAATTTCTTTCTGTACACGAAGCAGCGCATGACTAATTTCTTCTTTTTTTCCCGGTTTTAATAAGTAATCCTTAATGCCATACTGCATAGCTTGTTTAGCATATTCAAAGGTATTATAGGCAGATACTAAAATAAATTTAATAGAAGGTTGTGATGCGTAGATTTGTTCGATGGCTTCCAAGCCGTTTATACCAGGCATCTTAATATCCATAAAAATAATATTCGGCTGCATTTTTTCCGCTAACTCAATGGCCATCCGTCCATTAGCAGCCTCTCCGACAACATCCATTTCACTAAAATTCTCACGGATAAATTTCTTCATCGCCTGCCGTTCAAGTAACTCATCATCAGCGATTAAAATTCTCATTCTTATCCCCCTCAAACATTTTGGGTAACAGTAGACGTACCGTGGTCGATTGTCCTATTTGTGATTCAATTTCAACTACATGAGTCATTTGATAAAATAACTGTAACCGTCTTATGACATTCGTTAAACCGATACCTGTTGAGTGTCCGACGTGATCGTCTCTAACTGACACGAGTGCTAATAAATCCGAAATTTTTTCGGGTTCGATTCCTTCGCCATTATCTTTCACCTCAACAATGACCTTTTCATCGGTTTGCCGAACAGTAATCGCAATCATCCCCCCATCCTCTCGCTCCTCAATACCATGAATAAATGCATTCTCAACCAACGGCTGTAGTGTTAGGCGTGGTATTTTCATAGCTAGACAGGCTTCATCCACTTCAGTGATAAATTGAACGCGCTCGGAAAAGCGACTTTTTTGTATATTAAAATAGTCTTCGACAATCGATACTTCATCACCTAACGTCACATATGTATCAATTTCACCTAAACTATGCCGCAATACGGCAGCGACTGAATCGATAAGACCCGAAGTAGCATTTGCATCTTCTAAGTAAGCCATTTTGGATACAGCATTCAACGTATTAAACAAAAAGTGCGGATTAATTTGATTTTGTAAATGCTTTAACTCCATTTCTTTAAGCAGCTGATCTAATTCTGACTGATCTTTGATTTCCTGCACCAAGCTATGGATATTAGATCGCATATGATTGAAGGCATCTCCGAGTACCTTTAACTCGTCATTCGACTGGACTTCTATCGGTGTTCCAACCAAATCTCCTGTTGCAACTTCCTTCGCTGCGCGAGATAACTTATTTAAAGGACTCGTGATACCGTTTGCAAACCATAGCGCAAAAAAGATAGCCAGCACAATTGTCATTAAAAATAAAAAGAAAATAAATGTGACAAAATTGCCATTCCGTACTTGTAAATCTAAATAAAAAGACTGATAGGCTGTCAATTCAACATCTATTAGCTCAAGAGCCGATTCTTGAATGTAACCGGCAGCAATACGGGCTTCCTCCAGATGGGCTGTATACTTTTCAATATCCCCTTTCAATACAAATCCGATGGTTAGCTCACTCTCATGTAAAAATGTATCGATTAAATTGATATAATTTTTTACTTTGATCTTTTCGATATAATCGAATGCCTCCGAAAGCTTTTCTTTGTCCGTGGTGAGTTGCTTTTTTTTCGCAAAATAATCTTTGGCATTTTCTTCCTCAGGCTCTATGACGTAGCGTTTAGTAAACGCATACAATTCATTGGACTTTTGAGAAATTGAATTGAGCAATAAAAATCGTTGAAAGCTGCTGTCATAGTTATTAATGAGCTCTTTTGAACTGACAAAAATAGAGATGGCGGTCACCTGAAATAATACGACGAAAACAAAAAAGTATATGAATAACTTACCGCGAATGGTTTTCATCTATCGTCCTCCCGCAGAAATGTATCGGAGTTTTCTTTCTCTACGACGATTGTTTTCGTGAAAATTTCATTTTCCAATAAGCTATGCTGTTGCAATTGAATCATTACTTCTATAGCCTCATAGCCCATCTCCTTTGGATATTGGGCAATTGTTGCATTGATTTTCCCTTTGCGAATCAACTCTAGTGTTTCGGGCAAAATATCAAAAGCAGTCATATAGATATCCTTATTTGGAGCAATTTCTTGTAACCCCTCTACCATCCCAATGCCATCTAATGCACTGAGTCCTACCAAAACTGTAATAGAGGGATATTTCTTTAACAGGGAGTACGTTGCCTGCGCTGCTCCAATTTGGGTAATATTCGATTCGTGCATTCCAACAATATGAATACGTTCTGTTGCTTTAGTCGCTTCCTTAAAGCCTGCCAGTCTCTCCTGCTGATTAATCGCGTCAAAGCGCCCTGTTACAATGCCTACATATTGTTCACCAGTCGTATTGTTAATCACTGTTTCCCCCGCAAGCTGACCTGCATAAAAATTGTCTGTGCCTACATAAGCCTTTCTTGCACTGCTTTTGACATCAGTATCTACGGTTAATATCGGAATTCCGCGTTCCACACCTTTTCGAACTAGGTCCACAAATCTTTTTCCTTCAACACCTTGTGTAATAATGCCGTCCACCTTCACTGAAACCATTCGATCTATTAACTTGAGTAGTTGATCATTATCAGCCTTAAGCGGACCAACATATTCTAAGTAAATGTTATGCTTAGCAGCGGCCTCTCTTGCCCCCTGCTCAATTAGACGCCAGTACTCATTATCAATCTCTTCAGAAACTAAGGCAAAATGATAACGGTAATCATTCGATGGGACAATCTTTTCCTCGATATAAAAGGTTTTATAGCCATAAACATTCATACCGATAAAACTAATCACAAAAAAAGTTCCACCAAGAAGCAATAGTATAATTTTTGTTGATTTTTTCATGCTACACCAACTTTACTTAATATTCTCTCAATCTATTGTCTAGTGGATTGTGACTTTTGGCAAGTCTTCATTCCTAAAATAGGAAATAGCCCTCCACGTCTGTGGATTAACTAAAAATTAACTGAATTAGACTGTTGGGACTTAGTAGTGTATCTTATCTCTTTGGAACTCTTTGGAATGAACGTCTACTATACAATAACCAGGCTATTTTTATGATTGGGGATGTGACTGCGTCACATCCCCAATCATTTCTTTCGGTAATCGTATGGCATCCGTCCATCCATCGCTCTCCAAAGGAAATACTATACAAAGCAATGCTTTTTGGTAATAAAAGAATAGAGGAATTCTAACTTTATAAAAGCCGCCAAAGATGCAATTTTGGCGGCTGCTACTATCTCTATTATGTTTCCTATTATTATTTTAAATCATATCGCTTTCTTATAAAAGTTACGCAAAATTAAGAAGTAGCTACTTTGTTCAATATGCAATAGTTCCCGAAATTGTATCTTCGGGAACTTACATACTTTAACAATGGCATCTATTCTTTTCTTTCCAAGTACCTGCACTTTTTATTTGAGCATTTGAGGTTTACAACAGGCAATGATGCACAATAGAATCATCGAGAAAGGTGTTGCCAGTAATGACGGAGTCATTGCTGGCAACACGAATCCTGCGGTTATTCTATCGTCCATCTATTGCCGAAAGCAAACCGGAAATGCCCAGTAAACAAGACGGTTTTTAGTTCTTGCTTGCTATTTTAATTGTAAGTAAGTGGTTAATCAAAAGACGCGATAGCCCTCCTATTATTCAACTATAGGAGGGCTACTCAATTCGAATTATCTATCAAATTTAAAACAGATATCTTGCTAAATAAATGACCATCGAAACCGTGATTGCACTAATTAACGTAGAGAATAATACGATTTGTGCTGCTAGATCAGGATGATTATCATATTCTTGTGCAATTACTGCACTGTTTACAGACGTAGGCATTGCCGATCCAATCAATAGAGCCTGTGCTACGATTCCATCTACTTTAAATACCAATATAATACCCAAAGCAATCATTGGACCTATTGCTAACCGCAGTAATAAACTATAGTAAACTGAGGATAATCCTGCTTTAAATTTAATCTGAGCGACTTGAGCACCCAGCGTAAATAAAGCGAGCGCAATCATAGCATCAGCAATATAGTTAGCTGGTACCCAAATAAATGAGGGTACCGTAATATTGAATACATTTGTGGCTACCCCAGCCAACATCGCATAGAGCACTGGCATTTTGAAGTAACCAAGTGCAGCCTTCAATTTTCCTATTTGCACCGCTTGCAGAGAGAAAATGCCATATGAAAATAAGAAAATATTTTGCAAGGTAAGCATAATCACTTGAATTGACATGGCTAATGGATCGCTTTTGAATACTAAATCATTTACAGGCACACCATAGTTACCCGAGTTAAAAAACATGACACTGTTTGAAAAAGTTGTCTTTTCCCCTTTTTCTAGCTTGATTATTTTCCCTACAAAATGGGATACGCAATAAAGAAGCACGACGTAGAGTATGAAAAAAAGCAATATATTCCCGAATAGGCTTGCAGAGATTTGTGTACTATGTAACTTAACAAAGATGAAACCCGGTACGAGAAAGTAAATGTTTAACCTAGCTAATGTTTGTAAGTTTAGACCAAATTTCATTTGCATGACAAACCCGATACCCATTACAACAAAAATAGGTAGCAAAATTTCTTTTAAAATCACAAATAATTCTACCAAGCAACTTCCCTACCTTCTAATTACTCCTTTAGTTGCATCCACACCTGTTCATACACTTTCTTCAAAGGGATGTGATGCTGTTCGGCAATTTTTTTACACTCTTCAAATTCTGGAGAGCTTTGAATGACCTGCCCATCATAAATGCCATCCTTCACCGTAACCGTTCCCCACTCGATTTTTACGGTCCGAAATCTTCTCTCAAGACGATGCACAGATATCGGGTAATAGCGAATCCCTAAAGTCGTAGTTTCTGTAAATAATATATGCTTCATTTTCTCAAGGTTTTCTTGTGAGCAAAGCAATTGAAGAAGTGTTCCAGGTCTGTTTTTCTTCATATAAATAGATGTATAGTAAACGTCATTTGCTCCAGATTCAATGAGTAAATCCATCAAATAGCCAAGTACTTCTCCTGAAATATCATCTAGATTTACTTCCATTTTCAACATTTCGTGATCGACATGCTCATGATTTGGAGGATGATTGGAAGCCATTATTATCAGCCTTCTTCCTTCTGTTGTGCTAAACGGTGAATTAAAACTGCACTGAATGCGCCGCCAAATCCATTATCAATATTGACGACACTGATACCGGAAGCGCAGGAATTCAACATCGTTAAAAGAGCAGCCATGCCATTAAAGCTTGCGCCATAACCAACACTTGTTGGTACAGCAATTACAGGATGTGAAACGAGTCCCCCGACTACACTAGGGAGAGCACCATCCATTCCAGCAACAACTATGGATACGGTCGCTTGCTGAATTTCTTCTATATTATCAAATAAGCGATGAATCCCAGCCACACCGACATCATAAAATCGACGGACCTCACAACCGAATGCTTCAGCAGTAACCGCAGCTTCTTCCGCAACGCGTAAGTCGGACGTGCCTGCACATACTACTGCAATGTACCCCAATTTAAATTCTGATTTTATGTTCCGCTCAGAATAAATGATTTGTGATTGCTCATCGTATTGAAGGTCAGTATGTTGTTCTAGTATTTCCGTTGCTTTCCCTTTTGACATGCGCGTGACTAATACAGCATTTCCTTTTGCTTTTATAGCTGTAATAATCGCGATGATTTGCTCGGTCGATTTCCCTTCGCCATAAATCGTCTCTGGAAATCCTTGCCGCTTCTCCCGATGATGGTCAACTTTAGCAAACCCTAAATTTTCGTATGTTGCTAATTGCTCCTTGGCCTGTTCCACACTAATTGTCCCTTGCTGAACTTGTTTCAATATTTCCTCCATCTACCCCACTCACCTTACTCTGCTTTAAATTTTTATCAATTGCGCCTCGGCGTAATTGCGTTGGGATTTTGAATTGTGCACAGCACAATTAACTCTCCTCAAAATCCCTAACATCCGCCGGAGGCTTGACTTGAACCAGCAGGGAGTTTGAGCTCCCTCTGATTGAAATGCTTTTCTGGCATTCATCCCACCACTAAGGAGAAATGGAACTTAATTTCTTCCCTACTAGAAGTGGAGGACTTCTTTAGCTGACGCTCCGCTTTCAGTACAAACACATTTGCTGAATCAAGTCAAAAGTACTTCGCTAAATCCCTAGAAATATTCGCATATTTCTTAAAAGCTTCGGCATATATCTGATGATTATATTCGTTCGGTTTAATAATTGCTTCTATTGGTATATTGCGCTTAATCTCATCGAATGAATCTACTTTTCCAACAGCGACTAATGCTGTCCATGCTGCTCCCCATGCTGCACTATGATGACTTTCTGAAAGATAAACTTCTTTACCGAAGACATCGGCCAACATTTGTACCCATAATGGAGATCTAGCGAGTCCACCATTGACAAAAATCTTCTCTGGCTCCCCTGCTTGGCGTTCTAATGCTTTTCCAATATGATATAGATTATACGTAATCCCTTCCAATACCGCACGAACTAAGTGTTCTTTTTTATGTGTAATTGAAAGTCCAAAGAAAGTACCCTTCGCCTCTTGGTTCCATAGTGGGGCACGTTCTCCATTTATATAAGGAAGAAATATCAATCCTTCTGCACCTGGAGCAACTTGTTCTGCTTCAAGAGTTAATTCATCAAAGGATCCTTCATAATCAATTAGTTCCTTCAACCATTGCAAGGCGATTCCACCATTATTAGTTGGACCACCTAGAATGGATAGTTCTTTCGTAAATGCATAGCAAAAAGTCTCTTGGTGTTCACTGACCTCAAAGCCATTAATCATTTGCCGAATGGCCCCGCTTGTACCTGCAGATATTGCTACCTCCCCGGGGGAAATCGCTCCACTCCCTAGATTGGCTAATTGTCCATCTGCTGATCCAATGACAATTGGCATATCACTTGAAATTCCCATCTCTTCCGCAATGCCTGTATCGATTCCTGTAAGTATTTCTGTAGGTGGAACGATTTCGGACAATTGTTTTTGATCAACCCCAGCAAGCGCCAAAGCTTGTTCATCCCAATCGAATGTCTTCATATTAAATAAGCCTGTAGCAGATGCCATCGAATAGTCAATGAGTCTGCGGCCAAACCACTTTTGAATGATATATTCTTTTGCAGACATAAAATAGGTTGCTTGCTGATAAGACTCAAAAGCAGTTTCCTTCATCCACAATAGTTTACTGAATGGTGACATCGGATGATTGGGTAACCCCGTTTTAGCATAAATCTCATCACCATTTGTTATCTTTAATGCTTTCGCTTGCGAATTACTTCTGCCATCCGCCCATATAATCGCTTGTGATAAGGGTTGATAATTCGCATCTACGCAAATTAGTGAATGCATGGCACTAGAGATTCCAAGCGTTAAAAGTGCTTCTGATTTAATATTCGCCTTGTTAATGACATCCTTAATAGCCCCGACTGATGATCGTTCTATTTCTATCGGGTCTTGTTCAACCCAGCCTGGATGTGGATAGTAAGATGTAATCATTCTTTCCGCTTCAGCAACTAATTTACCGTTCAATTCAAAAATTACCGCTTTAGCACTTGTTGTACCAATATCAAGTGCAATTACAAGTTCCCTCGACATGCCTACTCTTCCTTCCTATGTAAAAAAGTCATTTAATATAGAAAAAGCTTTGGATTCTCCTCCAAAGCTTTTCTACTTATCTCATAACACCGCTTAGATCGTCATACTTCCAAATCCGCCATCCACACGAATAAGCGCCCCGGTAACAAAACTTGATGCACGATCAGAAGCAAGCCAAACAACCGTTCCACCCAATTCTTCTGGTTCGCCGAATCGGTTCATAGGAGTATGACCCATAATCGATGCAATTCGATCTTCACTTAAAATTTTACGATTTTGTTCTGCCGGGAAGAATCCTGGAATAATCGCATTGACGCGAATGCCATGAGGCGCAAATTCACGTGCTAAGAACTGTGTCATACTATTAATGCCCGCCTTTGAAACAGAGTATGTAAATACTTTTGACAATGGCGTTGTGGAAGACACAGATGATATATTAATAATGCTTCCTGTACGTTTTTGTTCAATCATGCGCTTCGCAAATACTTGCGTTGTTAACACAATTCCTTTTAGGTTAACATCCATAATATGATCCCATTCTTCTTCTGGAATGTCGAAAAATGGTGTCGGGCTATTTGTACCAGGAGCATTCAATAAAATATCCCAGCCGCCTGACCATGCCTCAATTTCCTTAGCAACATTTTCTAACGATTCTTTTGAAACGACATCTGCCTGAAAGGCTTTGGCAACTCCGCCGCGTTCTACAATTTCCTGTGCTACTTTCTCAGCTGTTTCTAGATTACGGCCAACAATTGCTACTTGTGCGCCTTGATCTGCTAATCCATTAGCCATTGCTGATCCAAGTACACCATTTCCACCTACAGCAACTGCTGTTTTTCCCGTTAAATCAAATAAGTTTTTCATTAATATTCCTCCTAGATGTTTTAGACCAGATTTCCATTTTCATCAAACTTTAGTTCATATAAGTCTGTTATTGGTGTTAAATAGTCATTGTTTTCTACTTCAGTCAACAATGCTTCTGATACTTCAATTTCACTTAGTTCTAATGTATTCTTAATGCGAACCATTTTAACTTTTGTAAAGTCTAAAATATTACATGTTTTAATAGCTGCTTTTAACGCTTGAAGATCATTCTCCAATGTTGTTGCGGCCTTTGTTGGTGCAACAACTGTAGAAGTAAGCCCGTTCGCATAAGTAGCTGCCCAGTCCGTTTTGTCAATTAAACGACGTGTCGTAAAGTCAGCCGTCCCTACTCCGTTCGCATTTCCTTCTGTTTCATGCGTCAAATCTAGCACGACCATCTTATTGACGACAGGTCCACCGTGCGCATACGGTGTTGGATAACGTCCCGTAATATTTGGATCCATGCCATCTCCACTAATATTTTTACCGATTTCATCGATGACAAGGACATCAATATTGGCAAAATCAATTTTCGGTAATAACTTTTTAGCTAGTTTTTGTAATTCTGTTTCTTTTTCTTCAATCTCATGTGGTAACAACACTTCAACTTTTGCAACTTTATCAAAAGCATTTTCAATGGTTCCAACGCCAAAAAGCACAGGCATTTTCTCAAGAATCATAGTAGACATCTCGATAATATGTTTCCCCATATGCTCAAACCCTAATTGGTGGCAGGCTTCAGCACCTTTTTGTTTTCCTAACCCAATCGCAATCATTTTCATAATGCCACTTTCAACTGTTCCTCTGAATGCTGTATGCGGTTTGATGCGATTAATAACGACAATTCCATCAGCTTGTGAAGCAAGTTTGTCGATGTAAACAGGTAAACCATTCGGTAATTTGCCAATCTCAACGACTTCCATTGAAGAGCGAATTTCTGCATGAACAGTTTCTTCTGTGACACCCAAATGTGCCAAAACAGCAGTTTGTCCTTCCGCAGATGCGCCACCATGACTTCCCATACTTGGTACGATAAACGGCTTCGCACCAAGCCCCTGCAAAAATTTCACCGTGCGTGCTGTAATCTCAACAATTTGGTCGACACCCCTGCTTCCAACGGCTACAGCTATTTCCATTCCAGGTTTAACAGTTTGTCGAATTCGCTCTTCCTCTAACAATGCTTGTAATTCTTCACCAGCATTATCCAATTGTTCATCATTAAAAGTTTGTCGAACTTTAACCATCTTTGGCAATGGAATATCTTTTAACAATTGTTGAATAATATCCATTCAAATCACTCCTATTTATTATGATAAAAAATGTGATTGGTTGAATTTCACTTCTCGAATATTTCACTTCTGTTGGATGAAAGCCCTTCCAACTTTTAATTTGTTTAATGACCAAACTAATAACTAATTATAGAATATCATTTAACAGAATTTTCGTCAATAATCATTTCTTTTATGTCAGTCTGATTCATACTTTTCGTTTAGATTGGTACAGTTTTCAAAATCGTACTATAATTAAATCTTAGAATGGATTATAGTATGATTTTGTAGCTAGGAGAGATTTAAAATGAATCAACTAGACATTTTTTCAGCAGCTTTTAAAATACATCATCTTACAAATTTAAATACATATATCTTAGATCAAAACGGAGAGTTTATTTTTCATCATGAAACGATTTCTATACCCGTTTTCATGCCTGGGTCTAAGGACGAAGATATATTCAATTTTTATAAAAAAATGACACAAAATGATCAATTGTATATTTTCACAAATCATTGGGGCCTGCATTACATAGGCTATTCTTTTTCACTTGAATCGGATTACAACATCATTATTGGTCCCTATCTTCAGTTAACACCTAATCTGCATCATTTAACGAAAACATACCAACTGAATCATGACGACAGCGAAGATTTAACTATTTTCTGTAATCAAGTTCAACTAGTAGGAATGGAAAAAGCATTAAGTTTTTCTAGCCTACTCCAACTTTTCAATGTGATTGTAGAGAACGATGTACTCCCAAAACAAATTGAACAAAACAAAGAACATGCTGAAACTAATAATTCAAATCAGCAATATAATATCATTGAGGATGTTGGTAAAGTCGTCGATTTGAGATATAAAATAGAAGCAGATTTTTTACATGCAGTTGAACAAGGCGATAAGGCTAAAGCTCTTGAGTTGTTTGGCCCTGATAACTTGTTATTTTCCTTTTCTGAACGCTTTCCCAATCAACCTTTACGCAGACTTAAAAACTTGGTCATTGTTATTAACACTTTATTACGGACAGTTGCCGTGAAAAAGAAGGTCCCACCTATTCTAATTCACAGAACATCCGAAAAGTTTGCAGTTCAAATCGAAAATAAAACCCGATTAGTAGAATTACGACAATTACAAAATGAAATGATTGAAGAATACTGTGAATTAGTAATCTCAAATTCATTCGTACATTACTCAAAAATCATACAAGAAGTTATTGCCTATATTATGACTTATTATAATAAACGAATCGATATTAACGAATTAGCATCCCTTAACTTTACGCACCCAAGTCATCTTTCACGAAAATTTAAACAAGAAACAAATTTAACAATTACGGCCTATCAGCAGCAAATTAGGATGCATGAGGCAAAACACTTGCTCAAAAATGAAAACTTGCCTATCGAAGAAATTGCTTGGAGAGTCGGTTACGAAGATTCTTCCTATTTTGCAAGAGTCTTTAAGCAGGAAACAGGACATACGCCATCCCAGTTTAGAATCATATAAAAAATACCAGCCCCATATAAAATGGAGGCTGGTATTTTAATAAAAAACGATGTTAGTCATTTCTTTTTTCACTATTTTTTTGATATAGCATATCTAATTTATTCGATATTCTTTGTTCAGCTAGATCAATAGCAAGCTGATTCGTACGTTTCTTGTTCAACGGATAGAAAAATACTAACATTAAGAACATTAGCGTAAATGTAATCGCTGGCACCAAAGTCGCTAGCATGTGAATCCCATTTAGTGTATCTTGCGTTTGCACATCTAAACTTGAATTATAGCCCACTGCTGCGATGGCGAAACCACCGAGGCCACCTGCGATCGCTTGACCCACTTTACGGGCAAATGAATAGATCGAATATACGGTTCCATCTTCTCGTAAACCTGTTAAATATTCATGATAATCAATCACATCTGTTACAAATGCCCAAATGACTAAGTTGAAGAATGCATAGCCGAACATCGCAACCGTCAATAAGCTAATGAATTGAGAAGTTGACAAGTTTGGCAAGAAATATAACAACGCATAGATAACTGCTGAAAGTAACGCTCCCGCTGCAGCAACCTCTTTCTTACCAAACTTATTAACTAGAAAGCGCACCATCGGCATGGCGACAAATACAGTACCTGTTTGTAGAAACCCTACCATGCTTAATGCTTTTGCGTTACTAAAATACTCTTTAAACAAGAAGACATTCACTGCACCGATAAGCATAAAACAAATCATAAACATAAGTGAAATAATTAGGATCCAAATTAATGGTTTATTTTTCACAAGACCTTTTACAGTCTTACCAAAATTCCCTTTTTCTTTTACCCTTACTGGCGCAATAATACGTTCAGTCGTCATTTTATAACAGGCCATATAACAAGAGATAGAGAGGACACCAAAAATGATTGCTCCTAATAGAAATCGATTTGCGTCCGCTTCATTATCTACAAACAAAATCAATGGACCAGCTACATTAATGATTAAACCTGCTAAATTAGCACCCAAAGTTCTATACGTAGATAACGTTGTCCGTTCTACAGGATCAGTCGTGATGACGGAAGCCATAGAACCATAAGGAATATTGACTGTACTATATAAAGTTCCCCATAAAATGTATGTGACAAAAGCATAAGCCAGATAAAATCCATTAGTCATACCTGGGATATACACGAACATTAAAATACCAGAAATAACGAGTGGGAAAGACATTCTGAAAATCCACGGTTTAAATTTCCCTGCTTTCCCAGCATTCCTAGTATCTATAAAACGTCCCCAAGTTACATCTGCAACCGCATCCCATAATCTTGCAATTAAAAACAATACCCCTACAGTTGCTGGGTGTATGTGCAAAATATCCGTATAATAAATCATTAGGAATGATGCAACTAGAATAAAGAAGAAGTCATTACCGAAATCACCAAACATATAACCCATTTTATCTCTCATTCCAAATTTTCTAAATTCGGAATTTATAGCAGTCTTATTTGATTGTGTAGCTTGTTTCATCATTTTTTCCTCCATTGCTTTAAAAATTGGAATTAGCAAATTCTCTAAGAAGTAAATACCAGTATGGGACTATTTTCAAATGCTTCGGAAATTTCCTCCCATATGTTGAATGCGCTTCCAATCACGGTTCAAAGAACCTATTACTGCACTATCCCTCTTCATGAATAGAAAGCCTGTTTTATCAGTCTGTCTATTCATGAAGCTGTGATTACCACATAGTACAGGGATTTTTCTGTATCAAGTTAAATTTAGAACCAGTCTGAATAACCTAGCTCCCTCAAATTATCTGCTGATGTTTTCAAACAGTCAAATGGATCACGTCCATACGTATCATCTTGTTCAATTAAGAAGTACTGTGCGCCACTTGCAAGTCCTGCTTCGATAATCGCCTGTATATCCAAATTTCCTTCGCCGACTTCCGCAAATTCAATCAAATTTGTAAATTTAGCAAAGAATTTACCCATGTCTTTTAAATCATCTTCATTTATATCGAGTTGTCCGATACGATAATCCTTCAAATGTAAAAGAGCGACGCGCCCTTCATATTCTTTAATAAACTCCACGGGGTTTACACCAGCTCTTTGAATCCAGTGAACATCTAATTCAAAACCAAGCGTAGATGTATTGTGTTTAATCAAATCCAGTAAGTACTCGCCATCATATTTTTGGAATTCAATATGGTGTGTATGGTAATATAATTCGATTCCTTGCTCAGCAAGCCTTACCGCCATTGCCTCCGCCCTTGTAATAAACTCCATAATCTTATCTTTATCACCCATTACAGTAAGTGGAAGCATACCGATACGAATAAAGTTACAATTTAGTGTTTTGCAATCGCTAACAATTTTATCAAAATCATTCGTCAATGTTTCACCTGGTGCGCCCGGTAACATCGGATCTAAACCAGCTGAAATGGCTGCAATTTCTATATTAAAATCTTCACTTGCCCTTTTTAACTCCGCTACATTTTCTGTTGTCATTGGAATTTGTGACACTTCGACTGCTCCATAGCCTAGCTCATGTAACTTTTTCATTGTTTCATACGCCCCGAGCTCTGCAACTTTATCTTTAAGCATCATCATTTGGACGCCAATTTTACCTTTTTTCATTGATGTACCTCCGCTCTTATTTCAGATGATTTACGTATTGCATCAATCATTTCCATGGAAGCTTGCGCATCCTTTACGTGGATATAATTATCTGTGTTATTTTCAATGCATGTGTAAAAATGATTAATCAGTTTTGCATGGCTTGCGCCGTAATAAAACTTTGAACCTGGAAGTTTTGTATCTTCTATTATTTCCACTTTCTTACCTTGTTCGTTTTCCTTTGTCAATATACTGTCCTTAATAGTTAGCTTCCCTTTTTCCAAAATAACTTGAAACTCAACGGAAGAATTTGTTGCATTTGTTACAGTGGCAAAAAACAATCCTGTCGCACCGTTCTTAAACTGAATATTAGCTGTAGCAGTATCCTCTACGTCATAGCCATAGTCAAATAGATTGTCAATTGAGCCCCTAATCGTATTAATTTCTCCACCAATCAGCTGCATCAAGTCCAAGGTATGGATTGCCTGGTTAATCATGACTCCACCGCCGGCTCTCACCATAGTGCCACGCCAAGGCTTATCGTCATAATAGGCTTTCGGTCTAAACCAAGTAACCAATCCCTTTATACCAATAACCTTTCCATATTCACCGCTGCTAACCATCTCTTGCAGTTTTTCAACTGTTTCATTAAAGCGATTTTGAAAGGATACACAGATTTTAACATTTTGATGTGCTTCTTCTAATTTAACTAAAGCCATGCCCTCTTCAGCATTACGTGCTAATGGCTTTTCTTGAAAAACATGAACACCCTTTTCAACGCAAGCTTTTGTTGCACTATAATGAAGGTCATGTGGTAAACAAATATGGACACAATCCAACGTTTCGTGTTCGAGCATTGTATGATAATTCGAATAAAAATTTACTCCAGGTACAGTACTTTTTAGAGATTCATCGATATCGCACACTGCCACTAATTCAACATTTGGATTTTCTTGAATAACCGGAATATGAATATTTGAAATATCACCAAGTCCAATAACCGCTATTTTTAGCATTGGCCTTACTCCTTTATAAATAGGAACTTGTGATTCTAGTAATCAAAAGTTCCTATATTCAATTTATTTTTTTATCGGATTAAGCTTTTCGTGTTCAATCTTTTTATTTAACTCAGCTAGGTATAACTCTTCGTCCAACGGTAGTTCTACTTCTTTTTCTAACCAGCTTGATAGATGGATTGCGTTCGCTAATGCTACACCGTGAATCCCATCACTACCCGGAGCAAGCAATGGCGTTCCATCTAGTACGTTTGCTGCGAAGTTTTCCAGTACAGCGATATGTTGTCCGCCCCACACACTTTCAAACTCTAAAACTTCTTCACTGTATATATCAGAGACGTCTCCACCCATAAAAATTTTCATAACATCACTCATATCCATGGAAGCGCTCATTTCAGCTTCAGGTGTTTTTAATCGTTTAATCGTTACTTTCTTGCTATCATCCACAACGATTTTTCCTTTATCACCTAAAATTTCGAATCGATCTGTTCCCATAATGTCATGTGTACATGTCACAAATACACCTGTTGCACCATTACCGTAGTCAAGAATTGTCGTCACTTCGTCTTCAACTGCGATATTTCTTTGATAGCCGTATTTTACATTAGAGTAAACTTTCTTCGGCATACCAGCGATCCATTGAAGTAAGTCCAGCTGATGGGGAGCCTGATTGACAAGAACACCGCCGCCTTCACCTTCCCAAGTTGCTCTCCAAGAACCGGCATCATAGTAACCTTGTGGTCTCCACCATGTTGTGATAATCCAGTTCGTCCGGCGAATCGCACCGATTTCACCACTATCAATAATTTCTTTTACTTTTTGGTAAAGTTCATTTGCTCTTTGATTAAACATAATACTAAATGTCAATTCTGGCTTAGTAGCTGCAAACTCATTCAATTCTCTAACCTGTTTCGTATAAACACCAGCAGGCTTTTCTAACAATGCATGGATATCTCTTTTAAGTGCTTCAATCCCCATTTCAGGGTGTAGGTTATGTGGTACACATGTGATAATTGAATCGACATCACCGCTTTCCAACATATCTATATAGTTATCATAGAATGGAACTCCTGGATATTTTTCTTCCGCTAATGCCTTTTTCTCTGGATCAACGTCGCAAATTGCACCAATTTCTATACCTTTTACTTTCCCCTCTGAAATGAAACCAGCGTAAGTACCACCTTGTTGACCTAACCCAATAATACCTAATCTTACCTTTTTCATAATCAATTCTCCTCGCATAATTTTTTTGGTTGTTGACAGTGAAATTATCTTTAAAAAAGGGATAAAACCCTATTAACTAAACAATCGAACTTGAAAGTGCTTACATTTTTAATCTTAGTTGAATTCAGAACAGATTAACAGGATTTAAATTGCATATCAAGGACTAAAACAACATAGTTGATTATCTTTTCCGAAGTTCAGTGATTTCTTAACGGGCAAAATCAAACCGCCCATCCTTCAAATTAATTGAAATGCGTCAGCTTTTATATTCATCATGTACGATATTTACTTAAACGGTATTATTTTTACTATCTCTAATAAACAGCAGTATTTTTTCCAGAATCATGCTATATTTCAGACAGAAGACTTCGTATGACTTAGCTATAACGTTACATTTTGACGATACCCTTGCCGTATACTAGCTAAAACGAAACATAGGAGGAATGATCATGCAATTAGGTGGATTCACTGGTGGGATACTTTCACTTTGTAATTGGTTCGCAAGACTGGCCTACATCAACATATTATGGATTCTGTTTAGTCTAATGGGATTGGTTGTTTTTGGTTTTTTTCCTGCAACAATCGCCATGCTTGCAACACTCAGGCAGTTTTTACAAAAGAATGATCCGCCAGTATTTAAAACATTTTGGAAATATTACAAAGCAGAATTTTTTGCTAGTAATAAGCTAGGGGCTCTTATTGTAGTCATCGGCCTTGTTCTCTTCGCAAATATTAACTTTTTACAATCGATGGATAGTCAGCTATCAGAAATGCTCTATTATCCAACCATTGTATTGAGTTGCATTTACTTGCTGGCAATTTGTTATTTGCTCGCATCCTATGTCGAATTCGAACAAACTTTAAAGACACACATCAAAAACTCATTATTGATAATGGTATACAATCCTCTATCAAGTCTGTTTATTATTTTTGGTTTTGCAATTGTCTATTATGCAGTTACCACTTTATCTGGACTAGGTTTCTTTTTCAGCGGCAGCCTGCTTGGACTCGTTATCCTTTCCTCAACTTCATTTACTTATCGGAAAATCGAGCGTAAACAAGCGAGTTTAGAAACGCAAGAAAAAACTGCTTAATTCTTTACACTACTAGACATAATCTCCTTATACAGTAGCAATAGGAAGAATTCACTCTCACCAGAAAGTAAATTCTTCCTATTCGCACTGCATTGTCTGATTTGTAAAACAATTAACCGCATTCCTCTTTTACTTTACAGTCTCTTTATATTTATAAGATTTCGGAGACATTCCAAATTGCTGTTTAAATGTTTTCAAAAAATACCCTTTACTATCAAAACCGACCTCTATCGCAATCTGCTCAACAGATCTAGTTGAATTATCCAACAACTCTTTCGCCTTCTCCATTTTAATTCGTGTCACAAATTCAACAAAACTTTCGCCCGTCTCCTTCTTAAACAGCCGACTAAAGTAGCTAGCATTCAAATGAAGAAGGTCTGCAACATCTTTTAAAGATATTTTTTCATTTAAATGGTTTCGAATGTATATTTGTGCCTGAAGAATGTATTCATTTTTAGGTGTTGCGTCAATTTGCTCAACACGATCCATTAATTTTATCAATATATCTGTCACCAATGATTGTAAATGTTCAAAGGTCTCCACATTTTGCACAAGCTGGTCTGTCATCGTCATAAAATTTTCTTCTTCATTATAAACCTGTGTGTTTAAAAACATTTTAATATCTAGAACGAGTTTAATTGCCCAATCTTTCACTGCCGCTGGCGCAAAATGTTCTGTTTTTATTCTTGCAATATAGTTCTGAATGTATTCCTTAACTCGCACCTCCTCATTATTCATAATCATATGCCTTAATTCTTGTAGGACATCGATATAATCTTGGAAGATCGACTCTTTTGTATATACAATCGGTTGGAAGTATTGAATCGTTCCGTGTGGGTAATAAAAACGCTGTCCTTTATTATTTAGCAACAACTTCATCGATTCGACTAACCCTTGGCGCAACTGATTTTCTCCCCCAATAACAGAGGTAACACTAATTTTTAAAAACATGCTCATTTTACTTTGCATTTCTCTTACAGCACGTTCTACAAGATGCTGCATTTCCAATTGTTTTGTATTCATCAACGGGAACAGGAGAAGGAATTTCCCATCTAAAAAGAACACCTGGACACCTTTATGAAGCTCTGCTAACACTTCTTCAATCACATTATTAAAACTAAATTGAAGTAATACTTCTTTTCCATAACGATCAATTGCGTCCTGATACTGGTCTACAAAGCAAAGCACGACCGTGTATCGCTCATAAGAAAAGTCCATGTCCAATAAATCCTCTTGCTCACTCCACCAATTATCATCTGCAATATATTGATCTTCCATCAATTTTTCAATAAACGTTGTTTTTAATGACATATTATTTTGTTTTAAAAAATTTGTGATTTTCACATGACGATGCTTTGCTTGAAATTCATGATCCATCGCTATTTTTAGTCTTTCGAGTAACTCAACGACTTTGTCTTCCTCTATCGATTCTTTTAGAATATAATCAAATACTTCTAGTTTTAATGCTTTTTGTGCAAAATGAAATTCATCATGACAGGACAAAATAATATTATATGAGCTAATTTCCTCTTCCTTCAGTTTGGTAATGAGCTCTATACCGTTTAATCTTGGCATTCCGATATCTGTAATAAGGACGTCACATTTATTTTCTTTTAAATGCTCATACGCTTGTAAACTATCATTAAAAGTTGCTGCCACATGAAATCCGTATTGCTGCCACGGAATTATTTTTTCCATAAACTCTGTTACTAATACGTCATCATCGAGCAAAACTACTTGGTACATCGCTTATCACTCCTTCTCAATCGGGATATTAAAGGTAAAGGTGGTTCCAACGCCTTCTATACTTTCAATCTCCAGCTTGAAATCATCACCGTAAATCATTTGCATTCTTTGGAATACATTTTGTACACCAATGCCATTAAAGGAGCGAGTGTTTTTTGTTTTTGTTTCATTTTTCGGAGCAAAAACTTCTCTTTTTAAAGACTCTAATGTCATTTCATCCATGCCACTTCCATCATCGGTCACTTGCAACTGTAAGCGATTATTATCTTTTAGAGTCGCCATGATAATGATGGTGCCATTGCCATGATTATATCCATGTATGAATGCATTTTCAACGATTGGTTGTAAGAAAAATCTAGGAATTTTGATTTCTTCAACCTTTTTCGACATAAAGGCTTCTAATTGAATATCATCCTGATGTCTGAAATTCATGAGCTGCAGATAATGTCTTACTATGGTTAGTTCTTCACTTAACGGGATAAATGCATTGTTGCGATTAATCGTCATTCGCAGTAATGCGGACAAAGAATAAATCAATTGCGCACTGTCCTTATCACCACTTAAACGAATTTTTAAACGAATCGAATTTAGTACATTGAAAAGAAAGTGGGGATTGATTTGCGCTTGCAGCATTTCAAGTTCTGCCATACGCTTTTCTTCCTCCCGCTCCTTTACTTGCTCAATCATCTCTTCAATCCGATCGAGCATATGATCGAAGGAATGGGCTAATTTCGCCACATCACTATTTCCGGACACATTTGCTCGAACATCCAAATTTCCCTGTTCAACCGATTTAGTAACGAAACTTAATTTCGTTACAGGTTTCGTTATTTCCCGAATTAGAATAATTAATGCAAACAAAAACAATAGTAACAATGCTCCTTGAATAAGGATAGTTGTTCTTGTCACCGTATTAATCGTACCGATTGTTTCTTTATAGGGAACTAAGCTTACTAATCGCCAGTTTGCATAAGAGACAGGATAAGAAACGAGTAAATGATCCTCATCATTGTATTCGACAATCTGGTGCTCTTTACTCGTGATGTCATAGGACAAATGACTACCAATTTTCTCAGTGTCAAGGCTGGAATAAATCTTACCCTTATTATCAGTCAAAAAGAACACTGCTTCCGTGTCATTTTGAAAATTATTGAAAAACTCTCGAACTTCTTTTTCTTCAATGCTTATAATGAGATAGATATTCGAGTGATTCGATCCTTTAATTGTTCTAGCCATACTGATTAAATAGGGGTCCGATTCCTTTTCTGACTGAATATAGGTTGGATGCACGCCAATCCAATTCGTCTGATAAAACTGCAAATCTTTTAGTTCAGAAAACCACGGCTTATCCCGAAATGTTAATGGGTTATTTTCAGAGATTGGATAATTCGTATAGTACAAACCATTTTCAAAAAGAATCGTCACATATGTATAAGAAAACATGTCAGTAATGTCTGTCAACCTCTTTGAAACCTGCAAATAATGTAACCTGTTTGCAATGTTGATAGATTCCGGTGAATTCGAATCGAACGACTGATTAGATTTTAATAGACGGTTAAAATTTGTATCGAATTGAATAAAGTTCGATGTATACATCGCATCATCGAGAATTCTTTTCATACTCATTTCTATCATGCTTAACGTATCCTTCGATTGCTTAACTGCACGTACTTCTAAAACATCTTTCGTAAAATAGTTGGAAACAATATAAGTGCTCACCCATGGTAATAAAATACAAAGAAAAATTGCTACTAATAATCGACTACGTAATGTCATTTCATTTAATTTTCCCACTATTCTCCTCACTATTATTACAACCTCCCTTCACAAAGGTAAAAATAGAGAGGGAACTGTATGGTCCCCTCTCCATTCATCATATTCTATTTATTGATTGGCATCAACGACCGCTTGAATCCTTTTCTTGACATTGTCCATCGTTTTATCTAGATCTTGTTCTCCTAGTAGATACATCTCAGCCTCCGCACCAAATTCTGTGTTTACTTCCGTAATATACGGTGCTGGGGCAAATGCTTTATTCGGTTGAAGAGAAGTCAACGAATGTTTCAATGATGGTAAATCGATGGCTTCTGGATTTGAAGTTCCACTTACCAAAGTATCTAGCACAGTGTCTAAATCAGCCTCTTTCCAAGAAGGTGTCCACACACCTTGTTCCACAATCCCTTCCGTTGACATCCAACGCATAAAGTCATAGGCTTCTTGTTTATGGTCAGAAGTCTTGGAAACACTTAGTAAATCACCTGACATAACTGTGAAGTTTTCTCCTTTTTCATTTTGTGGCCATGGCGCCCATACAATTTCAAAGTCTGGTGCGAATTCGCCCCACTCCGTAATCATGAAACTAAAAGTCGGAATCATACTTGCTTCTTGTGAGAAAAATTGCTGACGGTAATTTAATTTTTGTGAGAATGTTTCAAAGTATGGAACGGATGATTTGTCTACTTGTTCTAGTTGATAACGAAGTTCCAGTGATTCCCGTAGCAGTGGATCCTCCGCATTCGATGAACCATCTTCTTTTAGAAGTAACGTTTCTTCTGATTTACTGACTAATTTCAATGCTGAATATGTCTCGTGCCATGTGTGTAAATAAGAGCCATAATGTTGATCAGTCGTCAATGCTTTTGCATAGTCACGATAGTCATCCCATGTCCATTCTGTTGGGATTTCTAAACCTGCTTCATCTAAATGACCTTTATTCATCATAACAAGGCCAGAAACGTTTTTCATTGGTAAACCATAATAATTGCCATCTACTGGTCCATAACTGTTGTTATAAACCTCATTAATGTCAATACCTTCTGCATCCAAAAATTCATCAATCGGTGCAACTAAGCCAGCGTCAATTCTTTTTGCGAGATCATTTGGATTATTAAACATAATAATATCAAGCTTTTCTCCTGCAGATGCCATCAAATCTAATTGTTTAAAATAATCTAGAGCAGTCATATTATCGACTAATGGTATCGATTCAATCTTGATACCTGGATGTTCAGCCTCATATTTATCAATCACAGGCTGCCATTTTCCTACACCTTCATTAATCCAGTGCACAAATTTTAAAGTGATTTCTTCACCTGACTTACTAGCATCATCACCAGCTTTTTCTCCCGGCTCACTAGTGCCTTCACTTCCCTTGTCACCTGCGCATGCCGATAATACAAGCATCGCAATAAGTGTAACTATCCATATTAGACCCCGTTTTTTCTTCAATACAATTCCCCCTCTGTTGTTTGATTTGTATATGAAACCTTTTATATTCAAAAAAGGTTTAATATCAGCATTTTATCCTATGACTCCGTAATTCTCCGATAGATCGTTCGCCTTAGTTTCTTATGTTAGGTTAATTATATGGAGTGTAACCGCTTTCAACAATGTACTATTTTTACTTAATTGAAAAAATCTTTACCTAGTTTGAATATTCCTAATACTTTAATTTCCCTAATTATTTTTTTGGTGCATTTCACAAATGAAAAATCAGCCTCTTTATAAACTAAATCTAAGTCGTTAGGAAATCACTTCTCTTATATAGTTCTATCCTCGAAGTCCAGGACTTCTCCCTGTGGATTACGCTCATACTGTGCGCACAAAAATAGAGAGAGAACTGTATTGTCCCCCCTCTATTCATCATATTCTATTATTGGTTAGCATCAACGACCGCTTGAATCCTCTTCTTAACATTCTCCATCGTCTTATCTAGATCTTGTTCACCTAACAGATACATCTCAGCTTCCGCGCCAAATTCTGTGTTTACTTCCGTAATATACGGTGCTGGGGCAAATGTTTTATTTGGTTGAACAGAAGTCAGTGCATGTTTCAGGGATTCCATATGAATCGCATCTGGATTTGAAGTTCCACTTACTAAAGTATCGAGCACTGTGTCTAAGTCAGCCTCTTTCCATGAAGGTGTCCATACACCTTGTTCCACGATTCCTTCTGTTGACATCCAACGCATAAAGTCATAGGCTTCTTGTTTATGATCTGAAGTCTTGGAAACAGTGAGTAAATCTCCTGACATACCTGAAAAATTTGTTCCTTTTTCATTTTGAGGCCATGGTGCCCAGGCAATTTCAAAGTCTGGAGTGTATTGTCCCCACTCGGTAATCATGAAACTAAAAGTCGGGATCATACTTGCTTCTTGTGAGAATATTTGCTGACGGTAATCTAATTTCTGTGAAAATGTTTCAAAATAGGGAACAGATGATTTATCCTCTTGCTCCATTTGATAACGAAGTTCCAGTGATTCCCGTAGCATTGGATCTTCTGCATTCGATGTGCCATCTTCTTTTAGAAGTAATGTTTCTTCTGGCTTACTTGCTAATTTCAAACCTGAATATATCTCATGCCATGTGTGTAAATAAGAGCCATAATGTTGATCAGTCGTCATTTTCTTAGCATAGTCACGGTAGTCATCCCATGTCCATTCTGTCGGGATTTCTAAACCCGCTTCATCTAAATGACTTTTGTTCATCATAATCAGACCAGTAATATTTTTCATTGGTAAGCCATAATAATTGCCATCTACTGGGCCATAACTGTTGTTATAAACCTCATTAATATCAATACCTTCTCCATCCAAAAATTCATCAATCGGTGCAACTAAGCCAGCATCGATTCTTTTTACGAGTTCATTTGGATTATTAAACATGATAATATCAAGCTTTTCGCCTGCTGATGCCATCAAATCTAATTGTTTAAAGTAATCTAAAGCAGCCATGTTATCGACTAGTGGAATCGATTCAATTTTGACTCCTGGATTTGCAGCCTCATATTTATCAATCACAGGCTGCCATTTTCCTACATCTTCATTAACCCAGTGAACAAATTTCAATGTGATTTCTTCACCTGACTTACTAGTGTCATCGCCAGCTTTTTCTCCTGACTTACTAGCGTCATCTCCCCCTGAGCATGCCGACAAAACAAGCATTGCAATAAGTGTAACGATCCATCCAAGACTCCATTTTTTCTTCAAAACAATTTCCCCCTCTATAGTTCGTTTATTATATGAAACCTCCATTATTACCGCAAGGTTTGATAACTGTGTCTTATCCTTTTACGCCACCGAGCTGAATGCCTTCAATAACATGTTTCTGCCCGATGATAAAAATGATTAATAACGGGATAATCGCAGATACAGATGCTGCCATCATCAAGGAGTAAATGCTGCCATGCTGATCCGCAAAGCTCTGCACCCCGAGTTGTATCGTATAGAGTTCTTTTGTTCTCAAAAAAATTAATGGATTTTGGAAATCATTCCATGTCCAAATAAAACGTAAAATGGCATAAGTTGCAATTGCCGGTCGGACAAGCGGTAACGCAATCGATGCGAAAATACGGAAATGCCCTGCCCCATCCATTCTTGCGGATTCAATGAGTTCATTACTAATGCCTAGATAAAACTGTCGCAACATAAATGTACCGAATACACTGAAACTATTTAGGAGAATCAGACCCATATGTGTATCGTAGAGTCCTAACCATCTAAATAACAAAAACTGTGTTACCAGTAATGTTTGTGGCGGAATCATAAATGTAGCCAATATAATTAGGAACAAGAAGTTTGAACCTCTAAAATTAATTTTTGCAAAGCCATATGCCGCTAAAGATGACACGGTAACTGAAGTGATTGTTGTTAACACCGTTACCTTGATCGAGTTCCAATAGAGTAACAAGAACGGCATCGTTCCTGTCCAAACTCCCTTATAGTTCTCAACGGCATTCCACGTTTCTGGAATCCACTGAATAGGATAAGTCAGAACATCAGTTTCCACTTTAAAAGATGCAGAAATCATCCAGATGAATGGCATTAAAAAGATAATACCGATGATTGCCATGATAATTGTCATGATTAATTTTTTTATGTCTATTCCTTTAGTCGTTGTCATCATACTGCCCCCCTTTAAATTAATAGTTTACCCATTTCTTCTGAACGATAAATTGAATATATGTGATAATTAGTATTAGGATAAACAATACAAGCGAGATTGCTGATGCATAGCCTGTTTTCAACTCAAGGAACGCTTGTTGGTAAAGATAGACGACTGGCGTTAGCGTTGAATTCGCAGGTCCACCATTTGTTAATACAATAATTAAGTCAAATACTTTAAAGCTTGAAATAACACCTGTAATTAATAATAAGAAGGTTGTTGGTGATACTAACGGAACTGTTATTTTAGTAAATTGATACCAAGATGATGCTCCGTCCATCTGTGCTGCTTCATACAATTCTTTCGGAATATTTTGTAGCCCAGCTAAATAAATGATTAAGTTAAAGCCAATTCCTGTCCAGATCATGATGAGCATAACAGAAGGTAACGAAAATGAAATATCTGCAATCCACCCTGGAGGATTTTCAACACCTAATGACATGAGTAATTGGTTAATCGGCCCTTTGGATGGATGAAATAGTACTTGGAATACGACTGCCACTGCAACGACACTAGAAATAAAAGGCATGAAGTAAATTACTTTAAACATATCTTTTAAATAAACATGCTTATTAATAATGACCGCTAAAGCTAATGAAATGATGAGGGTTACTGGTACCGCAAGTAACAAAATAAAGTTGTTGATTAACGCCTTATGAAACAAGTTGGTTGTAAATAATTTCTTAAAGTTTTCTATCCCGACAAAACTAGCCCCCTCAAAACCAGATACAAAATTCCAGTTTGTAAAACTTAATACTAGTGAGGAGATGATCGGAAATAGAACTAATACAGATGTTCCGATAAACATTGGTGCAATAAATAAATAACCTGCAACATTCTCTTTCCAGCCACCAAAGGGAGTTTTATTACGCCTTTTGGATTTTTTGCGTATTTTATTCGACTGCGCATTTGATACACTTTGCATATCGTTCACCTCAGCTTCTTTATGTTAGGTTAATTATATGGAGTGTAATCGCTTTCAACAATGTACTATCTTTACCTAAATGACAAAATCTTTACCTTATTGAGATACTTCTGAAGGTTAAATTTGATGTTTTGTAGTTTAAAATCCTCCATTTCAACCGAAAATCAGCACATTCTATTCCAGAAAAAAACTGGCCACACCTCAATAATATTGAGATGTGGCCAGTTTTATAGTTCACTTAGATACGACTATCGCTTGTTCTTGTGCGAGTAAGCATAGTTCAGCTGCTTTAAATGCATGCGCCTGTGTCATCGCTTTTTCTGTACGATGAATACAATCTAAAATCAGTTCACCAAAGAAAGGAAATCCTACTTCACCTGATAGCTTGTAATGTTTCTCGCCCTCTTTATTCACCAAGAATAGATGATCTCCTGTTTCTTCTCTTGCCACATCGACGTATTTACGGATTTCAATTGTTCCTTCTGTTCCCGTAATGAACGTACGTCCATCTCCCCATGTACTTAAACCATCGGGTGTAAACCAGTCCACTTTGAAATATTGTGTTGCGCCATTATCGCCAACTAATGTAGTATCACCATAATCTTCTAACTCCGGATATTCAGGGTTATTATAGTTTGCTACTTTACTATGCAAAATTTTAGCATCCTTACAATCTGCGTAATATAAGAACTGTTCAATTTGATGGCTCCCAATATCGCATAGAATTCCACCGTATTGTTCCTTATTAAAGAACCAATCCGGTCTACTAGGTGCATTTAGGCGATGTGGACCAAAACCTGTTACTTGAAGCACGCGTCCAATTGCCCCTTCTTTAATCAAATCGCCAGCGAATACGGCTCCTTCAACATGGAGACGTTCACTGAAATAGACCATATACTTTTGTCCAGTTCGTTCGACAACCTTCTTCGTTTCTTCTAACTGCGACATCGTTGTAAATGGCGTTTTATCAGTGAAATAATCTTTTCCTGCTTCCATTACCTGATTACCAAGCGCACTACGCTTAGATGGGATTGCGGCAGCTGCTACTAATTTAATCGATTCATCAGTTAAAATTTGTTCGAGTGAATCTGCTACGTGGACGTCGGGATATTTTTCAACGAAGTCCGCCACTTTTTTCTTATCTGGATCAAACACATATTTCAATGTGGCACCCGCCTCCACTAGACCATTACACATCCCATAAATATGGCCATGATCAAGTGCAGCAACTGCAATCGCAAATTCTCCCTCTTTTACAACTGGATTTGGCTTACCTTTTGGCGCATATGTCATTCCATCCTTACTCATAATTCATCTACTCCCTTACTTTTGATTAAAACCGAATTTTTCGTCAACCAATTATTTTGTTTATCCGACAAATTAATTATTTATCTATAGTTAGATTATATGTAAACGCTCTACTTTTCAAGTTTTTTATTACCCGGTGTCCAATTACTGACTTGATACAGGTCTGTTGATTAACTAAAAAATAACATGATCCAATAGTAGGAACTCTATGTTCAATCACATTTGGTTTCGCTTTAGATTGAACGACTTCTATACAATAACCGTGCTGTTTTGATGTCTAGGTACGCGACAGGCAACTATCCGGAACAAGATAATCGAATAAGATGTGTCAAGTGAAAAAGGTAGTTTTTAAGCCTGTGTTTACCTACTTTTCCCAGCAAATGGATAATTATCAGTTGTGACTTAATACACAAATATACCCCACTACAATTAAGTAGCAGGGCATATTTGATATTTCCAAAAAATTATTGTGCTAATTTTGATTCTAACACTTCTTCAGATAACTCTTCGTTCATGCTTCCTGTGCGGTAACCACGTAAATCCAATGAAACATAGGCAAAGCCAAGTGATGTCAGCTTCAGTTGGATTTGATCGCGATGCTTCACTAATTCCGTGATTTCTTCCGGCGTTACTTCAATACGAGCAACATTGCCATGATGACGGACACGTACTTGAGCAAATCCAAGTTTCGCTAAAAAGATTTCGGCCTGATCAACTTGTTCAATCTTATGCTTATCAAGCTCAATACCGTAAGGAATTCTTGATGCAAGGCTGCAAGATGCAGGTTTATCCCAAACTGGGAGTCCTAGTTGACTTGCAAGTTCTCGCACTTCATGCTTAAATAGTCCGACTTCTTGAAGAACGCTACGTGCCCCTGCCTCTGTTCTTGCTCTCATTCCTGGGCGGAAATCGTCTAAGTCGTCCATAATCATGCCATCTAGCACATACGGATAACCTAACTCCCCAGCTAAATCATTGAGATGTGCATAAAGCATTTTCTTACTGTAATACCAGCTATCAGGCGTGTTCGCTGCAATGTCTGGATTTTCTAATTCTTTAATTTCTGTTTTGTATACTTGAACACCCATATCTTTAGCCAATTGGACTGCATCCTCAAATTCCTGTTTGCGGAACAATTCTGATGCAACAACAACAGCTAGAACTTGGTCGCCAAGCTCTTCCTGTGCACGTTTTAATACTAATGCACTGTCAACACCACCGGAAAAAGCGACGATAACGCGCCCCATCTCTGTAAGTACTTCACCAAGATGACGGTTCTTATCATTCATTACTTCGCTCATGCTCTTTCGCCTCACTTTTCTTGATTTTTATAAGATTCTACCGTAACCTTACTTTTCATTGTACAAATTGTCAATTGAAAATGATTTTGATTAATCGGTTTTTAAATCAATTTCATCACCAATATTCATTTTATACAACTGTCTAGCTAATCAAGCAAGCATAATTTTTGGCACTGTTTTAAAGGCCAAGTAGGTCGATATGTTTACCAATATGGCTAACAAGTGCAGCTCGGTAGTCCAACTCATGTACATCCAGTGTTTTAAAGAAATCATCTCTAAAGATAAATTCATCTTTTTCATCTTTCGCAGTTAAAATCAAACCATATGTGACGTGGAACAGCTGGCGTGCTGCATCATCATTCATATAATCAGAAAGTTGTCCATCAGTTACGGTGTCCAAAGCACTGATTCCATCTAAATCTGGCGTAACATGATAATACTTCAGCGCTTCTTCGAAGTTTTCTAATGCAAATACATGCATTTTTCGATAAAGGTTCGGATTGGTATTGGCAATCACTCTGACTGCCTCCAACCAGTTTGTACCTGCTGTTTTCACATGAAAAATTCCTTTTGTGTACTTCGCAATAATTGGGAATACCATAAACTTATCACTGCCGGAGTGGATACTTAACTTATACCCGAAATGCTCTGCAATTAAAGCATGTTCACGTAATTCGACTTCAAATTGTACTACATCCCCGATATAGTCAATTCCTTTTTGAAATTCTCCACAGAATCTTGGAGCAAGACTGACGACTGTCACGCCTCTTTCGATCAGTTCATTTGCAACGAAGAAATGAGAAATCGGCGCTGTAACTGTTTCTGTTTCATCAATTGAAATTTCAAAGTCAATCGCACGGTCTTCTTTACTGATGTACTCATTGTAAACATATGTTGTGTACGTAACAGCCTCATCATACAGAAGGATGTTTCTCATTAATGAGGTTTCATCGAAAGATAAAGATAAACCGTTCACTTCAAAAGTTTTATTTAAATATTTCTCAAAATATACTTGTTTAACGTCTTCTGGAACTTTCGCAAACTCTTTAGCAATTACTTCATCGGTTGCTTCTTCGATTGTTTTGTCGATTTGATCTGAGCAATCCAACGTAATCATGGATACACCAAGTGATAAGGCATATTTAATGTCTGATTCAAGCTTGATATGATCGCCGTCTGCACCGTATCCGCCTGTATAACCTTCTTGAAAAACCGCATATGCAGCGGCATCTAGCATATCAGTCATGGAACGATTTGTTAGTGTCAACTCCCGAATACTTTGTTGGGCAAGCACTGGTTTTATATTTCTGCCATTGACCGTTTCAATATGTCCAGGTGATGCTAAACCTAATCGATCTCCTAAACCGATTGTTGCAATTTTCGTCCCAAATGCCTGTGGAGCTGTATAAGGGAAATAGCGATTCAAAACAAGTCGGTTTTCATAAGTCAATGAACATGCTTTTCCTTTTCCTTCAACATCCGCCCCTACTAATTCATCGTAAATGGAACCGCTTCCAGTTGCCAAAATAAATTTTTCACCGTTCACTTTAACCATCAATAAATGGACATTTTCATGATTTGTATACGATTTTTGATAGACTGTCACTTGCTCCGTTTGAGGTGCTACTCTTCCCTGTTCTAATAACTCAATCGTTGACAATAATTGCTTCATTCAAATCAATCCTTTGTATTTTATTTGAATTACTTTTACTTGACTACTAAATTATTCGAAAATCAATTGCCATACTTCACCCTCTCAGTAAGAGAGCGTTTTACCTACTATTTTCACATATATGATACTTATAACAACAAAATAACATCGTTGTTATTTTCATGATAATTGATTTTCAAAGAAAGAGCAAGTGATTGTTATACTTTTAATCCGTAGATTCTAAAATATCAATCTATATTAATCTTTCTAGTTGAAATAACAATCAAAGTTCATTACACTCAAAATAACAACGTTGTTACTCAGAGCGATTAATTAATGAGATGGGGTTTGTTTCTTGCATTCATCGGGTCGGTTATCTTATGGACAGCTAAGTGCTTTTTTTATTCCGCTAGGTGTCTCAGCAAGTTTAACTTCAATTACACATGTGATTATTAACGGTACATTAAGTAGGGGTGAGCATGCTGCTTTTATTATCGCTTGTTATGCAATTGCAATGTCCTTATTCAGTATCCTAGAAAGACCGATGATTGTGTTCCGACAAACATCCTCGGCATTGGTCACTGATAAAAGGTCATTTAAATTAGTAAGACTATTTTTTATTTATGTCTTAGTAGCCACAATGTTAATCAGTCTAGTTATTGCATTTAGCCCATTAGGTCACTGGATTTATACAACCATTTTCGGAGCAACGGCGAATATGGTCGGGGCAGTTTCACTAGCGTTTAAAGTTATTATTTTAGTCATTATTTTCTCTGGAATCCGCGGCTTATATCAGGGCATTATCATTACACAACTAGCGACGAATTGGTTGACGATTGGTGTTATCGCTAGACTAATTGCGATGTTTATAACTGCTTATCTAATGGTAAGTTACGATTTCATTACGAGTGCCAGTGGAGCGATTATCTTTCTTGTAGGAATGTTCATTGAATGTCTCGTTAGTATTTACAAAGGGGATTCACTGCTAAGAAATGGATTAGATCCAGTCGATTCTCCCCCATTAGTCAAAGCAGATATTTCGAAATTTTATTTTCCGTTGATGTATTATTTTCTTATGCAAACGATTCTCACTCCCCTTATCTATATTTTATTAGCGAAATCGGGTAATATCGAGATGAGCATTGCGTCATTTGCCTTAGCGTTTAGTATTACCAATTTGATTTTAGGATTTTTCATGTACACGCATCAATTAGTGCTACAATTTTATGCTGTGAACAAACAAAAAGTCGTGAAATTCGTGATTTTTGCTAGTATCATTCCGACGTTATTATTATGCCTATTATGCTACACTCCCCTTGGAATGGCATTTATGCAAGGAGTTATGGGTGCTGATGAAGCCTTATCCTTAGCAACAATTACTGTATTGAAATTCTTCATCATTAAAACACTTGTTTTTCCTTGGGTTGATTTTCTCAATGGATTTTTGATGCTTAGACGACAAACAAAGAAAATGCTTTTTGCTCAAATGGCAAATTTGGTTGTTGTGGTTTCGACGATGGTAATACTCATTCAGCTATTTCCTCAGTTAAACGGAGTGAACGGTGCGATTGCAGCGTCCTTGGGTGAATTAGCTGGGCTAGTGATTGTTGGAATCATCATTTACCGAATGAGTGACCATTTTAAAAGTAAGAAACTTCTGAGTGAATAATTTCTAATCTATTGCAAGGGGTATCCCACTATCAGGATACCTCTTCTATCATTTTACATAGCTAGATAGACTGCAATTCAATTCTTTAATTTCCTGATAAACTAACCTTGCCATTTCTTTTGCCCCTTGTTCAGTAAAATGGGTACAATCCGTTCCATTCACCGTTATCATATACAGTTCTTTTGCACGATCGTAGCCAATGGATGAAAGGTAATCAATACTTTTTGTCATCAGATCAATGATGAATACATCATTAGCTTCTGCAACTTCTTTCATCGCGTTGCAGTAATCCCCAAAATCCATCAAAAATTCTCCATTCACATAATGAAGCCTACCAACTGGAGTAACTAACAGCGGAATCGCCTTTTTAGCTCTCGCCTTATCAATGTATTGCTGTAAGTATATTTTATAATCATCATACGCTTCCGTATAACGTTCTGGACGATTTTTCGTTGAATCATTATGCCCGAACTGAATAAACAAATAATCGTGTTCTTCGATTGCATCCATTATAGGATCGAGCAACCCTTCTGTAATGAATGTTTTTGAGCTTTTCCCTCCCACTGCATGGTTTTCAATCATCACTTCAGCTGTTAAATAATCCGCTATAAATTGCCCCCAGCCGGCTTGCGGGTATTCGCTAGCTTCATAATTCCGTACAGTTGAATCTGCTGCCAAATAGATTGTCGTATTATTTTTCATTTTAAATAAACCTCCAGAAAATAGACCAGAAACCATTTTCAGGTTCCTGGTTTATTAGTGTTATTGGGTATTCTTCGTAGTACTATTAGCGATTTCCATTATTGCCATTTCCATTGCCGTTGCCATTACCGTTTCCATTTCCATTGCCGTTTCCGTTACCATTTCCGTTTGCCTTCTTCAACGCTTCAATTGCAGCTGTTAAATCTGCAAGTACAGCTTGCAGTTCAACTTGCGTCGTAATAGTTGGCAGTGCTTTCTCCGCTCTCAATATAGATTCCTGTAATGCAGAAAATGATTTTTTGATATACTTACCTTTATCATTAGAAATGGCTTTTGCTTGTACAATTAATGCTTCTAATTCCGTTACATCGATGGCTGAAGTTTCTTCTGGGCCAACAGCTTCATCAAACATGCCCCAAATCGCAGCCCACTGATCTTCTTTCACTGATTGAATTCGTCCTTTATCATCAAAGTTAAAGAGATCTTCGAGGCTTCTAACAATCGCATCCGAATGTTCAGTGGAAAGTTCTTCACTAGATTTATTGACTGTGTTTGTACCATTGAATAAATAGTTTCGATTGGATTCCAATGCTAAAGGATAACTATCTTTCGAAGTACCTTCTGTTTTAATCGAGATAAATCCATCGATTGTGAAATCCGTTGTAATTCCACCGTAAGTTGTAAAGCCCAGGTTCGTGCCATTATTCACACTAATATTATTTTGCGCGATTACACCTGGGTTACTATTACTCGTATAACCATACGTGCCATTGTCGAATGCTAGACTATTTTTAATGACGTGAGGTACGTGGACCCCTTCCCCACCAAGTTTGAAGCCGTTTTTGTCGCCGCTGCCTTCATGCCCATTCGACAATGTTCCGTTATTAAACGCAATACTGTCTTCGATTAGCACTGCACCAATCGCACCTGTTCCAACTTTCGTATACAAATCCCATCCATCGTCGATATTGTTGTAAGCTACCGTGCCTCTGAAAATATTCCCTTCTCCAGATGTTAATTTCGCCGCAAAACCATCAGCATTATTTTCAGCTGGATCACTGTTATCGAATGAAATACTATTGAGGATAAGATTATAGGACGGCCATTTCGTCTTATCTTCTTCATAAATATCCGTGCGGCTAATTTGAAGACCTGTATCCCCGTTTTCAAATGTTCTTATATTTTCAATCTTATTATAGCTTCCACCGACTGTATAACCTTTTGTATTTCCGGCAGAACGCGCAAAGTCAATTCCTTCGATATGCCAGTAGTTACCGCTATGCACGACACCCTCCGATTTTTTATCAAAATCAATGAGCGGACGTTTAGTTGCACTTGGATCGGCAATTAGGTATTTCAATGCATTTTTTGTACCGTCGTTAAACTTCTTAATTTCAAGTGGTGATGAACGAACATAATGACCTTCAAGTACAATAATTTTTTGTCCTTCCCTGACAAACTCAATCGCAGTACCCAGATCTAATGGAGACGCTTTCGTTCCATCCCCTGCACTTGTTCCAGTTGGAGATACATACATATCGCCCCCATCGACAAATGTTTTCATCGTCACGGTAAAGTTCCGGACAATTTTATCGTAATCCGTTAAATACTGTGTATCGTCAGGTAAAAATGCAATGCTAAAGTTCGTAGCTGCATCAAGGACTGCAGGTATTTCGATGACTTTCCCTGCCTCAACAGCTGTATTTGCTGCAATAATTTCTTGTCCTTTTTTTACTGTTACCGTTCCATTAACATTCGATTTAACGAGTAATGAATAATCCTTTTTAGAAACTTTGTCCAAAGACAGTACTTCCAATTCAGGTGTTACCGCTTCAGCTGGAGGCGATACTTTTGGTGCGTCCGTCGCAGCAGTCGTTACTGTTAAATCGATATTGCGAACTTCAATTGTAGCTAAGCGTGCTGTGTAAAAACCAACATACATTTTTCCATCTTGTGTTTTTAGAATGTCAGGTTCATAAATGGTTTCTTCTTGTCCATCATTTATTTTACCTGTGAAACCACTATTCGTTTTCGCAAGTGTCAATCGGTAATTATCTGCCGTATTCAAAGCATCAGGTCTAACTGCATCTAGCATGATTTTCTGAATGCCCAGGCTGCCTTCCCCATCAGGGGCGACTACGCCAGTTCTTGCAAATAATTGTGTACCAATTGGTTCACGTGTTCCACCACTAAATCCACCGATTGCAGCAATGTTTGAAGCGAAAACACTTGAATCCCCAGCTGGTCCATTCACGTCTCTCGCCATAATTCCAAAGGACTCCTGGCCATCATGCGGTGTTTTTGCAAATGCTTCGACTTGAATATCTGCTGACAATACAAAGTTATCGTTCTCTGCATCAATTTCCGTATAGTAGAATGTAATGCCGTCATGGTCACCTGTGACTTTTCCTCCACCTTCAAGAGCGACGAGTTTAATACCTCCATCTTCTAGAACTTCGATATAGTTATTAGCTGTGGAAGATGATTGGCCAAATCGAATTTGCTGCCATTCAACTTCTACTTTTTCTCTTACAGTAACTTTGTAATCAATCGTTGCCATACTTGAATCGGCAGGGATTAATTGAATGTTATATATTCCAGCTGTTTGATTGTCGAAATGAGAGGTATCGATCGTGAAATCTACTTCCTCTAAGACAACACGGTCCTCATTATCATAGACTTTTGAAACGACTAATCCGCTACTTTCAAAAGCGTCACCGATATAATAGGTCGTTTTTGGGTAGTTCGTAACCTCGATCCCTTCTACTTCTTTAACCTTTACAGTAATCTCGAAGGATACTTCTTTCCCTTTGTGCATAATTGACACTGTTTTACTTCCGCTAGAAGTCGAATCAAATCCACTTATAGTAAAATCATCACGGACTAATCGAACTTCTGTACCATCACTATAGTTTGCATAGACAGATAGACCAGCTAAATTCAATTCATCTCCAATGAAGTAAAGCATTTTTTCTGGTAAGTCTTTAATTTCCAAGGCGTTTAGATTTGCATCTTTCACAGTGACATTTAATACAGTCGATTGCTCCGGTGTTTCCGTTGAAGTAATCGTTATTAGAAAAGCACCGACTTCTTCAAATGCATACCCCTCTTCAGGTAAATCAGTTCCTTCTATAGAGAAACTATATTGATCTGCCAACAACACAGCCGTTTTGTATCCACCATTATATGTGGCTACAACTACTAAGCCTTGTGGATCAAATAAATCACCTGTGTAATACTCCAGTTTCGCTGGGTAATATTTAATCGTAAGATCTGTAACAGCTAATGCTTGGATTTCCACATCAATTGCTGTAGATACCCCATTGTAATTAATCGTAATCGTGTTTAGACCGACTTCACGATTATCGAATCCTGTAACGATGTAATCATTAGCTGAAAGTACTTCCGAGCTACCATCTGAAAACTCCGCAGTAACGACAAGTCCTGTTACATCTAAAGCTTCCCCAACTAAGTATTCAACTTTCATATTCGTTGAATCAATAAATAAATTTTCTACAGTTCTTGTATCTACTTGGATTTCCGTGCCGCTAAAAGTAACTTCAGCATCTCTTGCTACATAGATACCGACAAAAACGCTGTCAGTTAATAAATCTGCGAGAAGCAATGGTTCGCTTTCTTCTCCATTAACAGATACAACATACGTATCACCGGACTTTTTTATCGTTAAATCATACTCACTTCCCGGTGTTGGGATATTCGCATCGAATGGACTAAGTTTTGTTTGTGTTTCCTGTTTATAAAATCCTTTTACTGACTGATCTAGGCCACCAACAGCAACGTAATTCGATTGATGCCCACTCGAATTTCTATGCTCGCCAATTTCATCACGGACCATTAAACCAAAGGATACTTGATTATTCGCACCGAATTTATGAACAGTAGCTTTTGTCTGAATTTCGAAGTTCGCATTAGTTGGTAATTCTTTATGATAAAAAGAGATTCCGTCAACAGTGCTTGATATTTTACCACCTGCTGCAGATAAAGTAATCGAACTGTTTTCATTCACAGTCGGATCTAGGTTTCTTTCATCATTCGTATTATCACCGAATACATTAAAGGCCCAATCTCCTAATTCAACTTGCCCTTCAATTGCTAAATTCACGTTGGTAAATTCGACTTTTGCATTTCGTGCTGTGAATAAACCTGCATAATTGATAGCACCCATAAAGTTTTCAATTACTTTTACTTCGTCACCAATTTTAACAGTCACTAAGTTCCCGCTCTTCTTCACGCTTAACTCATATACTTCGCCAGTCGTTGGAGGCGTAATAGCATTTTCAAAATCTACTTTTGATAGTACTCCTCCAAACCTGGTAAACGCTTTCATTTTCTGATCAAGTGCACCGACCGCAACATAATCACCTACGCCGTATTCAGTTCCATGTAAATACGCATGTACATCGTCACGTAGCATAATGCCAAATGAGACCTGATTATTTGCATCAAAATGTTCCACTTTTGCTGTTGCTTTCAATTCAAAATTCGCAGTAGCTGGTATTTGCTTAAAGTAATAAGCAATACCATCAGAACTTGAGGAGATTTTACCACGGTTCCCTGAACTTCTTACTAAAACCTTATTGGCTACTTCTTTATCTTCCGTAATTTCAAAGTTTTCATTCGTTATTTTATCTTGACCACCAACATCACCAAAAACAGTTCCATTCCAATCACTCGAAATATCAATCATACCTTCTAAAGGATCTTCAATTTCTTCAGCGATTGCTGTGATGTTCACATTGGGTAACAGTAAAATAAAAACCATGAATAAAGCAAGTAAACGTCTATGTTTCTGCATGTAAAGCCTCCCAAAATATTATTTTCTAAATATTGCGAACTACCTAAGTAAAGAAAATGAGAATCCACAAAATGATTCTCATTAATGCCAGTGCTTTATTACTATCCATGTTGATATAAAGAATCCTACTAACAACGCTCAGCGCTTGGGATGCCTCTCGCAATAATCCTGACAGAAAACTACTGTCAGAGAGAGAGTGAATTGCATCCCTTCCGAGTCTTATTGCTGAGACAATCCCAGTTAAGCGCCTTTGCTGGAGAATATATAATATCACTCGTTCAACATATATAATCATAAAATTGAATTGAATCAAATTCACAATTACTTATTTTTATAAAAAAGACAAATAATTATATAATAACTTATTTAAACATTCGTCAATATGATACTCTGCTCTCGTTGATTGGAGTGCAAGTCGGCGACTCCAGTGGGAATAGCATGAGCTGAAGACCCCGCAGGAAGAGCCGTTACAAGGAACGGCTTTTGCGACCAAAAGCGTAGCGTTGGGAGCAGCGGGGCAGATGCCTTAATTTCCGCAAAGTACGCAGAAATACGGCAAATCGAACCCTTTGCTGTTCGATTGGCTGAAGCCATGCCCACGGAAAGCGTCCGACTTAAGCGGAAATCAACCTTGTTCGTATTTTAGGATTGATTACCCTATTATGAAATTGACTCAACTATATAAGGGTTAGCAAATGAATCAGTTAAAACTTGACTAGGCCATCTACTCTAACAGCCTGACCTGTTTTCAATGAAATATTGCCTGCAATTCCAGTTAGGATCGATGTTGCACCATCTATATGGGAAGCGGCACGATTGAATTCATCGTCTGCTGGTGTACCGAAGAGATCTTGCAATAATATCGGATCTCCCCCTCCATGACCGCCTTCTCCCTCGATAATTTCTACCTCATAGGACTCTCCAAACATCGGTAAAACTCTTACTGATTTTTCCTTCAACTTGCCTTCGTCTTCCTTCGACCCACCGGAATTTATATAGGATTGCTCACGAACCTCTACTTCGATTCTTCCTTTGCTACCATTAAAGGACACAATGAATCCTTCCCAAGGTAAATATGCATTGAGTGAATACGTTAAAATCGCTTTGTTTTTATACGTCACCATTACACCCAATGTATCTTCAATATCAATTCCATCACCAAAAACACTTTGATCACGTTGATAGCCATCATCTTTTTCTGCATCTAAATACAGCGATTTTAAATGAGGATTGTCCTCCAATTGAATTGCAAAAGGATCATTTTTTGCATTTTCACTTCCATGTGCACGCTGATAAAACTTAGTTTCTCCTCTTTGTTCTGCATTTTCTTTTCCATAAAAACGTAATCCACCTGTAGCGTAAACCGTTTCAGGTGTTGTATTTAACCAAAAGTTTACCAAGTCAAAATGGTGCGTCGATTTATGAACGAGCAAGCCACCACTATTCGCTTTATTGCGATGCCATCTACGGAAGTAATCCGCGCCATGCTGCGTATCTAATGCCCACTCAAAATTAACGGAATAGACATCCCCGATGACGCCATCACGAATTAGTTCTCTTATTTTTGTGTTATGTGGCGCATAGCGGTAGTTAAATGTGACACGTACTTCCTGCCCAGTCCGCTTAATAGCATTGATAATTTCTTGTGTCTTCTCCGCATCAATCGTCATTGGCTTTTCAGTAATGACATCACAGCCTAGCTCCAATGCCCGAATAATATATGTATGATGCGTGCGATCCACCGTTGTTACAATAACGATATCTGGTTTTTCCTGTGCAATCATCGTTTCAAATTCACTAGCTAAGTAAGTGGAGATTTGAGGATGATCATATTTTTCCTCTAATAAGCGATTTGAATAATCCATTCTCGTTTGATTGACATCACAGAAAGCAACTAACTGACAAGTATCTTTAAAATCCCTTACCATTGCACCATAAAAAAATTCTGCTCTTCCACCTGTACCTACTAATACATATTTCTTACTCATTTCCCCAGCTCCCCTATCATTTTTTAATCCTTATGCTTCTACAGATTTCGCCTCTATTCCTTTGTCCTTTCCTATAGATTGTGTTAGTTCAATTTTCCGAATCACCTTATACACAAACCACATCATCATATATGATAAAAGACTAACACTGAAAAACGGAATAATCCCTGGTACCGAGATACAAAGATAATACAAAGCTACAATCCCGGCCATTAAGATAAAAGTATAATGCGGGTACGATATCCCTATTAATAACGCGTACTTAATGTACAAACGTTTACTCCAATCGTAATGTACGTAAATCGGGAAAATATAGAGCAACAAGACTACATACAAAACTCCACAAAGGAATAAAGCAATTCTCAATAATGTGAATAAACCACCTGTAGGTGAAAATGCTAGATCAATATAAATGATGTAACCGATTACAAAAAGTACTACACCAAATAACGTAGACTTGAAAAACTCCTTGCGATAGGTTGTCCAGAATGTTTTAAATACAGGAATATCCCGATCCCCCATCACCCACTTACGAGTCACCGTAAACAAAGCAACGGTAGCAGGCATAAATCCAAAGATTCCCAATCCAAGTATCGTGAATAAAATCCACAACAAATTGACATAAGCCATTCTAGTTATCACTTCACTAATTCTTAAAAAACGACCGGCTAGTCCTTCTAACTCCATTTAAATCACCCCTTCTAATTTTATTATTGAACAAGTCCTTTCAAAATTGAAAAGGCCGTTTCTTTATTCTTTGTGTATTTCGGAATAATGGCAACGAGTTCAATTGGTTCAGAACTAACTTCATATTTCTCCATATAAGTAACGCGAATTGCGTTTGGGTAAATTTGGCCCGTCTCGACTTCTTCATCAGCTGCTTGTAGCGCTACTATTTCAAAATCAGTTAATGCAACTGTGTTGTGGCTATCTCTAAATTCATCTAAGGAATAGAGCTCTTTAGAATCATATGCAGTCGCAAGTAACTCTCGATCCATAATTAAAATATCTCCAGCATGACGAACGATTTCGATCATGAGCCTTTCAGCTACTGATGGATATAATGCAATATCTACATTTTCTAACTCAAGCTTCACATCCGCCTGCATATCTGCCAAAGTCTCTTTTGAAATAGTCGAGAAAACGAGAATTTCAAAATCCTTATCACTCGTCTGCTGTTGACAGCTTACCAAAAGAAATGAACAAGCAAGCATTACAAAACCGACTACAGCCTTCAAGTTATTTTTTTTACTCATACTCAACATGGCTCCTCATTTTCATTGTTGGCTCTCATTTTAGCGTAACTGGACCATCACATCTATAATCATCTAAACTGGTTAACTTAAAATAGATGCTCACTTTTCCTTTTAACACAATATCAGTACTTGGTTATAGTGTAGACTCTAAATCTACACTGTATTTCAGTAATCCATATGTTATAATTAAGTTTACTTGACAAACTAATTCTTCGAAAAATTAATTTAATAGGATTCATATTTAACTGTTTCTGAACAAAGGAGATTGTTTGATGAAAAATCGAAAGAAAATTTATACAAAACTATTGGCGATTGTCACAATTTTAGCAACACTTCCCGTCATTATAGTCGGCCTATTCTCTTACTTGAAATCAGCGGAAATTATTGAATTGAATGTCGCAGAAGAAAAACAGCAAAGTATATATCAAATTCAAACTAACTTTGAACAAGTCTTACAAACGGTTGATCTGTCTGTCACAACATTTGTAACATCACATCAATTGATAAAAACGTTGAAGGAGCCATTAACAACTTACCAATTTCAGCTCTATCATCAAATAAAAAAAGAAATTAACCAGCTTCAACGATCCGACAGCGGCGTTTCTAACTTTTTGTTAGTCAGTCTTGAGCAAGGATGGCGTATTAATAACAATGGGCTTAGAAGATTAAAAGAAGGACAGGCTGATGAAATTATTCAAAGATATGCTAGCCTACCTTATAAGTCCTCTTGGATCATTGAAAAAGAGGATCAGGTTCTATTTGACTCGAGCGACGGTAATTCATGTAATCATTATATTAATCTCGTAAAAAAGTTGCCCCTTAATTCAAATCAAAAAACTGGAATCGCCATTGCTTATGTACCTATCTGTGATTTTACAGCTATGCTAGCAAGTCATCTGGAATCAGAATCCTTAATGGTTTTAGATGAAAATTATACTGTCATTGCGCATAGCGATTCTGAACAAATTGGCGCTAACTTTTCAAGTCAATCATTTATCTCGAAGCTCAGTGAGCAACAAAAGAATAATGGGCAATACGATATCGCCCTAAATGGAAGCAATTACAAAGTTACATACAGAAAGTCGGCCTATAATAACTGGACATATATCTCAGTGATTAAAATAAGTGAATTAAATAAACAGTCTCATTCAATTGGCTGGTTTACGCTACTCATAAGTATAGTCATTCTATTAGGTGCCGTTATATTTTCCTTAATCGCATCCTATAGACTTTATGCGCCGATTAATCGGATAACGACGACGCTATCGAATTCACTTTCAAGCATCAATCAAAGTGGTAAAAAAGTCGATGAGTTTAGCATGATCGAAAGTCAAATTGAGCATGTTCTTGAACAAAATGATGAGTTAGAATCTAGACTTCAGGGGCAAATTGTACAGCTAAAGCAGTTCTTTATGGCTCGCCTTCTACAAGGTAATATTAATAGTGAAGAATTGCCAAATAAGCTGCATTCCTTTGGCTATGCGCAAGACTGGAAAAGGTTTTCAGTACTTGCACTTCAAATTGATTCGGTAGAGGATACAGAATACAATATTGACAATGAAGAAATATTATTATTTACGGTGAATACGATGATTGAGGAATTGATTCCTTCAAACAAAAGAATGACCCCTATTGTCATAAACAAAACGCAGGTAACGCTATTTTTTGATGATGAGGCGGAAGATAAACACTATGCAGAATCGCTCACAACGATGATTAAAAACATTAAATTAGAAGTACTAAATGATTTAGGACTATCGATTAGTGTAGGCATTAGTAAGACATACAAAGAGCTCGCGGACGCACATGAGGCATTTAAGGAAAGTCGTGAGGCACTCAGGCATGTACTGAAATTTGGGCCTGGCTCCATAATCTTTTATGAAAACTTACAAAGTGATTCTAGTTTCTTCACATTTTATCCGAAGCATATTGAAAATGACCTATTTAACGCCATTAAAGTGGGCGATAAGCTTGAAGTGGATCAAAACCTAGAAAAACTTTTAGAATCATTATTCAATGAGGAACTAAGTAATACACAACACGAGATTGCTATTGTACGTTTACTTACAAATTTAATAAAATTAACCGAAACGCTTGGTGTAAACGTATTGAAATATGATGGACATAAATCTTTATTCAACCAGCTTTATGAATTTAGAACGCTTCCTGAAGTCGTTAATTGGTTTAAGAAACTAATCATTTACCCGATAATGGATGAATCTGAAGAACGTACACAATCGCAATACAAAAATATTTCAGATGAGATCATTCATATTGTCCAACAAGAGTTCGATTCGGATTTAACACTGAACTATATTGCTGACAAGCTCCATTACAACGCAAATTATTTGAGCAGTATCTTCAGAAAAGAAACCAATACTTCATTTAGTGATTATTTAGCATTATATCGAATTAATGTTGCAAAGAAATGGCTAGCAGAGACGGATAGTACGGTGAAGGATATTGCCGAAAGACTTAATTATAAAAACTCGCAAAACTTTATTCGATCATTCAAAAAGGTTGAGGGCATAACCCCTGGAAAGTATCGACAAGATAAACAAGGATAAATTATCAAACCGAAAACATCCACCATTTGTAGAAAGCCAAATGGTGGATGTTTTAAATTATGTTGCTATTGATAGTTGATGGATTAACCATTCAAATGATTTTTCTCCACATATTTCGTGTCCGCCCTCAAAGACATGGGAGGAAAACGAAGTTTCTGCGTCTAATTCCCGATAAATTTCTGTTAGCCTGCCGATTGCCGCTAACGAATCTTTCAGTGGAAAAAGATGATCGGTTGTACCCGATTCAATAAATAAAGGTCTTGGCGCAATTAATCCAATTAAATCTGGCATTTCAGTGTATTTTAAAAGACCAGGTATGTAATTATCTAAACAGTGTCTTCTGTCCATAATACTGCCTTTAAATGTGCTTGTGTATCCACTTATAACTGTTGCTTTTATTCGTTCATCGAGAATGGAAGTGAAGGAAGCAACAAGTCCCCCTCCGGATATCCCCATACAACCAATCTGTCTTTCATCTACTTCCTCAAGTGTTTGTAAATAATCAATCGCTCGTCTACATTCTTCTACCCTTAGCCCTGCAAGTGTCTTTCCGAGTAAGAGTAATTGACTTGCAATCATATAGCATGAATTGTCCGTAGGAGAACTACCGCCTTGATCGGACTGTAATTTGCGATCACCAAAGCCAATTAACTCAGGTACAATGACAATAATACCTTTTTCAACAAGTTCAATTGCAAACTGCTTATGATAGCCTTGATCTTTTCTCTCGGAACCATCTGGGTTTAAACCAACAGCCTCTTTGCTTCCACAACCATGTCCATGAAGAGCGAGTACCGCCGGCAATTTAGTCACTCCCCTATTTTTAGGGATTAATAGATAGACAGGCATTTTTAAAGGATGAATAGTTGTTAGTTCAACCCGTAATCGAAGATAAGAGCCCATGTCTGATTGTTCCAATAACAGAGGCTCTAAATCTTCATTCTTTTCTTCGAAATCTCCTAACAATTGCTGAAATTCATTTTTCAAATCTAACCTCTCTGCTTTTCCATACACATTACTATGAGACGCCACACTCTTTTGATACAAACTATTCAAATATTGATCGGCAGACCACATTTAGTATCCCCCTCTCGCAACCAGCTGAGTCCATTTATTCTTTTACAGAACCCAACAAGGCTCCCTTTGCGAAATGTTTTTGTAAAAATGGATACACAATGAGAATTGGAATCGTTGCGATAACAATAACTGCCATTTTAACCGATTGAGACGGCGGTGGTACATCTGAGTATTCCGCACTGTCAAATGAAATACCCGTCGCTAGTACGACAATCTGGCGTAGCAAAACTTGAACTGGCCATTTTGCTGCATCGCTTAAATATAAAATAGCGTGCATATAGGTATTCCAGTAAGTTACACCATAAAAAAGTGAAATGGTTGCAATCGCTGGTAGTGAACAAGGTATCACAATTCGAAACAGTACGGCGAAATCACCAGCACCATCAATTTTTGCCGACTCCTCCAATCCGGACGGAAGGTTCTGGAAAAACGTTTTTAATATAATCATATTAAATACGTTTATAGAGACCGGAATAATTAGAGCAGCCAATGAATCTAACAATCCTGTTTTTTGCACGATGATGAACGTTGGAATAATTCCTCCGTTAAAGAGCATCGTAAAGATTATGAAAAACATAATATATCTTCTACCTGGCAAATCCCTACGCGATAGCCCGTATGCTGTCATAGTTGACATTAGCATACTCCAAGCCGTCCCAACAACGGTTACAAAAATAGAAACCCCTATAGATTTTAGAATTGTATCCGTAGAAAATATATATTTGTAGGCACTTAATGTGAACTTTGTTGGAAATATCAAGAAGCTTCTACTTGCTATTTCAGCACCTGTTGCAAATGAACTACCTAAAACGTGAACGAAAGGTAGTACCGTTACTAAAGCGATGATTGTTAGTATTGCTGTATTCGTAAAATTAAATAAGCGACTACCAACTGATTTGTCTTGAATCATGGGTACACCTCCTTAAACCATTAGTAAATGCCTTCTTCTCCATTCTTTTTCGCCAACCAGTTGGCAAAAATAACAAGCACAAGTCCTACAAATCCTTTAAACAATCCAACTGCCGTTGCATAACTGAATTGACCTTGTCGTAACCCTGCTACATAGACGTATGTATCAAAAATTTCAGCTACATGACGATTTGTTGAATTCAATAATAAGAAAACATGTTCAAATCCTAGTTCTAATACATCACCTATTTTAAGAATGAGTAGGATGACAATGACACTTCTAATGGCTGGTAATGTAATATGCCACATCTGCCTAAACCGGTTAGCGCCATCCATCTTCGCTGCCTCATATAATTGAGGGTCTACTGAAGCAACTGCAGCTAGGAAAATGATTGTTCCCCAACCAGCTTCACGCCAAATCACTTGTCCGATGTACATAGGACGGAACCACTTAGAATCCAATAAGAAGTTAATTTGCTCTGATCCCATTGATTTCAATAAGCCGTTTATAATTCCACCATCCATCGTAAACAAGACATAACTTATCGATACAACAACAACCCATGACATGAAATGGGGCAAGTAAATAAGTGTTTGAACAAGCTTTTTATATCGTTCGTTCATTAACTCATTCAACATTAAAGCAATAATAATCGGTATCGGAAAATAAATAAGAATCTGTAATCCGAATAGCACAAGCGTATTTTTTAAGATCATCCAAAAATCCGAAGAAGTAAACAATCGTTCGAAATGCTTAAGCCCTACCCATTCACTTCCGGCTATCCCCAAGTAAGGTTTATAATCCTGGAAAGATATGATCATTCCAAACATAGGAATATATTTATAGATAAATAAATATAACAAACCGGGAGCAATCATTAAGTAAAGCATTTTATGCTTTGCCAATCTTTTTCGTAAGCTCTTTTTCTCTATCGGCTCACTTGCCGATTCCGAAACAGTAATCTGATTACTCATTGTTATCACCCTTTCTGAGGTAGGTAGAATTCTTACCTTTTCATTTATATATCTACCTTTTCAAAACATATTGTACATATGTTTTGAAAAGGATTTCTTTCATATTAAAGGGTATCTTATCGCAACAAGGAGGGATCGAAATCCCTCCTGTGCGACTCCATTAATTATCTTGATGCATTAAACTCTTCAATAATTTTGTTACCGCCTTCAGATTTCCACTTTTCTACTTCTTTATTAAATCCAGCTTCATCAATTCCGCCAAGGATATAGTTATACGTAGCATCATTGATGATAGCTTGTAAACGATCTCCATCTTGAATATATGTTTCTGAGTCTAATGTAAGCGTTGGATCTTGTATTAAGTGACTATCATTTTCCAAAATTAACGCTTCAGCTTTTTGACGTGGTTCATAATCAAAGCGTGATTCGTATCTTCCGTTCGTTTCTGCTTCACCAATTCCTAACATATTGTACGCAAACACTTCTTTATTGATTTTATCTTGATCACTATCAATAACTGCATAGCCATCCACAACTGTATAATGTTCGCCCTCTACTCCCCACTGAACAAGGTTAGAAAGTTCTGGTGTCATCATCAAATCGTAGAATGCTAAAATATCTTTCAACTCTTCTTCTGTTTTGATTGCAGATTTAGGAAACAGGATTTCATTGTTATATCCTGGATTCGACCATACAGTAAAGTCTCCAGTCGGACCTGCAACGTAGTTGTGTACATCAAATACTAAATCCGGGTTAAGTTCAACTGCATCGTTATACAACCCTAGAATGTCAACCATTGCACCGATATAAATACCAGCTGTACCGTTTTTCAACAATGCTTGCTGATCTTCTTTACTTGTTACAGGGAAGTCTTGGTTCATAAACTTATCATCACGTAAATCTTTCATAAAGTTCATTGCACTCATATACTCTGGGAACATGAATTCAGGCAATAATTCGCTGTTTTGCTCTCCCCAGTTATTTGGTGTTCCGTACCAAGATGCAATTGTTTTAAATGCACCATAGATTAGATCACTTCTATCTGTTAAGCCGATTGTGTCATTTTTACCATTGCCATCAGGATCATCTTCAGTAAATGCTCTTGCCATTTCATAAAACTCTTCAACTGTTTTTGGTGCTTCTAAACCTAGTTTATCAGCCCAGTCTTTTCGATAGATCATACCTTGGCGGGAAAGTGGACGACCTTGATAAAGTGAGTACACTTTTCCATCTACCATTGTATTTTTAACGACTTCATCTTTTAATTTCCCTAAGTTGCTAAATTCACTGAGGTAAGGTCCAATTTCCCAGAACTGTCCATCACGAATTGCACCTTTAAACTGGTCTACTTGGTCCGCTCCCATTGTTACCGCTTGTGCAAATGTTCCAGTAGCGAATGCAGTATTCAATTTATCGCTATAGTTATTGTCTGGAACCCATTCCATTTTGATTTCTACATTGGCAGCTTCTTCTACTAATCTAAGTAGTTTTTCATCTGGCACTTCTGCAGTGTGAAGTTTTGTCATAATAGAAATTTTTGTTTTCTCTTTATCCTTTACGACAGCGTCCCCATTATCACTTGACGAACTTGGTGAAGCGCTTTCATCTTTATCCTTATCATCACTACATGCGCCCAACACCATCAAAACTAGTAACATTGAAAATAAAACCGTAAACCCTTTTTTCCAGTTCATATTCACAAACACCCCTTCTTCTATTTTTACTGCACATTTAGCATAAGTTACGAGTGCGTATATCGTATATAATCAATTTCTTATACTCCCCGCAAACCCATTCACATCAAGGTGAAAACGCTTCCATAATAACATACTGATTATTCTTTATATCTGTAATTTGCTTCAACAATGAAAACGTTGTTATTATATGGTACATTAGAATACATACTACATATCGAAATAGGTGATGAATTTTGAACATAACAATCAAAGATATTGCGAAAGTTGCCAAAGTGAGTTATTCCACTGTGTCAAAGGCATTAAATAATAGTCCCTTAGTTAGGGAAGATACGAAAAGAAGAATCGTCGAGATTGCAAAAGAATTAGGTTACGAGCCTAATTTTGCCGCACAAAGACTTGCTTCTAAACAAACGAGAATTATCGGACTCATTTGGCCAACAATTGAACGAGTTGTCCTATCAACATTGGTGACAAAAATTAGTGATAAGATTAACGCAACACCCTATTCCATGATTCTTTCTGTCGATCCTGTACAAATAGCTTTAGATACATTTAAAAGATTTCAAACAGATGGCATCATTTTATTTGAAGAGAATACGGATATATCTATTGATACAAGTTCAATTCCATTGCTTTCCTATGGAGTTGCAGGTAAAGAAAACTCCCCTTATCCGATAATTGATGCGAATCATGAGCAAGCCATGTATGAAGCGGTGCATTACTTAACTCAATTAGGTCATACAAATATCGTTTATATCGGAGACTTATCATCTACTGACCCAATGCAAATCGAGAAATACAATGGATTTAAGAAAGCAATGACACTATTTGGTTTGCCAGGAGACAATGATCAGTTAATCGATACAGCTGGACTGAATGCATACGATGGTTATCTCGCAACCTTAAAAACTCTTGCCAATTCTACTCACCCTACAGCGATTGTGGGGGGGAGCTTTGATATTAGTGGTGGCATTATTCGGGGCATTAAGGAGAGAAACCTACAAATTCCTGAAGATATCTCCATTATTAGTTATGATAATATTCCCCAAATGGCCGATATTGAAATCCCATTAACCTGTATTGGTGTACCGGTTGATACGCTGGCGGCTGAAATTGTTACAACCATTATCCAGTTCATTGAAGAGAAGGAAGTACAGCCCCTTGTTAAGAAACTAACTCCTATTCTAAATGAAAGAGCCAGTTGTGCAGTTAATAAAAATATACTTGTTGATTGACTATTAATAAACAGGTGAAATTTATTCATATACTTGGCACTCTGCTTACAGTTTGGTTTTGATTCACTTTGGATTGAACTACTACTATACCATTAACGATGTATCTTGATGTGTAGGGCCGGGGCCGCGAAAGGCAATTATTCACAATAAGCAGACCGAAAAAAGGTGTGACTAGGAATGACGAAGTCATTTCTAACCACACCTGCCCTCTCGGTATTAATGTCCATGATTATTTTTTGCCTTGTCGCAAATACTCTTGAATGATTTCCTGCTGAACGGCTGGATGACAGGTTAATGTAGATTCGTTTGTCAACAGTGTGATGTGGGCTCCATCTAAATCTGTTGTGACACCACCTACTTCATTCACAAGAATAATGCCGCCTGCTATATCCCATGGAGCAAGATTCATTGTTAAATAACCATCTATAATTCCTTCCGCAACATAGGCAAGCTTTAAAGCTGCTGAACCATAAGTTCTTGAGCCCCGTATTTTCTTGACCAACTGCTGCATAATCCGCTCATCCATGACACTATTCTCGCATAGCCAATGATGATTGAAACCAAGCATCGCTTCTTCAAGCAAAAGTTGTGGCTTTAAAGTTGGCAGCTTCACATCGTTTTTATAAGCTCCTTCATTTCTTTTAGCACTATACAGAATATCAGCCATGACATCGTAAACAAAGCCAATCTCACCAATGCCTTGGTGAAAGATACCGATGGAAATAGCAAAATTCCTTTTTTGCTGTACAAAGTTCATTGTGCCATCTATTGGATCAACAATCCATACAACTCCATCCAATGATGTGACATCATCTCCATAGCCTTCTTCACTAAACAACAGATGATGCGGATACGTTTTTTTGATATTTGTAGCTAAAAAATATTCCGTTTCTTTATCCATCGTCGTAACAAGATCTTTTGGGTTAGATTTCGTATCAATAATGAGTGGATCATTAATTTTTGTACGAATGGTTTCACCAGCTTGTAAGACCCATTCCTTTGCATGCTGAAAAATGTCATCACGCAGTTTTTTATCCATATAACTTCCCTCCCCTATGTTAAGCCTGTTTGTATTTCTCCTTTAAAAACGCAATGCTATCATTAATATAAGGCTCTCTTGTGTTCTCCAACAATACATTGATATACGGTTTTTTCGGCTTTATTAATTTGAAGATTGCATCATAATTTAGTAGTCCTGTACCTACTGGAACCATTTTGATCCAATCGTCTTCAATGATAAAATCTTTGGCATGCATAATGACCATTCGATCGCCAAAAAGGTCCATTGCTTCTTGAAAAACTTCTTCTTGCCTATGATAGTTTGTCGGATTCAAGAAATTTGCCGGATCAAAGATGACTTGAAGATTTGGCGAATCAATGCTATCCAATAGTCTTTTTAATACTTGCGGAGAATGAACAGGATGATTAATGCCTCCTTCTATAGCAACAATGACACCAAATTTCTCCGCTTCTGCCACCAATTCGCTAACGCTCTCTACTACTTCTAGAAAAGGTTGTTCTTCGTAATTGTCTACCGTATAGCCTGTCTTTTCATAGACATTTCCGGTTTCAGTACCAACAATACTACAACCAAAATCTCTTGCAAAGCGAATATGCTCTTTAAATCGATCCAATTCTTGTTTTCTTTTGTCTTTGTCAGGATGGATCATGTGAATATAGCAGCCTAACACAGCTATTTGAACATCTTTCTTCCGAAATTCATCCCCGATATGGCGAGCAAAGCCAGGACTTAAACTGCCAACACTCGTATTCATCTCTGTAAAGGATTTACCTAGCGCTAGCTGCACAGATGTTAGTCCCTTGCCTGCAATTTCTTCTACTAACCCCTCTATTGTCGTCTGATTTTCAATATCATGTGCACGTATTCCTAAATTCAATTCCATGATTATCCCCTCTTTACTAGTTTTATATACGCAATACGCCGTATCACTGCCAGTGATACGGCGTATTTGAAAAATATTATCTCGACAACCATCCGCCATCGACAGCAATGATGGAGCCATTCATATAATCAGACGCCTTACTTGCTAAGAAGACGACAGTTCCCATTAAGTCTGCTGGGTCTGCCCAACGCCCTGCTGGTATGCGTGCTAATATTTCACTATTACGTTTTTCATCTGCACGAATCGGTGCAGTATTTGCTGTTTTTACATAGCCAGGTGCAATCGCATTTACTTGAATTCCGTGTTCCGCCAATTCATTGGTGAATGCTTTCGTTAAGCCTACAACACCGTGCTTACTCGCTGTATAAGGAGGAACAAACTTCCCACCTTGGAATGATAGCATAGAAGCAATATTAATGATTTTACCACTCTTTTGTTTAACCATTAAGTGAGCAACTTCCTGACTTAAGAAAAACATGGAATTGAGATTGAGTTCCATTACTGCATCCCAATCTTCACCCTTGTATTCAAGTAGTGGAGCGCGTCGAATTGTTCCGGCGTTGTTGACTAAAATATCCACTTGTCCATAGACTTCTTGACATTTAGCAACTAATTCTTTCACTTTTTCTCTATCAGTCAAGTCCGCCTGGAAAAACTCAACTCTACGTCCTTGTTGTTCGATTAACGCTCGCGTTTCATCCCACTCATCGCCATGGGTCACAATGAAGAGATCTGCACCCGCTTTAGCAAGTGCAACTGCATACCCTTGACCTAATCCTTTGTTTCCACCAGTTACAATGGCAACCTTGCCTGCCAAAGAGAAAAAATCTAGTGAGAATTCATTTAACTGATTCGTCATGCGTATAGTCCTCCCTAATTAACTTTGTTTTATCTCAAATCTGCCATCGCGACATGGTCCATATCGTCATATGTGATGTTCTCTCCGCACATGCCCCAAATAAATGTATAGTTACTCGTTGCAGTTCCAGTATGAATCGACCAGCTTGGTGAAATAGCCGCTTGTTCATTTTTCATGACTAAATGTCTCGTTTCATCTGGTTCACCCATGAAGTGGAATACTCTTGTTTCTGGTTCCATATCGAAGTATAAGTAAACTTCCATCCGACGCTCATGCGTATGGCAAGGCATTGTATTCCAAACACTTCCAGCCTGCAACATTGTTAAGCCCATTTGTAGTTGGCAGCTTTCACAATTATTCGGGTGAACATATTGATAAATTTTGCGGACATTTAACGTACCTGGCTCACCCATTTCAAGCGGTTTAATATTATTAATATCAATTTTCACCGTTGGGTACGTATGATGTGCCGGAGCAGAGTTAATGTAAAACTTCGCAGGATTACTCGCGTCCTTAGAACGGAATAACACTTCTTTTGTTCCTCTCCCCACATATAATCCGTCTCGACCAACCATTTGGTACTCCTCACCATCTAAGATGACAGAGCCTTCTCCACCAATATTAATAATGCCTAGTTCACGGCGTTCAAGGAAATAAGTAACCCCTAGCTCCTTATCTAGCTTAATTGTTAACTCCTCATTCGTCGGTGTCACGCCACCAAAAATCATTCTGTCTACGTGCGTATACGTTAAATGAACTTTTCCAGCTTCAAAAAGTGTTTCGACAAGAAAATGTTTTCTCAATTCATCTGTATTGTATCTCTTTATTTCTTCTGGGTGATTTGCATAACGTGTTTCCATTTTCCATCCTCCTATTGGATAAGTCCTTTTAATCCTTCAACCTAACGAATGATACGACCTGAGCCATTTTCAATAAATCCATTAATTTCATCTACCGAAAAGACATTACAATCTCCATGTACAGTATGTTTTAATGCAGACGCAGCTGTTGCAAATGAAACAGTTTTTTCAAGAGATTGCCCCTCTAGTATTCCATGTAAAATGCCTGCGGCAAATGCGTCCCCCCCACCGACACGGTCGACAATGGGCTCAATATGATGCTCTTTGGAATGATATAAAACTCCATCTGCAAACAAATTACCTTGTAAGGTATTGGCAGAGGCGGAAATTATTTGTCGAAAAGTTGAACTCATATACGTAATGTTCGGGTACATTTTTTGTATTTGTTCGTAATAGTATTGCAGCTTCATCTCTTTATTGAGCGAATTAGGAGCCTCGGCAATTTCAAGTAAATGAATCGCATCCAATTCACCGCAAGAACAAATATCGACATACGGTAAAAGTGGTTTAATAGCATTCGCTGCTTCCTTTTGATTCCACAGTTTTGAACGATAATTGAAATCAAAGCTTGTCACTACGCCGTGGTCTTTTGCTTTTTGTAACGCAAGTAGCGTTAGCGCTTGTAAGGTAGGAGATAAAGCAGGTGTAATACCCGAAACATGAAAAAGGTTTACCCCCTGAAAGATTTCATCGAAGTCGATTTCCTCTTCTGTCAGCTCAGAAAGACTAGAATATTTCCGGTCATAGACGACCTGCGCACTTCTTTCTCCTACCCCGCTTTCTAAATAGTAAGTGCCTAAGCGTTCACCGCCGTGCAAGACATAACTTGTGTCAACACCATACAAGCGCAAATGTCTTTCTGCTGCATGACCGAGTTGGTTATTCGGCACTTTACTTACAAAACGGACAGTATGCCCAAAATTGGCTAATGATACTGCTACATTCGCTTCAGCACCACCATAGTGCATCGTTAGCTCATTCGCTTGAACTGCCCGTACTCCAATTCTAGTAGAAAGACGTAATAAGATTTCTCCAAATGTAATTATTTTTTTCATCCTTACGCCTCTCTAGCTTGTTGGACTTTTTCAACAAACCTTCTTGCGTCTATTGTCATTTTTTCAAACTCGCCCGTTTTGGCATGTGCTACTAAACTGCCACCTACACCTACAGCAACGCAGCCATTTTTAATCCACTGCGCTACATTTTCCAGATCTACTCCACCCGTTGGCATAATATTCACTTGTGGGAGTGGAGCCTTCACACCTTTGACCCAATCCGGCCCAAATGTGTTTCCAGGGAATAATTTAATAATATCAACGCCTGATTTAAGTGCTTGCTTCATTTCAGTAATCGTCATACATCCTGGCATATAAGGAATTTGGTACAGATTACATAACTCAGCAGTTTCTTGGTCGAAAGTTGGACTGACGATGAACTCAGCTCCGGCTAAAATAGCAATTCGCGCCGTAATTGCATCTAAAACTGTACCTGCCCCAATAACAACGTTGTTATTTTGTTGGTAAAGAGTCGCTAATTCGCGAATGATTTGATCTGCATCTTGCACGGTGAAAGTGATTTCAATTCCTGTAATTCCGCCTTCTAT
>NZ_JAWLIR010000017.1:0-2029 GCF_033485195.1 Sporosarcina beigongshangi
GTAAAGAGTCGCTAATTCGCGAATGATTTGATCTGCATCTTGCACGGTGAAAGTGATTTCAATTCCTGTAATTCCGCCTTCTATACACGCTTCCGTGGTATTCATCGCTTCTTCTTTTGAAGTCGCTCGAACGACAGCAACGACGCCACAGCTCGTAATCCTATTCAATACTTTCAGTTTATTCATAACAAACCTCCCGATATATACTTTCTTCGTTTGAAATAATTCAGTGATTGTTATTTCAAAACTTTCAACCTAATTGTATAGATTATAGTAAGCGTTTTCAAGGCATGTCATTCTAGTTTGCTCTTAATAGTGAATAATTGAGTCAATCCCAATGAAATGATTATGTGGTTATTGATGTTACGATCTAAAAGTATGCCGTTCTATCATGAAATATCATGTATTGCCATACAAGCTAAGATAAAAGCACCCATCCCGTGCAAATCATTCTCTGAAGTCGGACGCGATACATAATACTCATATTCTCCAGCAGAAGTTCCGATACAAATGCCACTTAACTCGAGCCTTTGATCATCAACTTTCACCATATGTTCCAGCAAGCCATTATATGCTTTTTTCACAACTTCTTGATAAGTATCCTCTACATAACCCGCTTTTAATGCTTTTGCAATCGTATAGATAAATAACGCCGAACAAGAAGACTCTAACCAGTTATCCTCAAGGTCTCCTTTATCTACAATTTGATACCATAAACCTGAGTCTGCATCTTGATGCGAAACAATTGCAGGGATAAAGCGTTGTAATTCTTCGACCCACACTTCCTGACCATGTTTTTGTCCTTCTATCTGTTCTAATAAATCAATGAGTGCTGTTCCATACCAACCGACTGACCGGCCCCAAAATTCTGGCGAGCATCCTGTTTCTTTGTTTGCCCAAGGCTGGATTTTCTTCTCATCCCACGCATGATACGGAAGGCCAGATTGTGGATCTCTCATATGTGTTCTCATTAATTTTTCTTGCAGCAATACAGATTGAATAAGCTCTGGTTCTTGGAATTGTTTATCATACATGAGCATGAATGGCCCCGCCATAAACAATCCATCTAACCACATTTGATAAGGGTATTTATCTTTATGCCAAAAACCGCCCTCAGATGTTTTATTAATTGTATTCAGTAAATTTCTCAATTTTTTCGCTGCAACCATATATTTTCGATCTTTCGTTTCTTCATACAAAGGAAATAGTAAAATACCTACTTGAATTGAATCCAGCTCATCCCTAGCAAACAAAAAATTCCCTTCATCATCTAGTAAGTTATCAACATAGGCCTTTGTGTAATCAAAATACTCCTGCTTACCTGTTGCTTCCCAAACACGCAACATACCGTACAAAAAAACGCTTTGGTGATAATGCCACCTATTAGCTGGTGGTAGCTCTGCTGGACTATATGTGTTCATAATTGTCTGACAGGCTTTTTCTGCAATAAATAATGGATTATTCTGTGTCATGATTAACATCTCTCCTTAAATTTTTTGTATATATTAAGGTGAACGGAAGAATCCTATCAATAACGTCAGGCACTTGAAAAATGCCTTCGCGGAGATTAATTGAAATCATCAGTTCACCAAATATAGCAATAGATTATAAAAGAATGTAGGCAATAATTGTTCCTATCCCACCGAGCAGGAGCGCATACGGTAAATTATTTAAAGTGATTCGATAGGGACTTTGATTGGTATCCATTGCCGTCAGTGTAACGACTAATCCATATGTCCCGACCGTCAATGTAGCAATCGCACTTGTTACCATGACAATTGCGAGACTTAGCGGATTATAGACATCAAGCAAACTTCCAATTAAGCCAGTCAATATCCCAATTGTTGCAATCGGGTGAATCCCAAACAGACTAAGGAAGATAAAAATAACTTGGATTAGCAGAAAGACTACTAATGGATACTGTGCAACGAGTAGAATTGGCTTCTCAATGACTTCTAAAAATGAAGAGTTGCTAATACTATTTGAGAAAAAGGATAGTGAAATAAATGATTAGCCCCCAAAAAGCCTG
>NZ_JAWLIR010000018.1:0-138547 GCF_033485195.1 Sporosarcina beigongshangi
AATTTAGAACGTTGTGTTGAAACCGATTCAATTGCTGTATTGATTTTTGTAATAGCATCACTTGCCACAGTAGTATCACTTACAGCGATACCATCTATTCCTAATTTTGCAGAATCCATACTACCAATTGTTAGTGTAATCGCTTGACCGGAGTTTGCACCGATATGGAATGTTTTATCTTTGAATGAGCCGTCTAATAAATTTTGCGTATTAAATTCCGTATTTGCGGCGATACGGTCAATCTCAGATGTTAGAGCAGTTAGTTCCTCTTGGATAGATGTACGGTCAGCTGTAACGTTTGTATCGTTTGCTGCTTGAACTGCTAGTTCACGCATACGTTGAAGGATTGAATGTGTTTCGTTTAGTGCACCTTCAGCTGTCTGGATCAAAGAGATACCGTCTTGCGCATTTTTTGCTGCCATATCCAAACCACGGATTTGACCACGCATTTTTTCAGAGATCGCTAGACCTGCAGCGTCATCCCCTGCACGGTTAATTTTATAACCTGAAGAAAGTTTTTCTAGGTTTTTTGAAGCATTTGCATTGTTGAAAGATAGTTGGCGGTGCGTATTGAGTGCCGCGATGTTGTGATTAATTCTCATGTTCAATTTCCTCCTTGAGTGTATGTAGTTCACATCCGTGTGAACCAAATATAGTTTGTTGTTTGCGGAGCAAAGTGCCGACCGAACACCCTACTACCACTTACATCCTTAATATCGGACTAGAGAGTGAAGTCTTTAGCTTTTAGTTAAAACTTTTTAGTTTTTCTTTGTAAGTTGTGAAAACAACGTCGCATCTAATGATGTTGCTTCCGCATTCGTTTCTGAAATAGAAAGTACGAGTTCGCCGCGTAAAATATCAACAGACTTTGGTGCCTCAATACCGATACGTACCGTGTCTCCTTTTACCTCGAGTACGCGGATTTCGATATCGTCACCGATTTTAATCGTTTCGTTTACTTTTCGGGAAAGTACGAGCATATTAGATGCCCCCTTTTTCGGCTGTTTGTGTACCGATTGGGTGGCGTAACGAGAACTTTTTGTCATTTAGGATCATCTGTCTGGCTTTTTTTGTTTTTGCCTGAAAAATGAGTGGTGCTTGTAAATTGATCGTAGATGAATCGAATGGTTCTTTTAGTGTGATAACGCTCAGTACGAAAATGTCCTGTTCACTTTCAATACTAAGTAAGTCAATTGTTGGTTCGTCGATGTCAAAGCTGTAGTCCTCTATAAGTGTATAAGGGTTAACGACGATGAATGCGGCTGTTGGTGTTTGTGTGGATTGTAAAACCCGAAATATATCATTACCTTCAATTGGTAAGAGTATAAATTGCTTGTCGTCCTCAAAGCCTGGGATACCTTTTGGGAAGTTCCAAGTTTGGTCGGGCTCGAATGTCAGTTTGCCGTGGAATTTTGTTTGAATTTGAATTTGCATTGGGTTCTCTCCTTTTTATCGTTGTTATTGCCAAAATAACATTAAGGATTCATTAGAAGTTTAGTTTATTCAAATAGTTCATTTGAATTTGATAGACTTCTTCCCGTGGCACATACTGAATCACGCCTCTTTTAAGAAGTTGATCTACCTTATTAACCTTCTTCTTTATAATGGCTTGTACTTTCGGGTTTTTAATTTCAAATGGAATTCCATTCAATGTATATGGATCTCCTATAAAACTCTTATGAATGATATACATGTTTTGAATTAACAAGTAACTATTATAATGATTTATTTCCACATTATGTATAAAGTCTGGTCGTTTATCCGCTAGGTTACTAATCTTCCCATTTTTATCGTCATCTTTTGTAATAGGGATACAAATGAGTCCCTCTGGAAAGTTCTTGTTTTCAATGATTAAAATCAACATGGGTCTGTCTGCTTTTATAGGTATTTTATATTCTTCCCAATTGAATATTTTGTAAAACTCTTCTTTAATCATATATATCCCAAAGTTTTCAATCATATTGTATCCCTCCATTCAAAAAGAAGAGGCAAGTAATTTGCCTCTTCCTCATCTTTTCAAGTCCGTTATTTATGCGTCGCATACGGATGAGCGACAAGTTTTCAAGTCCGGTATTTATGCGTCGCATACGGATGAGCGACAAGTTATCAAGTCCGTTATTTATGCGTCGCATACGGATGAGCGACAAGTATTAAATTCCGTTATTTATGCGTCTCATAAGGATGAGCGACAAGTTTTACTTACTTTTAATTGTACCATAAATTTAACAATTAGCAAGGAAGTACTTGTTGTTAGTATATGGATATTCAGACATATGAATTGAGCATCCACGCCATACAATCACCACTTCACATCAATTTGAATAGATGGATATTGTTCCATTACGCCAGTTACTTTGCCAGGTGTGTATTGGTGTATTGGTTTGTTAATTTGGACTTCGTTTATTGCTTTTTGTGGTGTTGCTTCTATATTGGTTGTTCCTGGCTGAATAGATACTTGCACTTTTTCATAGCCACCAACGAAACGAATGCCGATTGGTGCTGGGGGTGGTGTGGCATTTTGTTTGGAAATGGCCGGAATAACATTCCCTCCATCTTCAATACGCATCAGTTGTTGTCCTTCTTGTGCACGTCTGCCAATTCCCTCTATAACTCCTTGCAATCCTAATTGTGCATGTTCTTCAATTCGTCTACGCACGCTTTTCAAATCAATTTCTGCACGTGCTTCCGTTGTGTCGACAGATAGTTGTGGGTTCGTTGTGGAAATTTCCAAGATTGCGGCAGGTTGTTGTTGGTTTAAGGTTGCCCTTGGTTGTTCAATTTCTTGAATAGGTTTTTCAATTTGTAAACCTAATATACCGCGAGTTGTTTGAATTTGAAGTTGCGGGATGTTCACTGATATCACCCTTTGATAGTTAGTGAGTGGTGTAAAAATGCGGGAGCCAGGCACCGCCACAATTCGCGGTAGAACGCGAACGGAGTCAGTGACCTGGCACCCGCGACTGAATACTGTATTTCTGCTGATACTCAGATCTTCTTTTAACGTAAGAAGTCAACTAGTGACGGTTGAATGATGCGTGCACCGACGGAGAGTGCTGCACGGTGAATCGACTCTTCGGTAATCATGTCTGTAATTACTTTTTCATAGTCGATATCTTCGTTTTCAGACATTAGTTTTTTTGAAGATAATTCCATTGAAGATAATCGATCACCTGTCATTTCCGCACGATTTTGGCGCGCTCCAATATCCGCACGTATAGTTAGGATACCATCCATTTGAGTTTGAATCTCTCCAATGGCTGCATCAAAATCTTCACGTGTCGGATTAGTTGTTATATCTTCAAATAAATCATCAATATTTTTGAATAACTCATATCCTTTTGCATTCACTGTTAATGACACACCATTGAACACTTCGATTTCAATGTCAGCCGCATATCCTGGGGGTGTTGGATTTGCAGAATCTACAGGCAAATAATTACCAGCACTATCGAAAAGTGGCTCTGAAGTTTTGGTACCGCTGAAAATATATTTATCTCCGACTTTTGTATTAGCAATATCTTGAATCTGCATTCGGAGCTGCTCTAACTCACTTTGTAATTTCTCACGATCCTCTGGTGTCATTGTATCTGTCGATGCACTAACGACTAACTCATTTGCGCGATGCAATGCCGACCCCACTTTGTCTAGCGCGTCATCCGTATTATCCATCCAGTTAGTTACTTCGCCTAAGTTCCGTTGATACTGCATGACTTTATCGACTTGCATTCGATAACCCATCCCTTTCATGACGACGACGGGGTCGTCAGAAGGACGATTCACTTTTTTACCTGTTGTAATTTGTTCTTGTAGTTTCCCCATTTTATTGTAGCTATTGGAAAGATTCCGTAGCATATTATTGGAAAGCATTGATTGCGTAACACGCATTTAAGTTCCTCCTCTACCTACTAAAGGTGATTATCTACCCACGACGCCCATGCCGTTAATGATTTTATCTAGTGTCTCATCGACTACAGTAATCATACGGGCAGATGCATTATACGCTTGTTGAAATCGAATCATATCAGTCATTTCTTCATCGAGTGACACGGAACTAATTGAGGCGCGACGGTGTTCGACTGCACCAAGTAAGGTTGCTGTGTTTTTCACCATTTTGTTTGCTTCTAGTCCATTGACTCCCAATTCCCCGATGAGTCCTTGGAAGAAGGTTTCAACTGTTGCACCACCTAGACCACCGATGGATTGGAATTGAATATCGGCAAGTTTTTGCGCATTTCTACCGTTTCCTTCTTCTCCCTGCACCGAAGAAGCCGCAAGTTGAGATGGATCGTCTATGAGAGTCTGAGTTACTTTAATAGTGCCTGCTTTCAATCCTACAGTTGTATCAAAGAAATCCAAACCAGTAGCATTCCCAGGCGGCAACCCATGTCCGCTTTGATGAGTTGTATTAAATGCTGTCGCAAATTCCTCTGCCATTTTATCCAATTCGGTAAGCATGTCCGGATACATCCCCGTACTGCCATCTTTCCCATACGCATTCATCATAGACTTCAATGCGCCTTTATCTTGGAAAACGGCATGTCCCAATGATGTATTATGGTTTGGCGGATTTGGTGGTGTCGCCCCATTAATATCTGTCCATGATTTTGAAAGACCTACAATCGGAATGTTGGCGCCAGTCGCGGGGTCAAGTAAGGGATTTGGGCCAGTAGTTAGCTGTGCAAACTCTTTCCCTACAACTAAATCCTCTACCCCATTTGCAGTCTTCAATCTTACCGTAACCGTTCCTTCAGCAATCGCTAACGCATTCCCGCCAGATTTTGTATACTCCGTTTCAATTGGAACAATTAAAGAAAGTTCGTCAAGTAGTAAATCACGCGCATCATACAAATCGTTTGGCATATAGCCGTTTGGTTCGACTTTAGCGATTTGGTCATTCAATTCGGCGATTTGTTTTAAAATGGAGTTCACATCTTTTGTTGTAATTTCAATTTCTTTTCCTAAGTTCGTTTGGATTTCCGTTAAAGATTTATGCATATAATTGAAGGCGTCTGCAACAGCTTCTCCTCTTCGAATAACGACCGAACGTGCACCATTATTTTCTGGATTTGTTGCAAGATCTTGAAGTGACTGCCAAAACTCACTTAATGATTTTTGCAGACCCGAAGTGGAAGGTTCGTTTAACACATCCTCCATCTGAGCAACTGCTTTAGAAGTCGTATCCCAATACCCCAGCTTAGTAGATTCCTGTCTATACTGATGATCAACAAACGAATCCCTAATCCGCTGAATAGATCCCGCTTGAACACCCGTCCCAAGGAAACCAGGCATTGTCCCAGAGTTTAGACCGATGCCGGGAAAGCCTGCTGTTGCCTCCATATTGACGCGTTGGCGTGAGTAGCCGAGTGTGTTGGCGTTACTGATGTTATGTCCTGTTGTGTAAAGTGCGGATTGCTGTGTGAACAGGCCGCGTTTACTTGTTTCTAATCCCATAAATGATGAACGCATGGTGTTCCTCCTTAAGCTTGTGAGTCAAAAGAGACTTGCTCTTTTGATGCTTTTTTTCCGCTGATTTCGGTTTTTGAGTAGTTGGTCGTTTCTGGGCGTGGTCGGGCCATATCCAGCGACAGATTCACGAACTGAAGGGACTGGTAGGTCAGCTTCTGGTTCAAGTCGTTTTGCCATTTCAAGTCATGAATCGCGTGCAGGAGACGGTCCCTCGCCTCCACAAGGCTTTGCTTGTCCGCTTCTGGCGTGACATCGAGTAAGTCAGCGACAGTTGGATTCGCTGGTACTGATCGTCCTTGATCAGTTAAGTATTGCGCGACGTCTCGTTGACGTAGACCTTCCATTTGCATGATGCCTGCCAAATGGGCTTGCTCGTCTTTTAGCAATTGGTCGAGTCCTTCCATGTCCCCGCCTTTGATGGCTGCTGTCTTGTCGTATGCAATCCGTAATAGACTTCTATGCAGCTTTTCCAGATTGTCGAGTGACGTCAAGATTGTTGTAATGGACATTTTTTTGACCTGCTTTCATTCTTTTTTACGCTTTGTAGTAATTCACTAAGTTGGAAGCGAGTTGTTCAGCATCTATTTTGTATGTGCCTGATTCGATTTTCGCCTTTAGTTGCTCAACACGCTCATTGCGTTGGATGGTAACTGGTGAAACTTCGGACAGCTGCTTTGCTTCTGATGAAATTTCAAGTTTATCCGACTGCATCTTCGCTTTTTGTGCTAGCTGCTCTGTCTTCGCTTGGTTCGCTTTGTATGGATTGATTGCTGGAATGTTAATTTTCGAGATTTTCATATACTCTCGCTCCTTTCGTTTGGTGCTTCGCTTATGATTTTTGTAGTAGTCTATTCTTTATTTCGGCATAAGATCGTGAAGGTTTAGGGTCTTTCGTATGAAATACTAAAAATGCAGAACAGACGAGTGCCAGTCACCGGCTTTCTTTTTTATGGATTTCCCTTGGTCCCAGTGAGTATCTTTTTCGCAAGAGAATGGTAACAGGCACTCGGTACCACTTCAAACCAGTGTCCAGTTACCGACACCATTCGCGTCCTTCCGCGAATTGAGGCGGCAGCTGGCACATTCAACGGAGTGAAAATGCATTAGCGGCACCACGTTTAGAACTGCTCTGCAGAACAGGCGAGCGCTTCACTATCGTCTTGGTCTGCGGTCAGAAAGATAGGTTGCCTTTTCTTGGTCTACGATCGATTGCCTAAATTCTTTCACAGCCTCAAACTGGTTCAGGTCGTTTTGGATATCTGCCGTACAGCTGTCACACAGCTTCCCTTTAGTTGTCAACTTGCCACATTTATCACAAGGATAGCCTAGATTCGGGAACATTGCAGGCTGTAATCGTCCTCTTCGCACCCATTTATAGAGCAATGATTCAGTAACGCCTGTTTCTTCGACAATTCGTTCGACTGTCGCCGCACGGTTTTCCCGCTTTCTTAAGAAACGATATACCTCTTCATACTTTTTTTCTTCGTTCATGGCGCACTTCGCGCATACTTCGCGTATTCCTGTATAGTTAAAAAAATCTCCACATGATGGGCATTCTCTTAGTTCAGCCATTTTTTCCATCTCCTCTATCATTATGTTTAGGCCCGAATGAGTGTTATCGCTTCCACTCTTGTTGCACCCGCTTGCTTTAAAACAGTACCCGCGTGACGGAGCGTCGTACCCGTCGTGTAAATATCGTCTACTAGTATGTATGTGCTCGGTCGAATAATCGTTCCCTCTTTTATTGCAAATAAAGGTTTCATCGCAAGACGTTGCGCTTTCGTTTTTTCACCCATTGCCTCTGAATTAAGCTTGTCGAGTACATGCGTGTACGGAATACGTGCACTCTTCAATAGTTCATCGACCTGGGCGAAGGTTCGTTGAATCTTTTTTTCAGGGTGCATCGGAATGGGTACGATAATCGCATTTGTCGGTAGATGGCTGCGCAATTCATGCGAAAAGACGTCTGCTAGTTGAACGTCTTGCAGAAATTTAAATTGGTGTAAATAGTCATGCATCGCTTCGTTATAGCTATATAGCGATGTGACTTGGTCGAGCACGTCACACTTATCCTTATTATCGGCACGTTGGAACTTTTTTGAACAATCTTGGCAAATGTTAGATTGTTTGTGCAATCCGAGCAATGTTTGCCACGACGGTGCAGAGATGATGGATTGCGCACAAAGAAGGCATTCATTCATAGTTATTGACCTCCTTTGTTGAGCTGAATAATGTCATTCTTCGCTGCGTCCATGGCATACGTAATACCGTGATGGAAGAGCACAAAATCGCCTGTCGGACATTGTGCTGAACGTCCGACACGACCACCAATTTGAATGAGTGCACCTTTGTTAAAAATCTGCTGTTCCGCCCCAACGACGGCGACTTGGACGTTCGGAATCGTAATGCCACGTTCTAAAATAGTCGTTGTCAGCAGACCTGGTATTTCCTTGTCACGTAGCGCCTGAACATGCTTTTTACGGTCAGTGTGCGCAGCATGGACCGCGCGAATGCGTGTATCTAACTGCTGGAATAAAGGCTCCGCCTGTTCCATAAGTCCAATATGATGAAAAAAGATGAGGAACGGCTGTTGTTGCTCAAGTCGTTCCGTTGTCCAGGTGATGAGTTTTTTGGGTAGCTTATCTTTTTGAATATGCTTGCTGTAGTTCCATAGGGCATCGTAGCGCGGGACTGGTAATGGATGTCCGTGATAGCGATGGTTAATCGTAGAAATGTGACCTTTTTTCTTTATTTCCGCTAGTAGTTTATCAGACGGCGTTGCTGTGACGAAATGGATCGGAGCATGTCGTTTTGCGGCTTTTCGAACAGCTCTGCGCAAGGTTTCATCTGCCGTATAAGGAAAAGCATCGGCTTCGTCGACGAAGATGGCATCGAATGCGTGTCGGAAGCGATAGAGCTGATGCGTTGTGGCGAGTATGAGCTGTGGGGCTGCCGTTGTCGATTTTGCACCGCCATATAGTGCATCGATAGCCGTTTGCGGGAATGCTGCGCGCAGTCGTGGTTCGAGTTCGAGAATAACGTCGACACGTGGAGCTGCGATGCAAACACGTTTACCTTCTAGTAATAGTTTATGAATCGGTTCAAATAGCATTTCTGTTTTCCCCGATCCACAAACCGCGTGAATGAGATGCGGAATGCCTTTGCTGGAGCTTGCGGTGAGTTCGTCAGATGCTTGCTTTTGTCGTGGGGTCAGTGTGCCTTGCCAAGCGAGTGAGTGCGTTGTTGGATATGTTGTTCGTTCCCCGTTCCAAATGATGAGCTCGGTGCAGGATGAAACACGCCCCATTTTGAGACAGTGTCGGCAATAGGTACAGGGGCCTTGGCATTTTGCACAATTAAAGGTCGTGAAGCGTATTGGGTTATCGTTTTCACAGCGATTGCAGAAATGACGGGTACGTTTAGTGAGTGTCTTGGTGGATGTGGTGCCTGGAATGGTTTGGATATGCCCGGATGCGATATGCGCATCTATTACTTCGGATTGAAATGGGGTGTGCAGTCGCAGCCAAATACGACCAGCCAGAAAATCTCTGACTGCCGTGTCGAATGTAGTCGTCAAATGCAACACCTCCGGGCCTGCACGATGCAGGTTATGCAGCTGTTGCCACAGGACGTGGCGTTCTTAAGCTGCCTTCTATATTATACTTGTCGTTTCACCCAACCAAGTCCCATTGCACCTTCACCTAGATGAGTACCGATGACGGGTCCGAAATGGCTAATGGTAAATTGGACGTCTGGTAGTTGCTCCGTTAATTCGGTGAGCCAAGCTTCGGCTTCTTCGGGTTGATTCCCATGAATAATTACTGCTTCAAGTGGCAGAGAAGCCGCGTCTTCCGCTAGTAAATCTGCGATGCGCTTCATTGCTTTTTTACGTGTCCGGACCTTTTCGAAGGGGACAATCACTTTTTCGTGGAAATGAAGTAGCGGCTTAACTTGGAGTAATCCACCGATGAGTGCCTGCGCACTAGATAATCTACCGCCTCGCTGGAGATGTGTGAGATCGTCTACCATGAAATAGGCGCGTAATGTTTGTTTCATCGTCGCGAGTTCCGTAAGGATAGCATCCGGCGTTACACCTTGCTGGGCCAATTGCGCCGCACGCAATACGTAAAATCCTTGTGGGTAACACGAAATTTCCGAATCGAATGTGTGGACTTTAATCCCTTCCACCATCTGTCCCGCTTGTTCCGCCCCTGCGTATGTGCCGCTAATACCGCTCGATAAATGAATGGAAATGACTTCATCATGCGTCGCTTTTAACGACTCATATAATTCGACAAATTTTCCAATTGGCGGCTGGGATGTCTTCGGTAACGGACCATCGCCGCGTACTTTATCGTAAAAGTCGGTTGTCGTAAGATCGATTTCCTCCTCAAACGCTTCGCCGTCTAACGTTACCGTCAAAGGAATCATATGAATATCTAGTTCTTTTAATAGATGTGCAGGTAAATATGCCGTGCTATCAGTCACAATTGCTGTTTTCAATTTATTATCAACTCCTGCCTTCTATTCTACCTAAAATAAGGAGAAATGGGAATTGTGAAGTTTTTAGGAATAGGGAGGGGAACTGGGCTACCTTTTGGCCGAACTGAGCTACCTATCCCGAAACTCGACTACGGATTTGCTGAACTGGACTACCTCGGGGAAACTGGGCTACCTTTTGGTCGAACTGAGCTACCTATTCCGGAAACTCGACTACGAATTTGCTGAACTGGACTACCTCGGGGAAACTGGGCTACCTTTTGGTCGAACTGAGCTACCTATCCCGGATACTCGACTACGCATTTGGTGAACTGGACTACCTCGGGGGAACTGGGATACCTTTTGACCGAACTGAGCTACCTATTCCGGAAAGTCGACTACGAATTTAGAGAACTGGACTACCTCGGGGAAACTGGGCTACCCTTTGGCCGAACTGAGCTACCTTTTCCCGAAACTCGACTACGAATTTGCTGAACTGGACGACCTCGGGGAAACTGGGCTACCTTTTGGTCGAACTGAGCTACCTATCCCGGATACTCGACTACGCATTTGGTGAACTGGACTACCTCGGGGGACCTGGGATACCTTTTGACCGAACTGAGCTACCTCTTCCGGAAAGTCGACTACGAATTTAGAGACCTGGACTACCTCGGGGAAACTGGGCTACCCTTTGGCCGAACTGAGCTACCTTTTCCCGAAACTCGACTACGTATTTGCTGAACTGGACTACCTCGGGGGACCTGGGATACCTTTTGACCGAACTGAGCTACCTATCCCGGAAACTCGACTACGCATTTGGTGAACTGGACTACCTCGGGGGAACTGGGATACCTTTTGACCGAACTGAGCTACCTATTCCGGACAGTCGAGTACGAATTGAGAGAACTGGACTACCTGGGGGAAACTGGGCTACCTATGTACAGAACTGAGCTACCTAGTCCGGAAAGTCGACTACGAATTTACAGAACTGGACTACCTGGGGGAAACTGGGCTACCTATGTACAGAACTGAGCTACCTAGTCCGGAAAGTCGACTACGAATTTACAGAACTGGACTACCTGGGGGAAACTGGGCTACCTATGTACAGAACTGAGCTACCTAGTCCGGAAAGTCGACTACGAATTTACAGAACTGGACTACCTCGGGGAAACTGGGCTACCCTTTGGCCGAACTGAGCTACCTTTTCCCGAAACTCGACTACGAATTTGGAGAACTGGACTACCTCGGGGAAACTGGGCTACCTTTGGACAGAACTGAGCTACCTATTCTGGATACTCGACTACGAATCTCGTGAACTGGACTACCCTACACAAACCGCCCATCCTGATATTTCCAAGATGGGCGGTTATTTGTCAGTCTATATGTTGTACCCAACGGTGTGCTTCTAAGGAATAGGCGCTAAGCTGGGCTTTGTCGATGCCAATTTCTCCGGCGAGCTGTTCCATTCGCTCCCAGTCAAGACATTCGATTGCCTTGGCCAGTTGGAGCGATGCTGTGATTTCGGTTTGTTCACCTTTTAAAGTACGAACGACGATGTCAGTTAAGGGTATCAGTTCTAAAATATCATCCCAATTACGTTTCATGATGACATTGATGAGCGAAAACATCCCTGCGAGAAAATACTCTTCTGCATTGCTCTTTCCTTTGTGCTCGGCTAGAAGCTCACACATTTTCGCCCGCGTTAATGAATAGTCGACAAGGGCTTTAATACGCCCTTTCCCTACACCTTCACCCATTTCATGTAGCGCGAGGACGTGCATCCATTTTTTCGTTTCCCTTAAGCCGATAATTACGATGGCTTGTTTAATAGAACTAATACGTTTCGGCACTCCGAATGCAAGCGTGTTCATAAATCGCAGTAATTTGTAAGAGAGTGACACATCACGCATAATGAGGTCAGCCACTATGTCGATATCTGGTGATTTCATATTAAGCTGCTCGATAATTTGAAAGTGAAGACTAACATTTGTTGGAATTTCTATACCTGTAATGATTTCTGGTTCAGCAAAAAAATAGCCTTGAAATAGTTTGTAGCCTACTTTTTCAGCTTGTTTAAATTGTTGCTCTGTTTCAATCTTTTCAGCTAGTAGTATTATGTTGGGATATTTCTTTATAAAGGCTTCAATTTCTACACGTTCAGCCATCGTCGTATTGACAAAGTCCACCTTAACAATGTCTACAATTTCGAATAATTCCTTATGTACCATATATTGTTTTTGCAGGATAAAGTCATCTAAAGCTATCTTGAACCCATCTGCTTTCAATAATTTCATTTTAGTAAGAAGAGATGGTGTAATTTCGACATCCTCCAAAATTTCAATGACGACTTTTTCAGGCCTTAGGCTCGTAAAAATATCTTGTGCAAGCAGCTCACCCGAGAAGTTGATAAACGCCACACTTTTCTCTGCAACTCTTTCTATTCCAATCGAAAGAAACGTATTGACAAGCAACCCAATCGTCGCCTTGTCTGAATCAATCCCCGGAAAGAAATTATCTTTACTGTTTCTATACAGTAATTCATAGGCATAAATATCACCTTCCCGATTTAAAATCGGCTGCCTACCTACAAAAATATCTATTCCTGCCACTTACTCCACCTCACTTTCAGTAGTATATCAAATAAGTACCAATTTACCAAATTACCGAAAGAAGACTCTCACTTCAATCATGTAAAGGGTGTAGCCCAGTGATAAGCAGGAGATGAATTTCGGTTGGGCGATAGCTCAAAAGTAGCTTTAATAGAACGTGTATTCTATACCAGGATTAAAGTTCTTTTGAAAAGAGGTGGAAATCAATGATCATCAACAAAGCCTATAAATTCCGCATCTATCCAAACAAAGACCAACAAGTCCTTATTGCTAAAACAATCGGCTGCAGCCGCTTTGTCTTTAATCACTTCTTAGATAAATGGAATCACACCTATAAAGAAACAGGCAAAGGATTAGCATTTGGCACTTGTTCAGCTGGCCTTCCCTTGTTGAAAAACGAATTAGCTTGGTTAAAAGAAGTGGACAGCATCGCCCTTCAATCGTCTGTTCGTAACCTTGCAGACTCATTCGATCGTTTTTTTAAGAAGCAAAATAATCCACCCCGTTTTAAGTCAAAACGTAATCATGTCCAATCCTACACAACGAAACAGACAAACGGTAATATTGCTGTTATCGACAATGCCATCAAATTGCCTAAGCTGGGGCTTGTTAAACTTGCCAAAAGCCGTGAAATCTCAGGACGTATCTTGAATGCGACCATCAGGCGGAATCCGAGTGGGAAATATTTTGTTTCGATTCTTGTTGAAACAGCAGTTTGTGAGCTTCCTAAAACCAATACTTCTATCGGTATTGATGTAGGTCTAAAGGACTTTGCGATCCTTTCAGATAAAACTGTCTTTGAAAACCCAAAATACTTTCATCAATTGGAAAAGAAACTAGCCAAAGCACAACGAGTTCTTTCAAGAAGAAAAGAACAAGCAATACGCCAAAAGAAACCTTTGTCTGAGGCGAAGAACTATCAAAAACAACGATCAATAGTCGCTTTTATTCATGAAGAAATCGCGCATAAAAGAAATGATTACTTGCATAAAGTCTCCACCGAAATCATCACAAACCACGATGTCATCGGACTTGAGGATTTGCAGGTATCAAACATGTTGAAAACTCACAACTTAGCTAAAGCAATTAGTGAAGTAAGCTGGTCACGGTTCCGCACAATGCTTGAATACAAGGCGAAGTGGTACGGAAAGACAGTCATCGCTGTAGCTAAAAACTTTCCATCCAGTCAGCTCTGTTCAAGTTGTGGCTATCGGCATAAAGACGTTAAGAATCTCGCATTACGCGAATGGGTGTGTCCAGTATGCCATTCTCACCACGACCGAGACTATAACGCAAGTATCAATCTTGAAAAAGAAGCCATCAGACTTCTAACCGCAGGGACTGCGGGGATAGCCTAATCAAAACTTTCGGTTACGAAGGTGTTCTTAGGAATCTCCCACCTCTAAACGTAGTAAAGGTGGGGGTAGTTCAAAACTGTTAACACTATAATAACAAATTTTTTAGGATGCATTCAGTCTTGTAAAATGGTATGTTTTAGTTACACGTACGTTTTATCTTAGGAGGTTTTATTAATGGAAACCATTCACTATAAACAGACAGGCAATACTACTTTTATTACGCTAGATCGACCGGGAGCTATGAATGCGTTCAACTACGATATGCTCGTCGAATTGGGACAGATTACGGAATCCATTCGCATTAATCCAGACATCCGAGTTGTCATTTTTACAGGTGCTGGCGATCGAGCATTTAGTGTAGGAGCTGATTTAAAGGAACGTAAAACACTAACGGATTGGCAAGTGAAACGTAATATTTACAAAATCGGTGATGTCTTTACGGCGATTGAAAACTTGCCGCAGCCGACGATTGCAATGATGAATGGCTATGCTTTTGGTGGTGGAATGGAGCTGGCACTGGCTTGTGATTTTCGAATTGCGGCTGACAATGCGCTAATGGGTCTTACGGAAACTGGACTGGCTATTATTCCAGGAGCCGGCGGGACGCAGCGGTTGCCACGATTGATCGGCGAAGCGAGGGCACTTGAATTGATTTTAACCGCTCGAAAGTTGACGACTGCCGAAGCACTTGCCTATGGTGTCGTGACAAAAATGGCGCCAACAGAAGACTTGCTTCAAGAAACAACGGCATTTGCTGATTCAATACTTGCCAATGGGCCAATCGCTTTACAGCAAGCAAAATTTGCGATTAAATACGGCATGAATGTCGATTTGCAAACGGGTCTTGCTATCGAGCGGAAAGCGTATGAAATGACGATTCCTACAGAGGATCGGATTGAGGCTTTGACGGCATTTGCGGAGAAACGTAAACCAGTATTTAAGGGGAAATGAATAATAGGAGGAGGCGATGATGCCTTCTCCTTTTTATTTAATTCATAAAACAAGCAATAATAATGCCCATAACCGTTAACGAAACGATGTGGTAGCCTGAGCTGATGAAAAAGAGTGTGTACTTTCTTCCTTCAAAAAAGGTTGGAGACAGTTCACGTGCACTCGCAATCCCTGCGCCTGCCAAAAATCCAATCAATGCGCCTCCGCCGATTGTGACTGAGTCTAGCATCGACATAAATAATGATAAAATAATAGCTGTAAGAATGCCTGCAAGTGTTGTCAATCCATATCCAATATTAGCATTGCTCTTATGTAGTTCTTCCGCTGTTTTGCCTAGACTTTTCATCCAAATGTTAGCAAAGAGTACAGGCGAATACCAAAGTGCGCCGATAATCATATTGGCAATAACCGCGAGCACAATTGCTAATAAACTAATTTGTGATATGTCCATCATTCATCTCTCCCTTCTATAATAGAGTGATTGAATTGTATCATAAAAGTTGGAAATCAAGATCATGATTTGGAGATTTCGCACTGACAACGGGGACTCTGAGAGACAATTCCTGCTGCCTTCGTCACAATTAGCATGATATTCGTAACCCCTTGCCTATCCGCTGTATACGGTGCACGCACATATGGACGATGCTCCATCTGAACGATATAGCGAGGTGGCAAATTATTAAGCGCTATCGCCTTAATATCGTCTAAACAACGGTCACATCCGCAAGTCAATTGTAAATCCCCCTTGTGTTTAATGAGCACTTCTCCTACAATTTCTTCCATAACATTATGTATAGTCACTGTTCTACCTCCCCAATCCCTAGTAGTCTAAACATTTTCCTTTGTTATCCATTGTACTCGTATATTTATTTTTTTCATACAAAAATGAAGATGAAGGCGTGGATGCCTATTCTATTTTATTCAAAAAACGAGCCCTCCCTCTCACCAGGAATGACTCGCCTTACTCCTTACTTATTTGGGCTCACAACAGCTCTTTCTGAATTTCAAGTACCTGTTTTTCATCAAGTTCTGTTATTTCCACTACGACGCCCACATCCATCCCCTTCATCAAAAGTTTTCGAGCTGTTTCTACTGTCCGCTCCTGCAATTCCTCCTGTGCTTTCTGCCATTCTTTCCTTTCCGCCTGCCTCTCATTCTTTACATTCTCCAATTCCGCTTGTTTTTGTTCCAAAAGTTCCTTATCCCGTTCCCACAGTTCCTTATTTTGCTCCCACAATTCCTTATCTTGCTTCCATAGTTCCTTATCCTGTTCCCATAGTTCCTTATCCTGTTCCCACAATTCCTTATCACGCGCAACAGATGCTTCGTCCAAAATCTGCTTCATTCGCCCCTCATAAGCAATCCTTTGCTCACGTGTTCCACTTAACGCTTCCCACGTCTGAAAGGCTTCGTTGAGCCGTTCATCCTTCATCGCAATCTCCTCCAACTCTTTGAATATATCCTCATATACCTTGCCATTGCGTCGATCCACCATGCCAAGTAGCAACAACCACCGTGCCAACACATCATTCCACGGGTCCAGTTTGTCGGCCTGCCAATCACGGATTAACTGAGTAATTTCAATAAAATGAAATTCCACGACATCCGTTAACCTGAAATTTTCCACATCTTCATACAAATGATAACTCGTATGAAAACGCTTCGTTTGGCTGAACATATCGAAGTTTAAAATATTAATCGCAATGACGGGGCTCAATTCTTTATAACTCATATTTTTCCCTAACGAGTCGCGATAAACCCCCGCCCAATAATAAATCGAACGCTTCACCATATCATATTTATTGTTAAATTGAATTTCAATATTAACCCATTCACCGGCATTCGTAACGACTAGTAAATCAAGTCGAGATTGCTTATCTTCCTCGTACTCTCCGCCTGCATTCGTATTATTGAATAAAATATCAGCAATACGATTGCTGCCCGTCCGCTGTAAAATCGCGTTAAGAAACGTAATTGTAATCCGCTTGTTTTTCTCCACACCGAATAGTTGTTTAAAGGCGAAGTCCACCTTTAAATCCATTAATTTGTCAATCGAAAGTCGTTTCAAAACCTTCGTTCGTTTCATGTCTTCACCTTACTTTCCTTAGTATATCTCATTTTCAGATAATTAAGGAGTAGGACGTCCGTTCCTATAAATAGCTTATAATAGGCTTGCAGTTCTGTAAATTGTACCGGAAAACCAAATATTGAATTTGGCTCCTTTTCGGCTCTTAAAATCGACATTTGAGCTATGATACTTATAGGGAGATCAGCCGCAAACCCATGTGAACAATGATTTTCTTCAATAACCGAATATCCTTCAAAATTAAATTTTAGACCTGAAAATGCCCTCTTTGCTCATTCACCTTAAAAAGCACACCATATATATAAAAAACGAGCCCTCCCTCTCACCAGGAATGACTCGCCTTACTTTTCACTTATTCTCGCTCCATACTCTTCACTCTTCACCTTTCACCGCAACATGCTTTCCACCATCGGCAGTAACCCGTATGTCATAAAATTTCTTTACCAGCTCATTCTCATGTTGTAAATCCATTTCAACAAGACGTCTTTTTCCGAAACGCCTGTCGAATAAAGAGATTGCGCGCATGAAAGGGTGCTTATGTGCAATTGCTTCCTCAAACGGTATGTGAATATATTCGAAGAGGAGTCGCTTTATTTCCCATCCTGGGAATTCACCACGATTCTCCACTTCCACCTCGGCATCATCATGGGCTCGATGGTATGCTTGATAGTCTTCTGATTCCTCTAACTCCTGCCAAGGAAGATGCCACGGAAATGGTTTCAACTCACGCTCACTTCGGAGTTCGTCACTGCGCAAATTTATCGCCGCATTATAAGGTATATCCGATGCCCGAAAAACTTCGACACCATCAAGGGTTACTCGAAAACTACCCGTCTGATCATGACTTTTTCGATGCACAATCGCCTGGTAATGCACACGACCTTTCAACGAGTCACATAGCAAATCTTCCGCCAGCACCTTCACTTTCGACCATCTCATTCTGACTTTTGAGCCTCCCACTCCTCACGCAAAACCCCCATCCGAATCGAGTCATAGTACACACCGTTCCAAAAACGGACTTTGCGTAATCGTGCTTCCATCGTCATACCAAGCTTCTCGCCGACCTTAATCATCCGCGCATTGCCAGACCATGTTGTATAGCCAACGCGCACTAATGGCATTTCATTGAATAAATGATTGATCCACATCGTGAGTGCCTGTGTTCCGAAGCCGCCGCTCCAATATTGCGGCTCATAAATGACGATGCCCATTTCAAGCCAAAGGGACGGTTTATGCTCCCAGTAATAACTAACCATGCCGATTAATTCGCCAGCGACTTCGATACCCCAATAATCATTTTGAGCAACGATTTTGTCCTTCCGTTCCAAAAAAACTTCGTAGGACACTGGCTTATGCTCATAATAGGGCGCATCCCACTTTTTCCACTCGGGGTTTTCATCTTTGAAACTCAATTCCCACATACGCCGTAAATCTTGTTCTGTAATTGGGCGTATTGAGACACCTTCATTCGTATAAATCAATCCATTTCCTCCGATTCAAATACGCCGGGGTTTTTAAACCCCGACTGAATAAAATTATAGATATTTCGCGAACCAGCCGGTAATCTCGTCGAGCCTTCCAACTCGCAAGTTCGGCGTACCGGTGCGCGATAAGTTATGGTCTGCATCTGGGAAGCGCACAAACTCAGTCACTTTGCCCATGCTTTTTAATGTAATATATAGCTGCTCTGCCTGTTCAATCGGGCAACGGAAGTCTTTTTCACTGTGAAGGATAAGCAATGGTGTTTCCACTTGTTTGACATATTTCAACGGTGAATGCTTCCAAAGCTTTTCGACATCTGCCATATCGGCACCAATTTGCCAATCGCTGAAATAGTAACCGATGTCAGACACGCCGAAGAAGCTAATCCAATTGGAAATTGAGCGCTGAGTAACTGCCGCTTTGAATCGATTCGTATGACCTACAATCCAGTTCGTCATGAAGCCACCATAGCTGCCGCCTGTAACACCAAGACGCTCTGTGTCAATCCAATCGTTTTCCCCGATTACATAGTCCAGTCCAGCTATAATATCCTCATAATCCCCACCACCATAATCGCCGCGTACCGCGTCTACAAATTCCTGGCTATAACCATGGCTACCACGTGGATTGACATATAACACACCATAGCCTTGTGCCGCCAATAGCTGCAATTCATGGAAAAACGTATTGCCATACATCGCATGTGGTCCGCCATGGATTTCGACGATGAGCGGGTATTTCTTACCTTCCTCGTAGCCCGCCGGTTTCATGAGCCAACCGTGGACGTCCCAATTTGCCGCACCTTTATAGACGATTGCTTCTGGTTCAACAAGTTCTACTTCTTCTAAATAGGATGCATTGAATGAAGTGAGCGCTTGGCGATCACCCGTTGTAATACTTTGCTTATACAGTTCTCCAGGGTTCACCGCATTGCTGACCGCAACCAACGCAAACTCACCATTTGCAGAAATGTCATAGCCATAGACGTGTTCATTGTCGGGTGAAGCAGGGTATAGCTCCCCTTCAAGCGTCGCAAAATACAGTTGGACATCGCCCATCGTCGACAATTGGAAATAAAGTTGGTTGCCTTGCGTCCAAACTACTGCTGGTGCACCTGCCCCTTGCTGATGATCTGCCACTGAATAATCCCCAACCGGAGCATCAATACTTTCGGTTACATTCATTAGCGTACTGTCTTGCGTATGATAGACATACAAGTCGTTATGCGTTGCATTTTGATAGGTGCGATCTGAGCCAACGAATGCGATGTATTGGTCATCGTATGAAAACTGAGCGCCGCCGTAATAGCCTTCTTCTTCAATCAACACCGTCTCTTCTTTCGTCTCAATATCGACGATCAATATTGGCTGACGGAATTCATAATCTAAATTGTCCTGTCTATTGACGCTCATCACAAGTTTCTTGCCATCATGTGATATCGCTTGCAACCCATGCTGGTAATTGCCGTCTGTGAACTGTGTCACATCGCCCGTTTCAATATCTACAACACCAATTTGCCTGAACGTATCTTGTGGCAGAAGTCCTGCTCCGTCCATCTGATACTTCATCGTTGTCACACGGTAGGGCTCCGGCTTTTTCTTGTCATCCTTTTTCTCAGTGTCCGTAAAGGTCTGGTCTTCTTTGACAGCTCCATTGACCCAAATTTTTTGGCCACATGGCGACCATAGGAAACTTGAAACGCCTTTGTCAAACGCCATCAGCTTCTTCGCTTCTCCACCTCTTGCTGACAAGATGAACACTTGGTTCTTATCTTCACGATCCGATAAAAAGGCAATTTGCTTGCCATCAGACGACCATTTCGGCGACGATACAGTCCCTTTGCCATGCGTCCACTGCGTCACTTCATTCGACACCAAATCCACGTGAAATAAATTCGAAACGTACTTATTATCCTCTTCCTCAATATGCGTCTTCACAAACACCGCTTCCTTGCCATTCGGTGCTAGCAGCGGATCCGTCACGGATTGTAATTCGAACAAATCATCGACTGCTACTTTGCGTTTTTCCATCATCTATTCCCCCTCTTTTTCCCTGTCTACTTACTTCGACGTTCGTAGTAGTTTTCCTTTTTTCGTGGGTTTTCCAGAAAAATAAAAAGCCTCTCCGAGATGAAAATGGAGAGGAGTTTCGTATGTAACAATTTTTCTACTTAATCTTTTATCCTTGATGAGGATTTCATATAGTTCTTCAAATCCTCGTAAAAGTTTTCACGCGTCCCAGCCAAAATAATGAGCAATAAATCTCCGTTCTCCAATCTCTTAACACGGTAGGCCAGTTCATAGTTAGTTTTATTGTGCCGAATATCTAATGAAGAAATTCCAGCTAAATCCCCTTTTTTTGAATCGCCTAAAGTAGGATCTAGCCGGAGACTTTCTATTGCATTTCGAAATTTCACTTGCAATACCTTATCGTTTTTTATCGATTTTAAAAACTTTTTTGCACCAGGTAAGACTTCAAGATTTAACAGCTCACTTCTATTCATCAGCATCCAAGTCCTTAAAAAGATCTTCCGTACTTGTATACACTTTTCCATCACGACTTTCAGCAATCATTTGCTCCAACGCTGGCTTAATCTGTGATTTTCGGTACGTAAACTCCTTCACCATCTCTTCGCCGGATTCATAACCTTCTTGAATTAAATCACGCAAAATATACTCGCTGAAATCCACAGCTTCTCCGATAGGTTTTATCACAAGACTGCCATCCACTACTTCACAAATCACTTCATCATCTATCTGAAGTTGATCGTAGAATTCCTTTGGAATGGTTATTTGCCGTTTTCCTGACACAGATATTTTTTTAGCATTTGGCATGTTTACTTCCTCCTGTGAGAACTTCTCTACATTCACCATAGTATATGCCTCCTTCTTCACTTACTATACTCATTTCTAGGAACCCACTTCTTGGCTCCTTTCATTATACCAGTTTTGCAAGTTTTGTTAAACGTTTTGCAAAGGAATTCCCGTTAGGGGTTATTTGCTATACTTGGAAGTACAATGTGATTTATTAAAAAAAGAAAGGAGTTAAAAAATTATGAAACTGCGTCATAGCGTATTTTTTGTATGTAGCATTCTTCTTTTATCGGCCTGCCAAGAGGAAACAACAAAACAGCAGATAGAAAATGATATTCCTACTTTAGAAGAAGATGAGCAGCAGGTTGAGCAAGAAACGACACCTATTGAAACAATAAAAGAAGAAGCGCTTTATTCGTGGGAAGTACAGGATGGAGAACAGACAGCGGAGCTTTACCTCGTAGCCGATGGTGGCACAATGGAAGAAGAGGGTAAGCAATATAATGGAAATCTAGCATTCTACTTAGCAGATGGTGCACATGGCGTCCTGCAAGATCATTTAGCTGCAAGCCTTGAAGCCATTAGCATTAATCTAGAAGAGCTACCATTCCGAAATGATACATTGGGCGATCAAACAATGATTACATGGATTGCAGGTGATGAAGCGGATGACGGCACACTGACGATGTGGAGCTATACGAATGGACAGATGCAAGCAGTCACTTTTGAGGGAGAACCTCAGCTTATGATTACAGGTAATCAAATTAAATTCATTGAAAATCACTATTTACAAAGCTATCTTTATAATGATGGTAGTGACGAAAGCAAAGGGGTCGGCTGGTTTTATACGACTTGGCAGTGGAATGCGGCTGCACATGAATTTACAACCTATCATACGACACAGTATATACAGGATAATATGTATGGGTGGGAATCAGGTGAATACAATACACAATTATGGCATGAACATGAGGCTGAATATATTTCATTTCCCCATATTACTTTGACCGATGCATTCGCGGAGTTAGTCGAAAAAGGAATGCTTCTCGATAATTCCATTCACTTGGGCGATTCCATTGACAGAGTACTGGAGGAATTCCCCGATTATCTTCATCATGATTATTATGAGGGCGGGTATTATTATGCCTATCCCGGCGGCAGTAGCTATTTTTATGATGAGTCGACACGGGAAATCACCTATATCACGCTAGATGGCACCTTAATTACTAACAATCTCTCTTCCCTTATTTCCATCTTGGGCGAGCCTGTGGAAAGTGGTAAGGATGAAATCGGAGATACAAATTATATGATATTTCACATTGGGGAATATCAATTGAAAGTGGACGGTAACGAATCTGGTCAAGTTAACGGATTTTGGTTTACCGTACAATAAGACTAAGAAACTCCGGTTGCGTCTTCTAACGAAAGATTTGACCGGAGTTCTTTAATTCATTATTAAATTTCTACAAGCTGGAAGGGCAAGCCACGAAACTGTCATGGCAATGCTTCAAACTCTAAGGGCAAGCCAAGAAACTGTAAGGGCAACCCGGCAAACTAGCACGGCTTGCCATCTTCAATCCACCCATTCCCCTATATACACGGACTGCGGGCGGAAAATGGTGTTGTCACTTAACTGCTCTATCGCATGCGCCGTCCAACCAACAATTCTTGCCACGCTAAATGTCGGTGTAAAAAGTGCTGGTGGCATATCAATGGAGCGCATAATGGCAGCGGCATAATATTCGACATTGGTGTACAATTTCCTTCCTGGCTTGTAGATGTCCAATAAAGCAATAATTTCTTTTTCAGCAGCTGTTGCTAAATCTAACCATTCGTCCTTCCCCGACATACTGGCGCATTTCTCTCTCAATAAAATCGACCGCGGATCTTCGGTTTTATAAATGCGGTGGCCGAATCCCATGATTCGTTCACCATCCTTCATTTTCTTTTCAATAACTGGACGGATATTTTCTGGTGTTTTGATTTCCTCTAATAATTCAATGACAGCCGAGGGTGCGCCGCCGTGTAACGGACCTTTCATTGTACCAATGGCCGATGTGACAGCGGATGTGATATCCGATTCAGTTGAAATGGTGACGCGCGCCGCAAATGTCGAGGCGTTCAAACCATGCTCCATCGTCAATTTCAAATACGTTTCGAGTGCCTCGATTTGCACTTCATTCGGAATAACGCCCGTTAGCATCCACAAATAATTTGCCGTATGGGATAATGCTGGATTGGCCTCCACAATCGGTTTGCCCTGCTGATTTCGGTAATGGCGTGCGATGATTACGGGGTGTGCTGCCGTCAGCGTAATCGCCTGATCTTCGATGGTTTGCTCGTTAAAACGTGTATGTGCATAGGCTGACACTGCTGTCCGCATGGCATCCATCAATGGCATACTACGAGGGAACGCATCAATGATTGCGATTATATGTGGAGGAAGCGTTCTTCCTGTCATCATTTTTTCATTCACTTTTCTTCGCTCATCTTCACTTGCCATTTTGCCATGCCATAGGTAGTAGGCGACTTCCTCAAATGAATGGGATGCTATCAGCTCGCCAACTAACACGCCGCGATACCGCAATTCCCCCTTCACCCCATCGACAGACGCAATTTTCGTATGAACTGCCACAACATCTTTCAATCCTTTTTGAAACATCATAATTCCTCCTTCTTTTCTTTAGTATAAAGCGGAGGTATGATTATAGAAATTGAATGTTCTTTATTAAAACAATTACTATTATTAATCAAGGAGGAGCTGTCCTATGGATTATCAATGGCTGAAAACGTTCACGATTGCTGCTGAAACCCTGAATTTCCGCAAAGCTTCCGAGAAATTACTGTTATCCCAACCAAGTGTCACTGTCCATATCCGCCTGCTTGAGGAGCAATTAAGCACGAAGCTGTTCGACCGTGTGAACAATCGTGTCACTTTGACGGATGCGGGTAAAGTTTTTTATCCAGAAGCAGTTCGGCTCACCAACGATGTCGATGCGAGTGTCCATCGCATGCATGCATTTTCGCAAGGCTACCGCCGGAATTGGACTATCGCCATTTCACCATTAATGGCCGAAACGATTTTACCTTATTTTTTGCGAACATTCATCGAGCGTCACGAGGACATCGAAATCTCCATTCGCATCGAAGAATCTGACACAATCGAACAGCTTGTTGACAACGGAGATGTCCATTTAGGTATCTCCGCACTCAATAGCAAATTTAAAAATATCGAATCCATTCATATGTATGAGGATCCGATTGTCTTCATCATACCTACTGATCAATATGATGAAGAAAGTGGCCCTCCCATTCATGTCCCGGATGTTCTTCGGAGGAATCATTTATTGACACATCATCACCCCGTCTTTTGGGATGACTTGCTCGTGGCACTTCACAAACAGATTCCAGGTATTCGTACGATGAAAGTAACGCAAGCGCATATCGCAAAACGCTTCATCCAGGAAGGGCTCGGCGTCTCTTTTCTGCCTCATTCCATCGTGCGGCGCGAATTAATGGAAGGTAGACTGATGCAGCCATATTTCGATCTATTCGACCTACCTACCGTCTCGACCTATATCCTTGTGAAAAAGAAGGGCGAGCTTGAAGAGGAGTTTATAGATGAGATTACGAAATATTACTTTGGGTAAATTTCCCTGAACGTCACATAGAAATCAGACACTTCGACAGATAATTTTGGTATAGTAAGAAGACTAGATAAGGGAGTGATTTTTTTGCATGATGAAATCTTCCAACAGGCTCGTACATTTATAACAGAGCATTTAGATCCCGCTTTTATCATCGTTTTTGGCTCGTATGCAAAAGGAACGACACATAGCGAAAGTGATATTGATATCGCCTTTTATCGTGAGGACAAATCATTTTCCGCCTATGAATTATTCATGTTTGCCCAGCAATTAGCGGATATCATCGACATTGAAGTTGACCTTGTCGATTTAAAAGAAGCTTCTACTGTTTTTGCAGCACAAATTTTTTCAACCGGTGAAGTGATTTATTCTAAGAACGACAACCTACGGATGGAATTGCATATGCGCACTTACAGCATGTATGCACGGCTTAACGAAGAACGTCAGCCCATTATTGATAAATTTATTGAAACGGGGTCAGTCTTCGGGAAGGACTTTTATTAATCAAGCCCAAAACCCTCTCCTCCATGGAAAGGGTTTTTGACTACTCTAATGTGTCTAATTGACTTCTTATATAATTCCCCCGCGCTTCAATATACGCACAGATATACGCCGGCTCTTTATCAAACACTTCCAGATTATTCTTTTCATAAGGGTCTTTTTCAACATAAGGTCTAATAAGAGTATGCATTTCTTTAATTTTAGGCTTCAAATAATCTACAGTGAATTTGTTCGTTAAAATATCTTCTAGCAGGCTTTTATAGCGAGTGCGAAACGTTTTCACATCCAATATTCGTGCCGTAAGCGTATTAAACCCTTGGATTCTCAAATAGTCTTCTTCCATGACTTCCCCATCGACATCTCTTCCCCATGTCGCATCGTAATCCCACGGAATCACTTCGAACAAACCTGTTTCCCTGTTGCAATATAGCGCATAATTATGGACAAAACCGTCAAAATTTTGGGTAAAAACAACCCCAGCAAGCCAGCGAAGGTATTGCTCGACATTGAGATACTTGACGATTTCAGTTTCAAATTCATCTTTGGTGAGCGTATTAATCATAAAAATCAGCTCTTGTAAATAAACCTCTTCCTGCTCTGTGCCATACTTTTTTTCATAACCCAGGCTGAGTGATTCTTTCACCTTTTTATCAAGGTCACTCATTAGTGAAAAGTTGGCATCCCCATCCACTGCATAGAAAATAGCTCCTTTTGGCAAATGGCGATTGGCTAGAAAATATTCATCTACAGATTCTATTTCTAGGTAAAGTCCCTCATTTCCCCCGTTTATCTTCAAAAAAACGAAGCGTGATTTTGGGGATATGCACCCAATTTCGTTGAAAAAATCAAAGGATAATTTGTTTCTTAGTAATGAAGGATCTTTAAACTCCGCATTCCAATGAACTTCCTTTGCCTGCCGATACATACCCGGTTTGTAAAAACTGACATGATACGATTTTTTGCGTAGATCACGAATATGCGAGCCACGATAGGCTAGATCGATGGCGTATTTTTTCTTGTGAATTGTTAGCTTTGCAGCCACTGGATCATCCTGCCAAATATCTCTTCGCAGTTCGCTTTTATTTGATGGATGAATAAAGAGCTGATATTCGGGGATTTGCATACGCACTCTTCCTTTTGTTGTTTACTGTATGGGTATGAACAATAGGCGAAGGATGCTACCCCTTAATTTATTGATAATGAGTAAGCGATTGTCTCTATCTTAGATTGGACAGCCACGTACCTTAGAGAAGGGGAGGTATTCGCGCTTCCTAAAAAAGAAAGGGGGGGAGGATATGTCTAATTTCTCTATGGATCATATACAGCGAGCAGTCGATAGTGCTAGACACACTGGGTTAAGTGATTTCTTTTTTCAAGAGCCTACGAGTAACCGAGGACGTTCCAATCGTTGTGGATGTGATGAAAATCGACGTCGCACAAGCAGGAGACGGCGGACTTCTTGCAATCGAAGACCTTCGAATATAAGCCGTTGTACTTGTTGCGTTGAAGGACATTCGAATTCAAATCGATGCACTTGTCGCGTTTTAGGACGGTCGCGTTCGAATCGTTGCACTTCTCGTAACCAAAGGCGAACCGACCGGAGACGACGTACTTGTCACAATAAAAGATCATCCAATCGCTGTAACCAGCGCTGCTGCGGCGGTGGATTCCGGCGTAATAGGTGGTAATTAATAAACACAAATGAGGGTGAGCAGGTAAGTTAGTATTTAATGACTTACCTTGCAGCCCTTTTATTTTCAAAATAATTCACATCATCGGACTAAACCCATTTGGTTTAGTTGTATACTAACCCTATCCTACGCCCATATGAAAAGCTTTCCTCGCATAATCGAGGAAAGCTCTTTAACTTACTGTGTCACTTGCTCTTTCAATGACCGCCTCAAGATTTTACCTGTTGTGTTTTTTGGCAGTTCATCTAAAAATTCAATGCGCTTCGGTACTTTATATTTGGCTAGATGCACTGCACAATAGGCTGTAATGGATGCTTCATCAGCTGTTGATCCTTCTTTTAAGACGACGAAGGCATGGACAGCTTCGCCGAAATCAACATCTGGCAAGCCGATGACAGCTGCTTCGACAATGTCACGATGCGCGAACAATACTTCTTCGACCTCTCGGGGGTAAACGTTGTAGCCACCAACGATGACCAAATCTTTTTTGCGGTCAACGATGTAGAAATAGCCATTTTCATCACGTTTCGCCATATCGCCAGTATACAACCAGCCGTCACGAATCGTAACTTCCGTTTCCTCTGGCATTTTGTAGTAGCCTTTCATGACGTTCGGTCCGCGTACAATCAGCTCGCCGACTTCACCATCTGGCACTTCTTCCCCAAGCTCATTGACGATTTTGTTTTCTACATTGATAATCGATGTTCCAATTGATCCGGGAATCCGCTCGCGATCGAGTGGATTAAAACAGGTAACCGGCGATGCTTCGGACAAGCCGTACCCCTCCGATATGCGCACATCGAATTTCTCCTCGAAATTATGAAGCAAGGCGACAGGTAATGATGAACCACCTGAGATGGCAATGCGAACCGATTTGAAATCTTCGGGGCTGCTATCTGGATATTGATATAAAAAATTGTACATTGTCGGAACAGCTGCAAATATCGTCGCTTGCTTTTCTTTCACAAGACTGAATACATCTGCTGGCGAGAATCGTGGTGCGAGTAAAATGGTTGCCCCTTTTACGAGTGGCGCATTGACCACTACCGTTAAAGCGAACACATGGAATACCGGTAATGTAGCCACGATGCGATCATTTTCCGAGTAACCAAGGTAATCTGCGACATCACGTGCATTGGAGTACAAGTTCCCATGTGTCAGCATAGCACCTTTCGGACGCCCTGTTGTCCCAGACGTATACAAAATGACAGCGGTTTCATTTTCATCCACAGCAACGGGCTTGACGTTTGGCTTTCCTGTTGCAATGAGTTGTGTGAATGAAAGTACTTTCGCTTTCACTGCTTCAGGTAGCGCAGCAATCTTCGCTGGTGTTTCAGGAACCGTTTCGCAAATTACATAGTGTTCAATCGTCGGGAAAGCCCCCGCCGCCTGTTCCACAAGTGGTAATAAAAGATCGAGTGCAATCACTGCCTTCGCGTCGCTGTTATGTAGGATGTATGAAATTTCATCTGGCGTGTAAATCGGATTGACTGGCACTGCTGTCGCCCCAATTCGCATTGTCGCATATAACGCGATTAAAAAATGCGGTGTGTTACCAAGTAAAAATGCGATATTATCACCTTTTTCAACGCCAAGATTTTGCAACGCTGAAGCGAACATCGAAACCGACTGGTCAAACTCGGCATACGATGTATCTTTTCCCATAAAGTGATAAGCAATTTTTTCGGGTTGTGTCGATGCCGTCTCATGCACACGTAAAACTAAATTCATGTAGTCATCCCCTCTTCAAATTGAATGAATAACCATTCATTAATCTATCGTAATCATTATATAAGAAAAGTTCTGATAATACAATACTAGATAAATAGAACTTATCTTTATCGCACCATCCCTAGTAAGGCGCCCAGCATTGTTGACAGGATTTTTTATTTCAATATATGGATAGAACAAAGTAAAGCACCAAGGATTACCCCGGTGCTTTAATATGCGCAAGGTAGCGCCAACGTATTAAATAAAAATAACAAATTTGCATGAGTGTAAAGCCAACCATAACGATTACCAATTCTTTAACAATCGAAATTTCTGCAAGTTCATCCCAAATCACTTGTAGCGATAGAAATGCAAACGAACTATGCACAAAAGCCACGCCCCATGGGAAAAAGAACTGAGGAATTAATTGACGATTGACGATTTTCTTAAATTCCTGATCTGTGATTCCCATACGTCTGAGTACATCAAACTGTTTTCGGTCACGCTCAAGAGAGGTATACAATCTGAAATATATAAAGCTACCCGCCGCCAAGAAAAATACCGCTGCTAATAGCAACCCGATGAATAACAACAATGAAAAAGTTGTGCGGATGACTGAGTAATTCAAGCCGGGATTGATGAACGAGTACGATAACGGAGCAGATTCACCTGAGAGAAATGGTTCTGTATTCGCAGCGTCAATGGATAGCCCAATCTCCTTTGTTTGTTGCCACTCAGGCACATTGAAGGCATAATATGCGAAACTCTCTAGCCCCTCCGTCATCACTGTTTCAAATACTTTATCATAATCTACATCATTTAAAATAATGGCATTTTGGGCAATCGAATAGGATGAAAATATATGATAAGGGTATGCTCCGTCAACCTTGACCCTCACATCACTTTCCTCCAGAGTCGTTCTTACCATCCGGCCATTTAGCTGGTCATAGGAGGATACGGACGGTGGAAGGAATAAAGCCTCTCCTTCTGTCAACACCATCGGGGGATAGTCAAATGATTGCGCAAGCATATTGACGTTGGAAAGCCTCAAAATGGAAACAGGTGTTGCACTGAATGAAGATGTCTGTTGCAATACTTGGAAACGAATAAGTGAGTAATCGATACGATCGTCTTTCAATTCGTTTACTAGCTGCTCGATATGCTGACGCTCTAGCGCATTGTCTTGCTCGCTTTTATATACCAGTCCAAGTGGATGCATTTCTCGGTATTGTGAGGCGAATGAGGTTAATGAAGCCAACATGCCTACTGACATGAACGCAATGGTGGACACAATCGTCACGATGAAAAACATGCGTGCATTTTCACGTAATCGGACAACTCCCTCCGATATCGACAGGAGCCAAAAATGATGCCAATATATTCGTTTTCGCTTACGAATTTTATGTAACAATAGTGGTAAGGAATCTGTAAAAAAGTAAAAGGTACCGATTGTCGCCAGTGGTGGTAAGAAAAACGACAAACCGATGACGACTGAATTCGTTGTAGCTGCCGCCATTGCGTACGCCGCACCTAAAAACGCAAGCCCCAAATAACCACGGCTCTTCGAATAACCATACGCCCCTTGGTTTCCCGTCTCTCCTTGGATTAAGTCAGCTACTTCCCCCGTTCGAATAAACACCGGAGCAATAAATGAAATAAGGATGAATAAACTTGTAAATGCGCCAATCGTCAGCGCAAACGGCTGCCATGAAAAATAGAGTGGTAAAGACGGTAAAAGCACAATTTCCCGAACAATCATAAAGAAAAACTTTGAAAACATATAGCCTAGAAACGTCCCTGCGGCAATCGATGCTACGCCGATCAACATCGTTTCAGTAAAGATGAGGCGATTTAGTTGACGCTTAGCCATTCCTAAATGGAGTAAAATACCGAACTCTTTAGACCGAGCCTGTAAAAATGCCCGCATTGAATAAAATAAGAAAAACACCGTAAAAATATACAAAATAATTTCCGCGGCACCCATTCCTGTAATGGCGATTTCCTGTATAAATCTATCCTCAATGGAAGGATGAAACAGGAGCATCGAATACAAGAAAAACACCATGACAGAAAAAACACTCGCCATGAAAAAAGCGGCGTAAATGCGTCGATTACGAACGACGTTACGGTAAGCGAACTGACGAAAGGTCATTGACATTTCCTCCGAGAAGCGACAAGACGTTCAAAATACGTTGGAAAAACGTCTGACGTCTTTCATCTTTATAAATTTCATTGAAAAATTCGCCGTCTTTTATGAACAGCACCCGGTCACAATAACTAGCCGCGATTGGATCATGTGTAACCATGATGACAGTTGTACGCTCCGTTTTATTAATTTGGCTAAGCAATTCAAGGACATCCTTTGCCGATTTCGAATCCAGATTTCCTGTTGGCTCATCCGCAAGAATAATTTTCGGTCTATGAATTAAAGCGCGTCCAATCGCCGTTCGCTGCGCTTGTCCTCCTGATAACTCATCCGGTCGTCTATTCAAAATGTCCGTCAAATGAAGGCGTTTTGAAAATTCCACAATTCGTTTTTCCATTTCCTTCACAGAAATGCCATCCAATGTTAGCGGCAATACAAGATTTTCTTCTACCGTCAGCATTTGCAGCAGGTTAATATCTTGAAATACAAAGCCTAAATTGCGTCTTCTGAATAAAGCTAAATCATTTTGTCCTAACGCTTCCGGCTCAATGCCACTAATAGTCAAGCGTCCATAGGTCGGCACGGTAATTGTTGAAATTAAATTCAACAGCGTTGTTTTACCACTGCCAGATGGGCCCATCACCGCAACAAATTCTCCTTCCTCGACTTCAAAATCGAGGCGGTTCAATGCTCGGTGCATCACTTTCCCTTCATAAATCTTCGTCACTTCCGTCAATTCCACGATCGTATTCCGCGTCATCTATTTCACCCGCCTCTTCATTCTTAAAGAGGACTGTCACTGTCGTCCCCTTGCCAAGCTCCGATTCAATCGCCAGCCGATGCCCTAATCTGCCACACACTTCCGATGCAATATACAGCCCCATTCCCGTCGATTCACCCGTCAGCCGCCCATTTTCACCAGTGAAAAATGCTTTTGTCACACGGTTCAAGTCTGAAGAAGGGATACCGATGCCTTCATCACGAATCACGAGCTCTATCCCTTGCTCTGTATGAGTTGCTGTTAAATGGACTTTTTTTCCTTGCTCGAACGTATATTTCACCGCATTGGTAATGAACTGCCCAATGACGATATTCAACCACTTCACATCTGTGGCAACCGAAAATTTCTCGTCGATTGAAATAACGGGAAACACACCATTGGTGATAAATAACCGCTTATGCTCTGTAATAATTTCCTGCACAACCGTTTTTAACACAACTCGCTCAATTTGCATATCCTGCTCAAACGTTTCAAGACGTGCATTGACAAGCACCGAATCGAGGCCGCGTCGTAATTTGTCAATTTCTTCATTGAGGCTATCACGATCCAAGTCATCCTGTTCTTGCAACAGCAATCCAATGACTGAGATGGGCGTTTTCATCTGATGGACCCATTGGTTCATAAAATGGAGCTGACGATGTTGAGATGCATATAACTGCTGTACCTCATTTTGGTACAGCCTGTACAAATGACGTGTAAAGTCCGCCGTTTGTTTATGCTCCGGCGCCTGCGCATGACGGATTAAAGCGTCCTCCATCTTGTCCGGCTTTAGCGTAATGGCCGCGTAAAAGGACCGCCTCATGATAAATTTACCGACCAAATACCCCGCGGTTAACAGCAGGCTCATACTAATGGCGTAAACAGCCGTATTAAGGTTACGAAAGCCGTCTAGCCAGTACAACAGTAAGATGAATAGTACGAGTAATAGTTGAAAAAGCAGAAACGAAAGATGCTCTTTTAAAAAAAACGTGAATTTTTTCATGATTCCTCCGGTGCTAATATGAAACGATATCCTGCACCACGCACAGTTTCAATGGACGATTGAATATCGTAATCAGCCAATTTTTTACGCACACGCGTCATGTTTACATTCAATGTGTTTTCATCAACGAAGGATTGATCATCCCATAGTTCTTCCAATAGCTTTTCGCGTGAGACGACTTTAGGCGCCGCCTCTATCAGTAACTCCAAAATGACACATTCTTTTTTCTGTAAAGGTACAATGTTGTTGCGCACTTGTAATTCCATCCGTTCGATGTATAAATTTAACACGCCAGCCTTCACAGTTCGCTCGGATTGGTTCGGTGCGTATTCGCCAAACGTCCTGCGTAAATGACTTCTTATTTTTGCAAGGACGATTTCATAGTGAAAAGGTTTCGTGATGAAATCATCGCCGCCATTTTCCAGTGCGAATACCTGGTCCATGTCACCAGATCGCGCGGAGATGAATAAGATAGGACATGTGGTATTCTGACGAAGCTGACGACACCAATAATAACCGTCATAAGAAGGCAGGTTGATGTCGAGTAAAATGAGGTGTGGGTCGAATGCCATGCACTCTTCTGTAACGCGTTCAAAATCTTCAACAATGGCAACGTCATATTGATATTTCCTTAATGTATCCGCTAGCAGTTGTGCAATTTTCCGATCATCTTCAACAATAAAAATACGGTGGTTTACCATCTGTTCAGTCCCCCTTCACAGTTATTTTTAGTATAACGCAGAATCCACTGTTACGCTCGGGAAGCGAAGCTCACAACATTTGCAGTGAACTACTCCCGATGTTGGACACTTGGACGAAATGGTTGTACGCTTTTCCACTTTGGTTGCACACTTGCCCGTTTTCGTTGCACACTTCGAGGATTTTGTTGCACACTTCTCCCGATGTTGGACACTTGGACGAAATGGTTGTACGCTTTTCCACTTTGGTTGCACACTTGCCCGTTTTCGTTGCACACTTCGAGGATTTTGTTGCACACTTCTCCCGATGTTGGACACTTGGACGAAATGGTTGCACACTTGCACACTTTGGTTGCACACTTTGAGGTTTTTGTTGGACACTTCTCTCGATGTTGCACACTTGGACGAAATGGTTGCAAACTTGCTCACTTTGGTTGTACACTTCAGGTTTTCGTTGCACACCACGAGGATTTTGTTGGACACTCCTCCCAATGTTGCACACTTGGACGAAATGGTTGCACACTTGTCCGCTTTGGTTGCACACTTCAAGGTTTTCGTTGCACACTTCTCTCGATGTTGCACACTAAACAACGTTCACTCTCAATCCCCAATAAAAAGAAGCCTAACACGTAGTCAGGCTCCTCCCTTATTTCTTAGTAAATCAATTGCAAAAACTCTTCTTTCGTAATGCCGCCAAGATAGGTTGGAATATCAAGTGTAGCCAATGCCTCACTCATGGATTGTCTATCGTACTGGATACCTCTCAAACTTTCCTCGATGACAGCTACTTCTCCAACACCGAAGAAATCGCCGAAAATATTAACGTTTTCGATGATGCCTTTATTAACATCCAGTCGAACATCTAAGCCTCCCACTGGGAAACGATGCGAATGCTGCATGTTGAATTTCGGTGATTTTCCATAGTTCCAATCCCAGTTCGCATAGCGTTCTGCAGATAACGCATGAATATTGGCCCAATCGTCATCTGTCAGCTCCAAATACTGGATCTTTTCTTCGCCACCAAAAATCGATTTCAATATATTCAAGCGAAACTGCTCAATCGACATTGGCTCTGTGAGAAACTCCGTAATATTAGCTACACGGCTACGAATCGATTTAATGCCCTTCGATTCAATCTTGTCTTTCCGTACTTTAAGCGCCGATACGACTCGTTCGATTTCTGTGTCAAACATCAGGGTCCCATGACTGAACATGCGACCATTCGTTGAGAACTGTGCATTTCCAGAAATTTTGCGCCCTTCGACCAAAATATCATTACGTCCAAGAAGTTCTGCCTTGACGCCCATTTCAGCAAGCGCTTGGACGACAGGCTCCGTAAACTTCTTAAAATTACGGAATGATTCACCATCATCTTTTGTAATGAAGCTGAAATTTAAATTGCCAAGATCATGGTAGACAGCTCCCCCACCAGATAGACGGCGGACGACATGAATACCATTCGCTTCCACGTATTCTGTATCAATCTCCTCAACCGTGTTCTGATTTTTTCCAATGATGATGGAAGGCTCGTTGATATAGAACAGTAAAAAAGATTCTTTTTCGATATCCATATTTTTCAGTGCATATTCCTCAATCGCGAGGTTAATGCGTGGGTCAGTAATCCCTTTGTTATCAATGAAATACATGTAAATCGCTCCTAACTAAAATAGACTCTTATTTATTTTATCTGAAAAGTACAGAAATGTGTTGACATTTGATTGACTGTTATAATACACTACTAATAATAAATCTAGTACTAGTACAAATTGAAAGGGGAGAATGAATGATGATTGAAAACGTTATCGAGTTTTTTAAAAACCTACCTGCCAAAGTTTGTACGTCTTGTGGGAAAGAAATTGAAGAACAGCATGAATGCTACGGCAACAAATGCGACTCTTGTAATATAGTGTGATTTTTTTTCGCAACGCCTGTACTATTACAAACAACATTCAGTAACTTAGTACTACTACAACTTAAGTGAGGTGAATGAGCTATGATCGAAAATGTCATTGAGTTTTTTAAAAATCTTCCTGCTAAAGTATGTACGTCTTGCGGAAAAGAAATTGATGAGCAGCATGAATGCTACGGCAACAAATGCGACTCTTGCAATATTTTATGATGCTAGACATATAAAACAGCCGCAAAATCTGCTGCGGCTGTTTTTTACATTCATCTGTATCATGCTGTTTTCGTTCAGTCAAAACAGTTCATCCATAATCTCCCGCACTGCAGCCCTTCCCTGATCAATACAGTCAGGTAAGCCAACACCGTTATAAGAAGCACCCGCCAATTTCACTTGTGGAAACTTCGCTCGTAATTCCAGACGCGCGGCCTCAATACGTTGTTTGTGCCCGACCCGGTACTGCGGTCTGTCTTTTTTCCAACGCGTCACAATTGTGAAATCTGGCTTCCCCGTAATGTTAATAATTTTACTAAGATCGGCAAGAACGATTTTTTCAATTTCAGCATCTGATAAGTCCACAATTGCCTCATCGCCTACCCGCCCAACAAATGCGCGGATGAGTACTTTTCCTTCTGGTGTTGAAGTAGGCCATTTACGATGTGTCCACGTACATGCTGTAATCGAATAATCACTATTTCTTGAAACAAGAAAACCAGTGCCTTCCTTATCCTGCACAACAGACTCCTCTGGAAATGCGAGTGCGACTGTTGCAACAGATGTGGTCGGTATTTGCCCAAGGTCCTGCAACAGACCATGCGGTGCAAATAAGCGGCTGGCCATTTCATGACCTGTCGTCAAAATAACAGCGTCCGCTTCTATTTTTCGTCCGTCACTTAGTTCTATCATCGTTTTATCGCCATCGGACTCAATCGCCTCGGTTCGTGCGCCTTTGATAACTGATCCAGGATCGAGTTGCTTTTCAATCGCTTCGACTACCGTTTCAAGTCCATTACGAAAAGTATGGAAGACACCTTCCTTTTTCGTACTGTGACTATTCTTTTGTGGCAATTGTTTAGGTGTCGCTTTTTTCATTCCCAAAATGAGACTACGATGCTTTTTCTCCACTTCATAAAACTGTGGAAATGTCGATTGCAAGCTCATTTGATCGATATCCCCTGCATAGACGCCTGACAATAATGGCTCAATTAGATTGTCCACGATTTCTCCGCCAAAACGTCGACGGAAAAAACCACCCAATGACTGATCTCCTTGAATCGCAGAACGTGGGAGAACGAAATCCCCTGCTGCACGAATTTTACCCGCCCAAGAAAATAACCCTGTTTTCAAAAACGGAGTGATTTCTGTTGGTATTCCCATGACCGAGCCACCAGGAATCGGATGCAATACACCATTGACGAATACGTAGGCCTGTCCTGTCGCATTTTTCACGAGTTGGTCTTCAATACCGAGGTCTTTCGCTAACAGTCCCATACTTTTTTTACGGATTAAAAATGAATCCGGACCACGTTCAATGACAAAACCGTCACGTCGCACTGTCTGGATTTTACCACCAAGACGATTCGACGCTTCAATCAGAAGTACATCGAGTGGAAGTCCCTTTTCACGCGCTTCTTTTTGCATGTAAAACGCCGCAGAGAGGCCCGTAATCCCTCCCCCAACGATAACGACCTTTTTGTTTTGTTCGACCATAGCCCATCATCACTTTCTCGTACGATTTTTATGCTTCTTTCATTTTATCAAATACAGCATCTACCATTGCGTCAACGAATAGTCCATCGACATTCGGCATAGCTGGACGATAATAAGAAGCTCCAATATCATCACATACAACTTTGCACTCGTAATCATTGTCATATAACACTTCAAGATGATCAGAAACGAAGCCAACTGGCGTATAGACGAATGTCGAATAACCTTTTGCTGTATGCAAATCACGTGTCAAATCTTGAACATCCGGTCCAAGCCAAGGTTCAGGCGTCTGCCCTGCACTTTGCCAGCCCACTTCGTAATTTTTTACGCCTGCTGCTGTTGCAATCAAATCTGCTGTTTCATTCAATTGGTCTGCATACGGATCACCATTCGCTAAAATCTTTTCAGGTAATGAGTGTGCTGAAACGATTAGGCATGCAGCTGCCCGTTGTTCTTCAGTCATGCTGTCGAACGTGCTCCGAACTTGACCAGCCCAAAAATCGATAAACTTCGGCTGCTTGTACCAGCTTTCCACCGATGTAACGGTCATGCCATGCTTGTCAGCTTCTTCTTGTACACGCCCGTTATACGACTTGACTGAAAATGTTGAGAAATGCGGTGCCAATACGATTGACACAGCCTCTTTAATGCCATCTGTATGCATTTTTTCTACCGCATCTTCGATAAACGGCGCGATATGCTTTAATCCGATATACACCTTGAATTCAACGTCGTCCTGCACTTCATTCAAACGATTACAAAGCGCATTGGCCTGGTCTTCAGTAATTTTAGCAAGTGGTGAAATCCCACCAATTGCCGCATAACGGTTGCGTAGATCCTCCAATTGCTCTGGTGCTGGCGGGCGACCGTGGCGGATATGTGTATAGTACGATTCGATATCCTCTTCCTTATTAGGTGTCCCGTAGGCCATTACTAAAAGTCCCATTTGTTTCTTTGTCATCAAGTTCACCTCATCAGTTTCAGTTTATTTACGTAGTTGTGCACTATAGCTATGAATAAATTCAGTAAGCTTTTTCAATGTTGCCGGTTTAACATCTGGGAAGACGCCGTGACCCAAGTTAAAGATATGGCTACCATGCTCTACACCTTGCTCAATAATGACCTTCGCACGCTCTTCAATAATATTCCAATCCGCCAACAGCATAGACGGGTCCAGGTTCCCTTGCACTGGCTTCGTAATGCCACGCGCTCCGGCTTCCTGAATAGATAAACGCCAGTCAAGTCCCACAACGTCCACCGGCAGGTCATGCCATTCATTAGCCAAGTGGCTTGCACCTACACCGAATGTAATAAGAGGAACATTCAATTTACGTAGCTCTGTGAAAATACGTGTCATCACTGGTTTGATGAAAATGCGGTAATCGGCAACATTCAAAGCGCCTACCCACGAATCAAAAATTTGAATCGCTTTCGCACCTGCTGCTACTTGTGCAGTAATATACGTAATTGTCATATCTGCTAGTTTATCCATCAAAGCAAACCATGCCTCTGGCTCAGATACCATGAAAGATTTCGTCAGATTATAGCTTTTCGAAGGTCCACCTTCAATCATATAGCTCGCAAGCGTGAACGGTGCTCCGGCAAAACCGATAAGTGGTACGTTCAATTGCTCTTTCGTCAACATTTTTATCGTTTCCAAAACAAATGGAATATCGTCCTCAGGTGATAAATCACCGAGATTATGGACATCTTGAACAGTACGGATTGGGTTAGAAATCACCGGTCCAACGCCTGCTTTGATTTTCACGTCAACACCCAGTCCTGGTAAAGGTGTCACGATGTCTTTATAGAGAATTGCTGCATCGACGTTATATTGGTCAACCGGAAGTTTCGTTACATAGGCACAAAGCTCAGGCTGGTGCGTAATTTCTTCTAATGAATATTTTTCTTTAATTTTCAAGTATTCGGGCTGTGAACGCCCTGCCTGTCTCATGTACCAAACAGGTGTATGTTCAATTTTTTCACCACGTGCGGCACGGAGTAGTGTATCGTTAAATTGTGTCATTTCGCTGTCCCTACTTTCTTATATGTTTGTATTTACCTGTTACATATCCATACTCAAATATAGACGTTTCGCTAGGCTAAGTATAGCGTTTAGCCCGACTTGTCATCAAATTGTGCGTCTTTTTTCATGCATCGCCATCATTTCGTCAATGTTTGTTGACCTGCGACTTCCCGAAATACGCCGAGACGGAATTGATTAACTTTCTGTAAAGAGGGAAAATGTATAGTTAGATTGAACGAGACCATTTTGGCGAATAAAGTTCATTTAAAATTCAAAGGAGGCTTTGCCATGTATATTTTCACGACATCTGGTACAACCACATTTATGGAGTCCTTGAGGGATAAGCATCCACATGAAAGAATGATTGCCATGCAAGCTGGTGCGAACTCATTGTTATTGCATGAAACGGCTGGTAAAACTGTTTTCCAAACCCCGCGCCGCTATGAAGTCATCGGCTCTTCCGGTGCACTCAATGATGTTGGCTATTTTGTATGGAATCATATTCCTGTCACGGATGAAGGACGTCCTATTTTTGAGCATCACTTTAAAGAGCGTACGCATACGCTCGATACGGAGCCTGGCTTTATTGCGTTCCGTCTGCTACGACCACTTAATTCTGACACATATATCGTCATGACGGAATGGGCTGCTAACACCTATTATACGAGGTGGAAAAATGCAGCCCCCCATCACGAAGAGTATTTATCGGGACATGCAATCGCAGGTGTCGACAGCAACCCCCATATTTTCACAAGTGCAGCTTCCGTCACAAGCTATATCGCTAAGTCGAAGGAGGACGATGTATAACCTTCCTTAACCGTCCATTGCTCCCTAATAGATGTTTGATATAATAGAAGAAAACATGTAAGGGGCTGTCTGGTATGAAGGAGCAACTTTTCGAAAAGTTGGATAGTGCGTTTGAGGATATGGTCGTAATACGCCGCCATCTTCATATGCATCCCGAGTTGTCTTTTAAAGAGGAAAAGACTGCGCAATACATTTATGATTTCTATGCCAATCTTGGCGTAGACGCGCAAATGGGCGTTGGGGGTAACGGCGTTGTTGCACGTGTCAAAGGTGGCAGGCCTGGTAAAACGGTTGCGTTGCGTGCTGATTTCGACGCACTACCGATTCAAGATGACAAAGACGTACCTTATAAATCAACCGTCCCCGGCGTTATGCATGCCTGCGGTCATGATGGACACACCGCGACGCTACTCCAAGTGGCAAAAGCGATTCACGAATTACAAGAAATTCTTGCTGGCGAGTATGTTTTCATCCACCAGCATGCAGAAGAATATGCGCCAGGTGGTGCTATTTCGATGATTGCAGATGGCTGTCTCGATGGGGTGGATGTCATTTTTGGTACCCATCTTTGGTCATTGACACCTTCTGGAACGATTGAATATTTGGCAGGACCTGTTATGGCGGCTGCGGATCGTTTTACGATTGCGATTCAGGGTGCCGGCGGTCATGGGGCAGCCCCTCACCAAACAAAAGATGCTGTCGTCATCGGTGCTCAGCTCGTTATGAACTTGCAGCAGCTTGTCGCCCGTCGTGTCAATCCGATTGACTCCGCAGTGTTATCCATTGGCTCATTTATGGCGGACAACGCATTTAATGTCATTGCAGATTCTGCAACACTCGGCGGCACAGTCCGATCATTCAACCCAAAGGTACGTGACCTCATGGAGCTTGAGATGAAGCGTGTCGTTGATGGAACTGCACTTGCTCATGATTGTGCGATTGACTTTCACTACTATCGTGGCTATCCTGCTGTTGTAAATCATGCCACTGAAACTGACTTTCTAAAAACAGTCGCTGAAACCGTTCCAGGTGTTCAAGCTGTTGTCGAATCAACCCCGCAAATGGGTGGTGAGGATTTTTCTTATTATCTTGAAAAAGTACCTGGTACATTTTTCTTTACAGGAGCAAAGCCTGCCGAACCATATCCGCATCACCATCCGAAATTCGATTTCGATGAAAATGCCATGCTGGTTGCAGCGAAAACACTTGGTGCCGCTGCCCTAGATTATCAGCACTAACATAACAACCTTCCCTCCTTATCCGAGCGGAAGGTTTTTTAGTTATTCCCACAATGCAACGCTGTTCTAACCGCGAAAAAAGACCCTGTTTAAATAATGGTTATAATTATCCATTTAAAAGGTTGCATTATTAATTTTCTGATTTATAATAATAATTGTACAATACAAGAATTGGAGGTATAAGTATGAAGAATAGGAAATCAATCCCAAATTATGTTATCTCTTTCGACACATTTATGCTGCAACCGGTTACTGTAGGTGAGACAATCTCAACCCTTGTCATTGAACGAAATCGCGAATTTCTTGTCCCCCAAAGACCCATTCACATTGTTAGAAAATCCTGTAACTATTATGGGAACCCTTTGCAAAACTCGGTGAACTTTGCAAAAATCGCATTGGGGAATCACCATAAAATGCCGATTATTGTGGCTCATGATTTTGGCATACCTTATATCTTTCTACCTACAATGTCGCCAACATCCGAACAAAATGTCTGGATTTCCTACCATGCAATTACTCGAATAGAACCCGATGACTTAGGATGTGTGATTCATTTTGAAAATAATCGTTCCTATAGAGTAAATATTTCAGCTCCAACGATGTATCGGCAAATTTCATTTTGTAATCTTCTTGAAAAAGACTTTGCTAAAAAGCAAAAGCAACTAAACAGACCTTCCCCCTATGCCGATTACGATTCCGATGACGAATGATATTGCTCGTTATCCAGCCATTGCAAAATAGACACTTAATAATTCTTCTGTCCGATTACGTAAACGAACGTTCAAATAACGCCTATGCTCCTCATAGCCACCGTACATAAACACATACTCTGTAAATGTATCGTCTGTCTGGCTACGTACAACCTTCATATTATGGCGTTGTAAATAAATGTTTGTATCCTTCAGCTCAGCACGTATAAGCTTCGTTGCCTGATTGACAAGCTTAACGTAAGGTCCTTTCAATTTGAAAGGGCCTTTTTCAAATGAATTCCGATCCCTTTCTAAAATAATAATCAGCATCGGCAAGTAGATCATATTCTCATAATGTGGCAATGCCTCTGTAGGTATTAAAGGCATAATCATCCCTCCTCCGAAATAGAACACTAGTTCTATTCAGTGTATGCCTAACCACCACATTTATCAACCTCCAAATTATAGAAATGAAATATTAACAGCACACCTGCCTACAGATTAAACAAACATACTTAATTAAACACTAGACGCCCCATGTTCAATCGCTTTTAACTCGCTTTGGATTGAAGGACATCTATACAATAACTGTGTTATTTATATGTATAGGGAATGGAGGGCTTTTTAACTGGAGAGGACCGCCAAAGATACAATTTTGGCGGTCTAAGTTTTCACCATGGTCTTTTCCATTTTTATTTTAGGTAATGTCACTTTCTATAAAGTAGGGCACTTTGTACAACGTGTAAAAGTGCCCGAAATTGCATCTTCGGGCACTTACACTCTTTGAAGGAGGTCATCTATTCTTTTCTTTCCAAGCAACTGCATTTTTCACTTGAACATTGTAGGTATGCGACAAGCAATTATTCATAATAAGATTACCAAAAGAGTGTATTTAGAAATGACTTCGTCATTTCTAAATACACTCACTCCTCGGTAATTGTGTCATGAATAATTTCGCCGAAAGCAAACCGGAAATAGTCAAGTAAAAATAAATGGTTAACCCGCAGACATCTAGTAACAACCATCAAAAAAGACTTCCAGCCATCTTAGCTAGAAGTCTCACATTAAATTATTCTTTAGGTCCATCGGGGATATGGTGGACAGACGTTATTTTCCACTCTCCATCTTCTTTTGCGAACACAGTCACTTGTCGACCACTCGGCTTCGTTTCAAGACCCGTAGATAGTTGCTTATAGGACATCTTCATATTTGAAAATACCTGAGCTTCCTCAGCCGAATACTTTACGATTGTGACATTGGATACTTCGTAATTCAAACTGTACTCACTAAATTGTTCTTCCATAAAAACACGTTCTTCCTCTAGATCATAAGCATCCTTCGACAGTATAGCTAAATGCGCATCTATCTCCTGCTCATTCAACGTTGTGATATACGTCTCGAATGCAGCCAGAAGCTGCTTCTTCTCTTCTGCCGGTATGTCAGCCGCCTCTTCTATTTCGCCACCTGACATATTAAAGCCCACCTGCTTATCGTCTACACCATGATCGATTGCCCCATACCCCGCTGTCGCTTCACCATCATCGACTGATCCTGTGTTAGAAGGAGATGCTCCTTCATCCTTATTACACGCTCCTAGTATCAACAGCATTGACATCACCGCAAAAAGAACTATTTTCTTCATTTTCTTCCTCCTTAGAAAAATACAGAACGAAAGGGCTCCTCCAAGATGGAGGGCCCTTTCAGCTGAATTTAGCCGGAGGCCCCGGCTAAATTCAGCTGAAGCCTCCGGCGGATGTCACGGATTTCTCAAGGTACCTTTTCGAGCAAGCTCGAAAAAACTCCGGACGCAATCACGCCGAGGCCTGATTGATTTAAATTATTTGAATTACTTCACTTCAACCCAGCCATTTTTAATCGCTGTGACAACTGCTTGTGTTCTGTCATTGACAGCCATCTTTTGTAAGATACTTGACACATGGTTTTTAACCGTTTTTTCAGAAATGAACAATGTCTCCCCGATTGTCCGGTTACTCTGTCCATCTGTCAGCAGCTGCAGCACTTCACACTCACGTTTTGTTAGCAAGTGGAAAGGACGACGAATATCATTTTGTTGGAATGACCCTTTATGTTCACGTTCGCTCAAACGGCGAAATTCGCTTACAAGATTATGTGTCACTTTCGGGTGAAGGTACGAGCCACCTGCTGCGACTACTTTAATCGCTTGGACAATTGCATCCGCATCCATCTCTTTAAGCATATATCCAAGTGCCCCTGTTTTTAGTGCGTGAGACACGTAAGACTCATCATCATGAATCGACAGCATAATTACTTTGGCATCTGGGAAATCTTTAATCAATTCTTCTGTCGCTTCGACACCGTTCATGCGTGGCATGTTAATATCCATCAGAACGACATCAGGCTTGAATTGCTCATAAAGCCCTTTTACTTCGCTTCCGTCATCGCCTTCTGCAACGACTTCAAAAGAATTTTCAAAATCAAGAATTCGTTTTACCCCTTCACGGAATAACTGGTGGTCATCTACAATTAAAATTTTTGTCATATTCATTTCCTCCCATTTATGTCTAATCAGCGATTATTTCTTCTCGCAGTGGAATCCGGAAATAGATAATTGTCCCATTTCCAATTGTTGAAGTAATTGACATCTCACCTTTTAGTAATTCTATCCGTTCTCGCATTCCAATCAAGCCAAACGACTTATCTTTCACTTCATTTTGGTCGAACCCTTGTCCACTATCCTTGATGATAATATTCATTATATCGCGAAGCCATTCGATTTTCACCCAAATATCCTTCGACTTTCCATGTTTTAATGCATTTGACACGGATTCTTGTACAAGTCGGAAAATCGACACTTCAAAATCGGTCTTAAAACGTAGCTCTCGACCCGTATTTTGAAAGTGAATTTCAACGCCACTCTCATATTCCTCAACTGTCGATAAGTACTTTCTCAGCGTCGGAATCAACCCAAGATCGTCAAGGGCCATCGGACGAAGATCATAAATGATACGACGGACCTCATAAAGTGCCCCCCTTACCATCTCTTTCAAGTCTGTCAGTTCAAGCAAGGCCAACTCTGGTCCTTTTTCGACAAATGTTTTTTCAATCAAGCCTGAACGGATCATTACATTAGCCAACATTTGCGCAGGACCATCATGAATATCACGTGAAATCCTTTTACGTTCATCTTCTTGAGCCTGAATAATACGAATGCCAAATTCCTGTTTGTGTCTAGCTGTTTCCAGCGCCTCTCCAACATCCTTCAAATCCATATTCAAGTAATTAATGACTGTTGTCACTTGACCGACAAGGTGATTAGCCCGTTCAATCGTCTCCAGAAGTGCGTTCAAGCGCCTGTCCAACTCATCCCTACGAATGCGCAACTGTTTCTCTTCCATTTGGTTAATGGACAACTTGACCAATAAATCATTCGCTACCTCATACGCTTCTCTAACTTGTGCCTCTGAATAATTAGTGAAATTTTTTGAAACGTCGGCAAGTCTTAAACGAGAATGGCGGGTCATACTTTCCAAATAATCGCCTTCAGTTATTACCCGGGAAATATCAACCTTGACTTCAGCTAACTCTTTTTGCATGTCTTCAAAGTTTTTACGACTCTGTTCACTTATAATGAAAATATCATTCTTCGATTGATCCATTACCCGGACCATACTGTTGAAGATTGTTTCAAGCGTTTGGATATCGACTGTATTTTCCTTCACTTACATTTCCTCCCGCCTGGAAAGTCATACAATACCATGTGAAGTGTTGTAAGTACAATGAATACCTTACACACTTCATTTAGTATATCATCATAATAGCTATTAAATATTATAATTGTATTACAAGTGATGGAGGTGTCGCAAATGCGAGCAGATTATTACACAGTAAAAGAATACGGGGAGAGCGAATTGGTCATCCAAAAGTCCAAATTCCTCACCTATGTGAAGCGGGTAGAAACTGAGCAGGAAGCCATTGACTTCATTCAAGACATCAAAAAGATGCATCATACAGCAAGCCATAATTGTTCGGCCTATATGATTGGCGAGCATGATAATATCCAAAAGGCGAATGACGACGGCGAGCCGTCTGGCACAGCAGGTGTCCCCATGCTGGAAGTATTAAAAAAACAAGGCTTGAAGGATACGGTTGTCGTCGTGACACGCTATTTCGGAGGTATCAAGCTAGGCGGCGGTGGGCTCATTCGTGCATACGGTCGTGCAACGACAGAAGGGATTACCTCTACAGGCACAGTCTTGCGAAAATTACACGAGCTCATGAAAGTAACAATTGACTATACATGGCTCGGTAAGGTCGAGAACGAGGTTAGACAATCTCCCTACCCACTAAAAGAAATTAGCTATGCAGATGGTGTCGATCTTTTTATGTATGTCCCTCATATGGAAATTGAGCAATTCACAACTTGGATGACTGAGTTAACAAACGGACAGGCTACTATTTCGTCATCTTCTAGCGAATTTCTCGAATTCGATATTTGAAATAGTATACGTTTTACGAGGATGATAGTATAATGGAAAAGGTTGTAGTTTTTTGTCTACTCATACTTCGCATCCCGTGGCTTTGTCATATTTTCCAACGAATGACAACGAGCTGTAACCTATATGATTAGCTATGATAATAAGTGATTGCATAGCCAATTCCGGAGGAACATTGAAATGAAAAGAAAAGACTATAAAAAACAGAGAAAATCGTCGAATAAATATCTAGTCATTAAAGTCCTAGTTATACTGACATTTTCACTTTTCGTAGTTGTCGTAGCTTATGGCGCCTCACTACAAAAAAAAGCTTTATACGCGGCTGATCAAGCATTCGAGCCCGTTCCTGACAGACCAAAATCTGTTATCCGTGAAGAAAATGTCGAACCAGCCCAAGATAATGTATCTATCTTATTTATCGGGGTGGATGATAGTGAACAGCGAAAACAAGGCGATAGCAATAGTCGGTCCGATGCGTTACTTTTCGCTACATTAAACAAAGAAGATAAATCGGTAAAACTCATAAGCATCCCGCGTGATTCTTATGTCCACATCCCTAAAGTAGGGTACCGCGATAAAATTACACATGCACATGCATTTGGTGGAACGAGCGCAACGATTGACACGATTGAAGAATTATTTGATGTTCCAGTCGATTATTATGTAAAAATGAATTTTAACGCTTTTATTGATGTTGTCGATGCACTCGGCGGCATTGAGGCTGAAGTCCCTTACAACCGAACTGAAAAGGACGAAAATGATAAGAATACAATCTACCTTAAAAAAGGCTTGCAGCATCTAGACGGTAAGCACGCTTTAGCATTAGCCCGAACGCGCAAACTCGATTCGGATGTCGAACGTGGTAAACGTCAGCAAATGATTTTACAGGCGATTATGAAACAGGCTGTATCCGTCAAGTCGATTACGAAGTATGGCGATGTGATTGAAGCAGTCGGTGATAATATGAAGACAGATATGACATTCGACGAAATGAAATCATTTTTGGAATATGCCAAAGGTGGTATGCCGCAAGTTGACACGATTAGCTTGAAAGGCTTTGACGATATGTCGACAGGTACTTATTATTGGAAGCTCGATGAAACCTATTTAGACGAAGTGAAACAGCAGCTACAAACGCATTTGGAGCTCACTCCTAATTCTTCCAGCCTCACTGTCAATCGATCCAACTTGACCGAATCGGCGGATAAAGCTTCCGAAGACTCTTATAACGACTAATATGAAAATGCTAGGCTACATTGCCTAGCATTTTTTTTATGGATTTTTGAAATCTGCCGATCAAAAAAATTGTTTTCAGAACAAACATATTTGCTGAATGAAGATAAAAAATCCGACCATACTACCTAAGTTAACTTAGGTAGTGGCCGGATTTTAACTTGATTCTCAAGTTAAGCCTCCTGGCGGATGTCACAACTTTTGAGGGGAGTCAATTGCGTAAACGCAATTCAAAAGTTGGACGCAATTACGCCAAGGCGTAATTGATTTTTATCTGCCAATCATGCGTACGAGGTTTAATAACGGTCGATAATTTGTACCCGCAAGTCCAATCACTTCAACAAATAGCTCAATGGCAATGAGCATCACGATGATGAGTAAGATTGCGCCCCATACTGTCGCCTGTGAAAAGAGGATTGCCGCAACTCCAAATAGAACGGCCAGTCCATAAATGACGAGAACTGTTTGTCTATGAGAAAATCCTACGCGTAGCAGACAATGGTGTAAATGCGATTTATCTGGAGCCATAATGGGCTGCTTTGTACGTATACGACGGACAATCGCAAAAAATGTATCAGAAATTGGAACACCGAGCAAAATAATTGGGATAATAAGGGAAACAACGGTGATATTTTTAAATCCTAATAAAGCTAAGACTGAAATCATAAATCCAAGGAACAGTGATCCCGTATCACCCATAAAAATTTTCGCTGGATGAAAATTATAAAACAAAAATCCAAGTGAACTTGCTGCAAGAATTGCTGCTGTTGCGATAACGAAAACGTCTCCCATAATGACTGCCATGACTGTCATTGTAATAAGCGCAATCGTGGAAACACCCGCTGCAAGTCCATCCAATCCATCAATTAGATTGATGGCATTCGTAATGCCGATAATCCAAATAATTGTAATTGGGATACTGAAATAACCAAAGTCGAACTGGCCGATAAACGGCAAGTTAATGAAATCAATTTGTAGACCGCCCCAAGTAACGACAACAATCGCCGCTGTTAGTTGACCGGCAAGTTTTATTTTAGCAGTAATTTCAAACATATCATCCAAAAATCCAGTGACAATAATAATGAGAGCGCCAATGAGAATGGCAGTAGCGTGTTCATCTACCGGCCTCAATATGAAGTAACCAATTAGGAATGCACCAAATATTGCAAGACCACCAATACGCGGCATGGCAGATGCATGTACTTTCCGGTAGTTTGGATGATCGACCGCTCCGATTCGGAATGCTAATTTTATAACAAGCGGAGTAAGTAATACAGAGGCTACAAGAGCAGCAGCCATCGCAAGGAATAACATGTCCTTCCTCCCTAAGTAAATCGATAATTTATCAAATCAACAGTATTATAGCATGTTTTAGTTAGAAAAGCATACTACTAGACAATTAATTCAGCCTTCAGCTTCTCTTCTCTATTACTTTTCCCCTTTCCTCCACACCCTATCCCGTCAAATTCCTTCCTTATATATGTAGATATTAGCTTAAGGTAGTCATTTACCATACTTTTTGATAAAATGGGGTCAGGTCCTTTCAAGGATAAGAAAAAAGGAGCGTTCATTCATGTTATCGATTTTCAAACGTTCAAATCAAACGAGCGAAAGACAACTCCGTAAATACAGGAAGATTGTCCAACAAATAAATAAATTAGAACCCACATACGAAGTGATGTCGGACAAACAACTTACCAATATGACAGAAATATTTAAAGAGCGTATCCAATCTGGCGAATCGATTCACTCCATTACTCCAGATGCATTTGCTGTTGTTCGCGAGGCGTCTAAACGAGTGCTAGAAATGCGTCATTTTGACGTTCAACTTATCGGCGGACTCGTACTAACAGAAGGAAATATTGCTGAGATGCCGACTGGTGAAGGTAAAACACTTGTTGCTTCCCTCCCCTCCTATGTTCGTGCACTGGAAGGTAAAGGTGTCCACGTCATTACAGTGAACGACTACCTTGCCAAAAGGGATTATGAACAAATTGGACAAATCCATCGTTTTCTTGGTCTCACAGTAGGACTTAACCTCCCTATGATGCAAGTCCATGAAAAGCAGGCGGCCTATCATGCCGATATTACATATGGAGTCGGAACTGAATTTGGTTTCGACTATTTACGGGATAACATGGCACACCAAATGACCGAACATGTTCAACGTCCATACCATTTCGCAATTATTGATGAAGTGGATAGTATTCTCGTTGACGAGGCAAAAACACCGCTGATTGTAGCCGGTAAAATGCAGGCAGATGCTGATCTCCATCTCATTGCCGCACGTCTAGCCAAACGTTTCAAAAAAGGGATAGATTTCGATTTTGATGATGAAACGAAAGCTACCTCACTGACAGACACTGGCATTGAAAAGGTCGAAAAATCATTCGGAATAGATAACTTGTACGATTTAGAGCATCAAACGCTTTACCATTATGTCATCCAAGCAGTCCGCGCTTATGTTATCTTTGAGCGCGATGTAGATTATATTGTACGTGATGAAAAAATTGAGCTTGTTGATATGTTCACGGGACGGATTATGGAAGGCCGCACACTTTCCGACGGACTTCATCAGGCAATTGAAGCCAAAGAAGGATTACCGATTACCGAGGAAAACAAAGCGCAGGCACAAATTACAATCCAAAACTATTTCCGTATGTATCCACAGCTTTGCGGGATGACAGGTACGGCTAAAACGCAAGAAAAAGAATTTAACGAAGTATATGGGATGACCGTTATTCAAATTCCGACAAACCGCCCTACTTTACGCGTAGATTCTTCTGATAAGGTCTACAAAACAATCGATCAAAAATATAAGGCGATGGCGCAAGAAGTCGCTGAACGCAATAAAAAAGGACAACCCGTTCTGGTGGGTACGACATCTATTTTACAATCGGAAAAGGTTGCCAAATACTTGAATCAGCACAAACTAAACTTCAACTTACTAAACGCTAAAAGTGTTGAACAAGAAGTTGAACTAATCTCTCAAGCAGGACAGCTCGGCCAAATCACTGTTGCGACAAATATGGCAGGACGTGGTACGGACATTGTACTTGGTGAAGGTGTTGAAGCACTGGGTGGACTATTTGTCCTTGGTACTGAAAAACATGAAAGCCGTCGTATCGACAACCAGCTTCGAGGTCGCTCAGGGCGACAAGGCGATCACGGTGAAAGTCGTTTCTTTTTGTCTCTTGAAGATGATATGTTCAAACGCTTCGCCAAGGATGACCTTGAAAAGTTCCTGAAAAAAGTAACTGCAAACGAAGATGGACTCGTCACAAATCCTGAAGTCGATGAACTAACAGAACGGACACAGCGTATTGTCGAAGGTGCCCACTACTCCATGCGCGAGTATAACTTGAAATTGGATGATGTCATTAGTGATCAACGTAAAGTTGTCTACTCACTTCGCGATAAAGTGATTGAGCACGATGGCATTCTCGAACAGCTGAAAACAATGTTAGCTGAGACTGTAGAATTTGTTATTTATGATAGTTGTGCGGAAGAGGACACTCCAAGCAACTGGGACTTCGAACGGATTGAAAGAACTATCAATGATTTACTGTTGGAGCCAGTTTCACTTCCAACCACACTTGAAAAAACAGCCGATATTCTAAATTTATATAAAACATCACTTGATGATTTATTTACTTTCATTGATTCATTCGAGGATGATGAGCAAGTGAATCAGATGCTGCCACAGGCAATGCTTTCTTATATCGACGTAATGTGGACCAAGCATCTAGAAGTAATGACACGCCTCAAGGAAGGAATCGGGTTACGCTCTTACGGACAAGAGGACCCAATGCGAATTTACCAGCGTGAAGGGCTCGAATTATTCGGTCGGAACTACCAGAAATTGCGTCGCAATATCGCTTCCGAAGTAATCGGCTTTATGAAACTTATCGCACAGCAAAAGGAGGCACAACAATGAAACTTTTTTCATTTTTTAAACAAACCGAAAAGACCGGATCTGAAAGCGCGATTGATTCTGAAGAAATCATTGATGGTCTAGATACATCTAGCCATACAGATGATGTCGAAACCACACTCTCCCTTCATCCAGAATGGGACGTGCCACAGGAGCAAGACTATGTGTTTCGGTTCTTATCTAATGAGCTTGAACCACTTAAAGCAAATCAAATTTCTTTATCTGGAATTGACATTGATGTTGAAACGGCTAACGGTAGCTGGCTTGTTAAAGCATTTTTCCGTTCCTCACTCGATCAACAAATCTCTGTCGGTCCCGTTGAATTATTGCTCCTTGACGATGAGGATAAAGTGCTCGCTTCAAATGAATTCGATTTAACGGAGCTCGGAGAAATCCCAGCTCGCAGTGCTAGACCATGGGTATTTGTATTTCCGAAGAATACTACCCACGTAGAGCATCCTCCTACAGAAAACTGGAAACTGGCATTCAATGTTCAATCATTAGTGCCCCATAGACTTGACCTAGAACAAGCATGGGAAGACGGCTTGACAGACGAGCAAAAAGAAGGCCTTGCAACAGTTGTCCAAGGTCTTCCAAAATTGAATTCGCGCGAAGTAAATATTAGTGGATTCCAAGTGATGCAGCAGGAGGACGGCAGTATAGTAACTTCCGTTTTCATCCGGAATGGTCACTCCAAGCAAATTGATATTGAGCAGCTACCGCTTGAACTCATTGACGCAACAGGTGATCTCGTAGCCAAAGGTTCTTTTGAGCTTGCTCCACTATCTGTAAAAGCAAACACATCTAAACCATGGACGTTTATCTATCCAAAGGAATTAATCCAAAAGGCAGAGCCAGACCTGTCACGTTGGACAGTTCGTGTACCACAACAAAATGCGGAATGAGTAAAAGCTGCCTAGCGAAGTTGAAAACTTTACTAGGCAGCTTCTTTATGTTCTACCATAAAAGCACCGCATATCCAGTCAGGATATGCGGTGCTGTTTGTTTTATGAAATTAGTTAAGTGAAGCAACTGCATCGAAGTTTGTGACGCGCTTAGCACCAATATAGCGACTTCCCCAATAGTAAGGATCGTTTAGCTTATCGATGCGGACACCTCTTGAAGTAGATGCGTGTGCAAATTGACCATTACCTATGTATATACCAACATGTGAAACGCCTTTTCCAGTTGTGTTAAAAAATACGAGGTCACCAGCTTCCAAGTTTGCCTTAGTAACTGCCTTCCCTGATGCATACAAACTAGAAGATGTGCGTGAAACTTTAATGTCATGTGCTTTAAAAACATAATTAATAAATCCTGAACAGTCAAATCCTTTTGTAGATGAACCACCATAGCTATACTTAACACCGATTAAACTTTTTGCTGTTTTTGTAAGATCAGTTGCGGCTGCCGCTTCTGCTTGTCCAGTGAAAGGAGCTATAAATAACAGTAGTGCCATTACAACGATTACAGCTGACTTTTGTAACTTAACTATATTCTTCATATGTTCCCCCAATGAATTTATTTATCTGAAAACTAACTAAAATAACTTTAACATGTTTGATTAAGCCTAAACATTACATTCGTGTAACAAATCCATTACATATCATGTCATTTATTTCTCTTTCGAAACATAATTGTCTTAATAGATGGTTTAAAGTGATAGAGAGCGGGAATACAAGGGAGAGGACATATTAAAATGGAGGCGGGTGAAGTGAAAGAAGTCTTTCATGAAATATACGGCATGACCGGATTGATAACAAATGGTCATTTTGAAGCTTTTAGTGAATGGAAAAATCCACAACACCGTTACTTCAAAAATGACGACCGTGATCCAGCCGCAGGAGATTACGAGCCTATCCAAAGGGACAAACAAAGAACCTTAATGGAAGTGAAGCAGCGTGCAGAGATACTTGTTCCGATGCGCGGGGCGCGTGAAAAAACGGATCACAATCCGCAATAAGCACATGATCACTATACTTCTACATTATACAAAACCGCATTCCACCTCGGAATGCGGTTTTCTTTATGTTTAAGATTATGTCGGAACTATGAAGAGGAGGTGAACAAAATGTGAAACATTTCTACTTTCCTCTTCAGATAGGGACTTCCCTAATTCCCGTATTTCACCATTTGACTATGATAAAAGTATGACATGCAACTTCATCACGAAGAGGAGGTGTAACAATGGGAAACAAAAATCCAAAGCAACAACAGTCCAATTCTACTGAAATGGATGCCGAAGTTAGTTTAAAAGGAACTTTTATCTCTGTTATGTTAGTCGGTATTTTTATTCTAATTTCTTGGTTCGGGCTGTACGCACTATTTCTATCTAGATAATGATAACGTCAGGAGGGTAAACGTATGCATTTGCACAAGTATGAAAAAATTTGGCTCACTCTTGGGGTAGGGTCACTCGCATTATTTCTAGTCATCATAGGATTTGCTGCATTTTGGAAAGGTACACATCCGCAAAGTCATATTGAAATTATTGATCCACAAAATGTGGAGGCTCACGATTCATTTAAACAAGAAAATCTTGGACTGCGTGAGGTGGCCGACGGAAAATATATCGTCAACATTCTCGCTTCTGCATTCAACTATGATATGGGAAAAGACGCGGACGGTAACCCTGTGAAAACAATTCGCGTACCAAAAGGCTCTACCGTTCTTTATCAAATTACGACAACAGACGTTGTCCACGGCTTCAACGTTGCTGGAACAAACGTCAATATGATGGTCGAACCCGGTCACATCAGTCGGTATGAGACCGTTATGAAAAACGCTGGGGAGTTTACAATCGTTTGTAATGAGTACTGTGGTATCGGTCACCACATTATGTATGGAACAGTGGAGGTGTATGAATAATGGCTACGAATGAACTTTCAATATCAAAAAAAGAATCCAAGTTATACATGTCATTTATGTACGTTACATACGTAGCGTTGCTTATCGGTGGTTTGATGGGGCTATTACAAACACTCGTCCGTTCTGGTAAATATACACTACCATTCAACATCGATTATTATACGATTTTAACAGTACATGGTGTTATTCTCGGACTTGTCTTGACGACATTTTTCATCATCGGCTTCCAATTTTCACTGATGGGAAAAACAGTTGGCATTACTGATAAACAGAGAAAAGTTGCTTGGATTGCTTTCTGGGTAATGGTCATTGGAACGACTATGACTGCCATTACGATTCTCGTAGGTGAGGCATCTGTTCTTTACACATTTTACGCACCACTTCGAGCACATCCGGCCTTTTACTTTGGATTAGCACTCGTTATCATTGGTAGCTGGATTGCTGCATTCGTTAACTTCCGTCAACTGTATGTATGGAAGAAAGCACATAAAGGTGAAAAATCACCGTTACTCGCATTCATGGTCGTCATCAATATGATCATGTGGTTCATCGCATCACTGGGGGTTGCTTCTGCAGTAATCATTCAGTTCATTCCCTGGTCACTTGGTTATGCCGAGACGATTAACGTTCTGCTAAGCCGTACATTATTTTGGTATTTCGGTCATCCACTTGTTTATTTCTGGTTGCTTCCTGCTTATATGGCTTGGTATGCAATCATCCCGAAAATCATCGGTGGAAAATTATTCAGTGATTCACTTGCTCGATTAGCTTTCATTTTACTGTTGATGTTCTCGATTCCTGTAGGCTTCCACCATCAGCTAACAGAGCCTGGTATTGATCCAACATGGAAGTTCATTCAAGTCGTCTTGACGTTCATGGTTATTATTCCATCACTCATGACTGCATTCTCTATTTTTGCTACGTTTGAAGAAGCAGGTCGTAGAAAAGGCTATAAGAGTCTATTTGGCTGGTTTAAGAAGTTGCCATGGAAAGATGTTCGTTTCCTCGCTCCATTTATCGGTATGGTAGCATTCATCCCTGGGGGTGCGGGCGGTATTATTAACGCGTCCTATCAAATGAACGCGCTTGTGCATAATACGATTTATATTACTGGGCATTTCCATTTAACTGCTGCGACAACCGTTATTTTAACCTTCTTCGGAATTACGTATTGGCTTGTTCCACATTTAACTGGCCGAAGATTGACGCCGAAGTTGAATAAGCTTGGATTGATTCAGACATATATTTGGACGATTGGTATGGCCATTATGTCTGGCTCCATGCACATTCAAGGGTTACTAGGTGGACCGCGTCGTTCGAATTTCTCTGAGTACGCTGGCGGCGATCAAGTAGCGACATGGATTAGTTACCAAATTGCACAAGCTGTCGGTGGAACAATTCTGTTCATCGGGATTATTCTAATGGTGTATATTTTCATCCAATTGACCTTCTTTGCACCACGTGGCGTGGAGGAATTCCCAATTGCAGAGGAAGCTACAAACGCACAGCCGACGCCTAAGTTTCTTGAAAACTGGTATTTATGGGTTGGTATTACGATTGCGCTTATCCTATTTGCCTATACAATTCCAGTGTTCGATATTTTGAAACACTCACCACCAGGCTCAATTCCATTTGATTGGCCGATTGGTAGATAATAAGAAAAGCGTAGGGAGCGGCTGGTGCTCAAAGCCTAGACAATAATCAAAGTAGCCATACAGCTGGGAAAATTCCAGTCGTATGGCTTTTTTTGCTTCACTAGTTTATAATCTTTTCTTCACTTCTATTGATCAACCACTTACTTAGAGTTATAACTAGCAAGCAAGAACCAGAAAACGTCCTGTTTACTGGACATATCCGGTTTACTTTCGGCAATGGATGGACGTTAGAATAACCGCAACACCTTTCTCGCTTATCCTATTGTGGATCATTGCCTGTCGCAAACCTCCAATGCTCAAATGAAGAATATAGGTACTTGGAAAGAAAAGAATAGATGACATTGTCAAAGTATGTAAGTTCCCGAAGATACAATTTCGGGAACTATTGGACATTGAATAAAGTTTTTACTTTTTCATGTTGCGAAACATTTTAGAAGAAAGTGATAGAGTTTAAAATAATAATGGTAGAAATGATGGAGATAGCAGTAGCCGCCAAAATTGTATCTTTGGCGGCTTTTATAAAGTTAGAATACCTCTATTCTTTTATTCCCCAAAAATATTGATGCTTTATGTAGTATTTTCTTTGGATAGCGCCGTATGGACAGTTGCCATACGATTACCGAAAGAAATGATTGGGGATGTGATGCAGTCACATCCCCAATCATAAAAACAGCTCGGATATTGCATCGTAGCCGTCCATTCCAAAGCGTTCCAAGAGGTATAAGATACACTAAGTCCCAACAATCTAATTCAGTTATTTTTTATTTTATCTAAAATCATATCTTTTCTTATTGTTCCTCGATCGCGAATCGTTTGACAGATGCTTCTAGCTGGTCGGCTAGTGTGGAGAGTTCTGTCACGCCTGCTCTCATTGCTTCTACTTGGTGTGATGAGTGCTCTGCTGATGCTGTTGTTTGCTGAACGCCTGCGGCTGATTCCTCTGCGATAGAGGCGACTTCCGTCACACCTTCTGTCAATTTACCACCAATCTCCTCAAGGTGACGCAAATCTTGAGACATGACATTCGTCTGTTCATTCATCGTTGTCGCAAGCTCTGAAATCTCCTCGAATACAACACCTGTATCCAGTACTTTTTGTTTACCATCTTCTACACTCGTATAGCCGCTTTCAAGTGCTTTGACGGCACTTGACGATCCTTCTTGCACTGTGTTAACGATGGTCGTAATCTCGCTGACAGATTCAGCAACCTGTTCCGCAAGCTTTTTCACTTCATCCGCCACAACAGCAAATCCTTTGCCGTGTTCACCAGCACGTGCCGCTTCAATTGCGGCATTGAGTGCGAGTAAATTCGTTTGCTCAGCAATGTCACTAATAACTGTAACGAGTGTTGAAATTTCTTTCGTCTGATTATCCAATTGCTTAATCGTTGCGACAGAGTCATTGACTACTGTATAAATGGTATTCATCTGTTGGACAGAGCTATCCATCATTTCATTTCCACTTATTGTCCGCTCTAAGATTGCTTGTGAGGAGGACATAATTTGCGTACCAGCCTCATTCGCATGTTGAATATCTTCAAAAACAGTCCCTACCATTTCAGCCATATTAGAAGCTGTATTCGCCTGTGCTTCAGATCCAGCAGCAAGCTGTTCCATCGTAGCGGCAATTTGGTTCGTTGAATCGCTTACTACAACGGACGTTTCAGTCAACTCCGTACTTCTACCATTTACTTGACGAGAAATCGCCAATGTATCAGTTAAAATTCTTTGAATCGATTCTCTCATTTTATTAATGGAGTGAATTTGCTGTCCAACCTCATCTTTTCTTTTTGTTTCGAGGGGCTCATCATTAAATATTCCTTCAGCCATTCGCTCCATCCTTGTTGAAACCGTTACGATAGGTCTAGAAATACTCCTTGCCATAAAGTACGAAATTGCAAGCCCAGCTAAAATAACTATAATTGTAATGATGTAGTTTAGAGTCTGCGATGCATAACCTGCCTTCACATCCTCTTTCCCATCAGCAAGTATTATCTCCTGCCTACTGGTCGCCAAACTGTCGAATCCTGCCATTAATTCACGGGCAAGCGGCTGCGCAGTCTCACTATCAATGCGAAGTGCTTCCGATTGCCTTCCTGCCATTACTGCTGGGAATACTTGGTTCGTCATTATTTCACGCCACTCAATACTTTTAGCAATCAGGCTCTTAACTTCCTCGGAGGAAGTTATTTGCTCAAGCTCTTCTTGAAGGTTAACACTTTCCTCTGTCAATGAATTGAATGCTTCCACGTATTGCATATCACCGTAAAGAAGATAACCACGGGCCTTTGCCACGCGGTCTGCTATATTAAATGCAAGTCGTGAATCAGTGATCAGCAATGGTAATTGCTCTTCCGTCGTATTTTCTGTCGATTTAATGAGGCTATTAATTCCCCTGACGCCACTCGTGGCCAACAGTGCCGTCAATAAAAGCACTACTCCAAAACCTACTAATATAGTCCCCCGTAATGTCCTCATTTCAAATCCTCCAATTCTTCAATTCTTTTTATAGGCTATACCATTCCTATCGGTTATTAACACTGAAAATGAATGCAGAAAATGTCGAAACTTAAATATTTTTGCGAATTATCTCACGATTTCCCAATTTAAGCCAAATGTTACTCAATAGGAAAACGAAAGCATGTCTTTCGTCCCTGCATTCCTTCATTGTTGAACCCTGCCGAATGATGTATACTGAAAGAAAATCCAATAAAGGTGGAGTTTGTTAATGAAAAAAACAAATCGAATTGCATGGAAACTATCTGCATTGATTATAGGCTTGTTTTTAGTTTTGTTCGCAGCCTATTCAATTGTTACAAGCATAATCTTACATAATCAAAGTATTCAAGACGCGGAGGAGGCAGCGATTAGCAACACAGAGTTATACGCTTCCACAATGAGCGATCGCTTTAAAAAAACCAATGAAATGCTTCATACAACAAAAAACATTTTCGAAACGTTACAGGCGCAGGGTAATTTGACTGCCGATGAGATTATTAGCGTAATTGAAAATAACTTGGTCAATAATCCGGACGCAACTGGAATGGCCGCTATTTTTGAAAGTGGGTCTATCCCGATTGACCAATCCGTTTCAAATGAGCTAATTGATCCGGCAAAACGATTTATTCCTTATCTTTATAAGGATGGAGACAAAGTCAATGTTGAAGCGCTGAGTGGCTATGAAATTGAGGGCGAGGGGGATTGGTATTTGGTCCCCAAAAATGAGAAACGTGCTATTTTGACTGAGCCTTACGACTATAGTGCTGGCGGTGAAATCGTCCCGATGACAACGATTTCAGTACCATTGCTAACAAAGACAGGCACTTTTTTCGGTGTGCTAACGACAGATTTGTCCATCGATTTTTTAAATGAATTGGTCAACACAATTGAACCTTCTGGTGGGTATGCGAGTATTATTACAGACGCTGGATTTTTAACGGCCAATAGCTTTAACGAGGAATTGAACGGAACGAGTATGCAAGAATCCTTTGAATGGGATGCCATTGCAAACACATTACGTCAGGGAGAAATTTCTACATTTTACGTTGATTCCAAGCAGTTGGATGAAAACTCCTTTAACACTTTTGCACCTGTAGTACTCGACCATATTTCTGATACATGGGCAGTACAAACAGTTGTCCCGAAAGCGAAAATTTTAGAAACGTATAATACCATCTTATTTTTAACGATTATTTCAGCTGTCGTCATGGTGTTACTCATGTCAGCCGCTACATTCTGGTTCATTTTCAAACAATTAAAGCCACTTGCTTATTTACGTGATTCAATCGAAACGGCAGCAGCTGGCGATTTGACGAAAAATGTCGATGAAAAATATATTCAAACTGATGAAATTGGTGAAGTTGCACTTGCCTACAACCATATGCTACAAAGAACCAATGACGCCATTCACACTGTTTTAGACTCTTCTACCCAACTAAACGAGTCATCGAGTCGAGTCAGTCAGGTTTTCGAAAAAATTGTTGCATCAAGCCAGGAAGTATCAATGGCGACGGACGAAATTGCACACGGCGCCTCCAAGCAATCAGAGGATACGGAGGAAACAAGCCACCGCATTGTCGATCTGTCGGACCAAATGGAGTCACTCACTGAGCTGTCTAACAGTATGAATGACTTGTCTAAACAAACGGAAACATCGACTGAAATCGGAATGACAGAAGTTCGAAAGCTACGTGAACATAATGTTGCTACGAATGAAATGAATGAGAAGGTACAGCAGCAAATTGAAACGCTGACAGCTAAAATAGCAGATATTAACCAAGTCATTACATCCATTCACGGCATTACTGCGCAAACGAATTTATTGGCGCTCAATGCCAGTATTGAAGCCGCACGTGCTGGAGAACATGGCAAAGGCTTTGCTGTTGTTGCAGAAGAAGTGAGAAAGCTAGCTGAGCAATCAAGCTCAGAAACGGATGTCATACAACAAACAGTTCAAGAAATATTAGTCGAATCTCAACAAACTGTTGCTGTCATTACGGCCAATATGCAATTGATGGAAGAACAAAATCAATCCGTAACAAGCACAGAATCTTCCTTTATCCGCAATGCGGAGCTTGCGCAGCAAATGGGCGGATCGATTGATGAGTTAGCGACTAAACTTGCAGAAATGATGGAACATAAAGACCGTGCATTACTAGCCGTTCAAAGTGTTGCCGCGATTTCAGAGGAAACCGCCGCTTCTGCTGAAGAAGTGAGTGCTTCGGCAGCAACTCAGCAAAGCGAGCTCGAGCGTGTCGCGGAGTCTACTGCACATATGTACACCATTGCGCAGGAGCTACAAGAGGTTGTTAATCGCTTTAAGTTATCATAATACTAGTTTGAGAATGCTCACACCGACTTCCGCTTTAAGGGGAGTCGGTTTTTTTATGGTCATTTCGCGAGAATTGTTACACACTTCCAAGTTTGTTGGACACTTTGTTAAAATGGTTGCACACTCTCCATGAATCGTTGGACACTTCGCGAGAATTGTTGCACACTACCAAGTTCGTTGCACATTTTGCTGAAATGGTTGCACACTCTTCGTGAAATGTTGGACACTTTGCGAGAATTGCTGCACACTTCCAAGTTCGTTGCACACTTTGCTAAAATGGTTGCACACTCTCCATGAATCGTTGGACACTTCGCGAGAATTGTTGCACACTTCCAAGTTCGTTGCACATTTTGCTGAAATGGTTGCACACTCTTCGCGAATCGTTGGACACTTTGCGAGAATTGTTGCACACTTCCAAGTTCGTTGCACACTTTGCTAAAATGGTTGCACACTCTTCGTGAATTGTTGGACACTTTGCGAGAATTGTTGCACACTACCAAGTTCGTTTCACACTTTGCTGAAATGGTTGCACACTCTACGAGAATCGTTGGACACTTTGAGAGAATTGTTGCACACTTCCAAGTTCGTTGCACATTTTGCTGAAATGGTTGCACACTCTCCATGAATCGTTGCACACTTCATCCATCCGGTTATAAATTCACTCTACTAAAAATTCTATTTGTAAGTTATAATCATATAGACATCTGTCATGACACATGTGTTGATGTCAAGAAACTACAATGAGAAGAGGTATTTATCCGATGAAGAAAAACAGTATGTGGTCATTGAACTTCTCAACGGCCGCGCTTGTCCTTATTCCTGCTGCAATCGGCATCAACTATTTAGGAAAATTATTTGCCGGTCTACTCAAGCTACCGCTTTGGGTGGATTCTATCGGAACGGTGCTGGCTAGTATGCTAGCAGGTCCGATTATCGGTGGGATTGCTGGAGCTTTGAACAATATTATTTATGGATTTACTGCTGATCCGATTTCATTCGTCTATGCCATTACGTCGGCAGTTATCGGGCTTGTCGTTGGGGTTATGGCCTATAAAGGCTGGATAGCGAATGTCGGAAAAGCACTCATTCTCGGACTTGTTGTCGGTATTATCGCCGCCACTGTTTCGACACCTCTCAACATACTGTTTTGGGGCGGACAAACAGGGAATGTATGGGGTGATGCACTCTTTGCAACAATGATGTCCAATAACATGCCCCTATGGTTTGCTTCATTCGCAGACAGCATTGTTGTCGATGTGCCAGATAAAATGGCAACTGTCCTCATTAGCTTTCTGATTTTCAAAGGACTACCGAAAAACGTAACGCATATGTATGATAATCGTTCAAAAATCGAACGACTATAAGGAGAGACTTCTGTGAAAAACATGACACTGTATGTACAAAAGGATTCAGTCATTCATGATGTCGATCCGCTTTCCAAGCTATTATTCGTCTTCATCTCCATCGCTTTGACATACATTGTTCCGAATCATTTATTCGTCATCGGTGTCTTGACGTTTACGCTTCTTCTACTGCTTACCGGCAAAGTATTCAAGTACATTTTGCCGGTTATTGCACTTAGTATGCTATTAATTGTTTCAATTGTTATCGTTCAGGGCTTCTTCCATCCCGACCGCACAACCGTTTTGTTTGAAATCGGTCCTTTACCTATCTATAAGGAAGGATTCGCTTTCGCGTTGCTATTGATTCTTCGCATTCTCAATATGGTTTGCGCATTCGGTGTCCTCATTCTAACGACCAAACCGGACAGTCTTGTCGAATCGCTTATTCATAAAGGGATGTCACCCAAAATCGGCTATGTCTTTCTATCTGTTTTGCAGATTATCCCACAAATGATGGCGGTGACGGGAAAAATTACTGATGCACAGCGCGCTCGCGGAATGGAAACAGAAGGTAAATTACTAATACGGATAAAATCATTCATCCCCCTTCTCGGTCCCGTTGTTCTCAATTCATTGAACGATACGCGAGAACGGTCGATTGCACTGGAGATACGGGGATTTAATGCCAAAGGGAAGAAGACTTTTTTGAATGAAACCTCATATTACAAATATGGGGTAACGCTAAAAATATTGCTTGTTTGCATACTGCTTTCCACCATCGTTTGGAGGATTACCCAATGACGCATATTCGTGTAGAAAATCTCAAATATAAATATCCGAACACTGACACCTTCGCGCTAGACGATGTGTCCTTCACTATTGAAAAAGGGCAATTCATTGGCATTGCTGGAATGAATACGGCAGGAAAAACAACACTCTGCTATGCGCTAAGTGGGCTTATTCCCCACTTTTTTAAAGGGGCATACGGCGGAAATGTTTTCATTGATGAGATGGAAGTATTTACACATACTATTAGCGATGTGACAGCAAAAGTTGGGCTCGTTTTTGAAAATCCATTTTCTCAAATGACGGGCGCAAAATTTACGGTGTACGATGAAATCGCGTTTGGTCTTGAAAATCTCGGTATCCCGCGCGAAGAAATGCATAAACGTATCCAGGAAAGTATGCGCCTACTCGATATCGAAGCATTGCGAGATAACAATCCATTTTCGCTTTCTGGTGGACAAATGCAGCGAGTTGCCATTGCCAGCGTCATTGCCATGAAGCCGGATATTTTAATTTTAGATGAACCTACTTCCCAGCTTGACCCACAAGGCTCTGAGGAAGTGTTCCGTGTTGTTGAAAACCTGTCGAAGGAAGGTATGACCATTGTGATGGTCGAGCAAAAAGTAGAGAAGCTTGCCGAGTATGCTGATAAAATATTTCTTATGCATGGTGGAAAATTGATCGATGCTAGCACGCCGACAGAAATTTTTTCACGCGATGATTTACAAATGTTTGGCGTAGAACCGCCTATCTACACGACTGTTGCAAGGGCTCATCAACTACGCAATGAAGAAACCGGTCTATATCCGATTTCACTCGTTGAAATGCCTACCAATGGTATCCATAGCAACACGATTCAATTCGTTGAGAAACCTACGGACGAAACCGATTCTCCTGAAATAACGGTCACTAATTTGGATTTTAATTACACAAAGAATAACCCTATCTTACAGGGAATTAATGCGACATTTCGGGGGAAACCGATCGCCATTATCGGGCAAAATGGTGCGGGGAAAACGACTTTCGTCAAATTGCTAAAAGCCTTATTAAAACCGAAGTCTGGCGACATCATCGTGAATGGCAAAAACACCAAAGACATGACGGCAGCTAAGCTTGCCGCCACAATTGGACTCGTCTTTCAAAATCCAAATGACCAGATTTTCAAAAATAATGTCTTGGATGAAGTGATGTTTGGGCCACTTAACATCGGACAGACAGCAGAAGTTGCGCGTGCCAATGCGGAGAAAATGCTGGAGCAAGTAGGCTTGTTACATACAGCGGAAGAAAATCCCTATGATTTAAGTCTTGCCGAACGGAAAATGATTGCCGTTGCATCGATTCTCGCAATGGATACGGACATTGTAATTTTCGATGAACCATCGATGGGACAGGATGCACGTGGTAAAGAGAAGTTGAAGGAGATTATTCACGGATTGTATGCACAGGGCAAACTCGTGCTGTGCATTTTACATGACATGGATTTTGTAGCTGCAACATTTGGACGGACAGTTATTTTTAGTAACGGCGAATTGCTATATGACGGTCCAACACGACAGGCATTCGCAGAGCAAGCTATTCTCACCACTGCACGTGTAGAGCAGCCTCATCTTACACAACTCGCTTGTAGAATGGGCTCTACCGAGGTTGTATTATCAATCGACGAATTCATTCAATGAAAGAGCAAAAGACCGCCTTGCAAAAAAGCGGGGCGGTCTTTTACTTATAATTTGAATCTTGTAATCATGGTATTTAAGTCCTCCGTTAATTCACGTAGGGCAGTTACCTTATCCACAACTTTTCCAATAGAGTTCAGCTGTTCCTCCGCAGACGCAGAAATCTCTTCGCTACCCGCAGCCGTCTGTTCGACGACGGCACTAATGTTTTCTGTATTTTCCAGAACAGTATTATTAAACTGCTGCGACGTGTCCGCACCTGCCACAAGATCTTCCAACGCATCTGTAATGCTATCCATTTTGTCTTCAATATTAGTGAAAGCATTGAGTGTGCGTGTCACATTGTCATCTTGTGCTGTCGCAATTTCCACACCTTTTCCTACTGATTCTGCAATTGAATTGAGTCCTCCTTTAATCAGGTTGACCATATCAAAAATCTGCACGGTTGCTGCGGTAGAAGCATCTGCAAGTTTCCGCACTTCCTCAGCAACGACAGCAAAACCTTTCCCTGCTTCTCCAGCGCGTGCAGCTTCAATTGCAGCATTTAAAGCGAGTAAATTTGTCTGTGTTGCAATGTCAGAAACTGTTTTTGCCATCTCTTCGATGCTTCCCGCATACTGTGTAAATTGTTCAGTCGCTTTTTCGATTGATTTCGACGCTTCGTTATTGTTGTCGATTAGTGCACGCTGCTCATCAATCGCTCCACGACCTTCTACAATTGCTTGATTGGCCAATGCTGCATACTCAGCAGAATTTTTAGCACGTTCAACATTTGTGCCAAATTCATGATTCATCTGTTCAATGAGCTCTACCGAACTTTGTAAATCCTCGGAAATGCTTTGTGTGCCCTTTGCCAGCTCTTCCGTCGAAAGTGTCACCTGATTACTTGCTTCGGCAAGATAACTGTTTTCAGTTTCCAGCTCTTTTGCATAGTTATCCACATTTCGACTCGCAGCATCAATCGATTGCAGAAGTGAGCGTAGCTGATCCGTCATCGTTGTGAATGCATGATTCAACTGCCCTAATTCATCTTTTTTATCATAGCCTATTGCCTCTACGATGAGATTACCCGATGCAATTTCCTCCGCATTTACAGCTAGTTTTTGAAGTGGATTTGTTATGGCATTTGCCAATCGAAGAATAATCACAATCGTTCCCACTATGACAAAAATAGTTCCAAGTACGGCAAAAGTAATGACGTCCTTAATCTGCTTCGCGAGTAATTCTTGTAAATAATCATAATGTGCGGATGTAAAAAGATCCACCATGTAAATATCGTTGACAATTCCTACATTACGAAGGGATTGTCGATTAATTTCCGCGGAGTTGTTCTCTTCAACTGCTCCGAGTGCTGCCTCTTTTAATAAAACAAATTTCTCCTGCGCTTTTAATAAAATATCTCGGGCTTCTTGCTCTTTCACAAGACTTACAGCCGCATCAAATGTTAAGGTTGTCAAATCAAGCTGATTACGTACATTCTCCTTATTGCCGTCCGTCATGTTATAAGCGAGCGTATTTAAGCTATTCATCGTTGCTTTCGTTTCTGCATTCACGTCATGAACCGCTAATAGTACGTCTACATAATCACTGCTTGTATTTTGAATCGCCATCATCCTAAATATAATCACTGCTATCATAATAATAGAGAGACCAAGCACGGAGAGTGAATTGAGTAATATCTTTTTCTTAATGGTCATGTTCATATTCCCCTCCCTATTTCATTTCTGATGTAGCTTTTTCTAAATATCCGTCCAGTCTTTCTTGGTCCGCCTGCGTTAAGTCGAGAACACGGAATGGGGCTAGCCCAACCGCATTTTCTGCAAATCCAAGCTCAACATGGCCTGATGGGATTTCCCCAGTTTCTTTATAGGCATGGATAATATCAAATAATGCAAGATCAATCTTCTTCATCATCGATGTAATGACAGCTTTTTCTGCGTAAAAGTATTGATCACTATCTACTCCAATCGCGTAGACACCCTGTTTTTCAGCTTCCTGTAGCATGCCAACTCCTGTAAATCCAGCGGCAGCATACAAAACGTCCGCCTGACTATCAATCATATTTGCTGCAATTTCTGCTCCAAGTACATCATTATCAAAGCTTCCGGCATATTCAGTCATAATTTCAATCGTTGGATTCACTGATTTTGCACCTTGCACGAAGCCTTGCTCAAAACGTTGAATGAGTGGGGCTTCTACGCCACCAATAAAACCGATTGTCTGCGTTTCCGACACCGTCGCCGCAACGATACCCGCTAAAACACTTCCCTCGTTTTCCTTAAAGGTAATTGAAGTAATGTTGTTCATTTCCGATACCGCATCAACCAAAACAAATGATTGTTGCGGATAGGCTTGCGCCACTTTTTCAAGCGCTTCTTGACCTGTAAATCCAAGCGCGAATACTAAATCATTTCCGCTATTAGCGAGTTGTTCAAATCCATTTTCATACGTTCCTGTATCTGCAAGCTCTAAGTATTCAATAACAATACCTTCTTCATCCCGAGCCTTTACCAAACCAGCAAAAGCCAAATCAGAAAATGACTGATCACCAAGACCGTTTTCGGAAAGCATAACGCCAACTTTCACTTTTCCTTCAAGTGGATTTTTTTCCTCCAGTCCACACGCCCCAAGTAACAGCGTTATAAATAAAACTACCATTATTTTATTTTTCATATGACACACTCACTTTCTCTGAGCTATATACAGTAATCATTTCAATATAGCTATTTGATTCTATATCCTTCTTCGGAAGAATACTTGTAATTTGAATAGACTTTGGAGAAATTAGCCAATGTTCTTTAACTCCAATAATTCTGACTAGCAGATTGAAGAGAGTTGTTTATCAGTCCATCTGTTGATTTTATCGACGTAATCCTTTTTCAGCTGTCCTAATCTCGAACCCTTGTCACTCCAACGTTTGTTGGATATACTTAATAGAGAACGTTTCAGATAAGTCAAAGTAGACGGAGTGAATTGAATGTTCAAGGATAATCGTTATCTTCATTATGACGCAACCGGATTTCGCAAGGATTTGATTGCGGGAATTACAGTTGGTATTGTAGCCATTCCGCTCGGGATGGCTTTTGCAATTGCCTCGGGGGTCAAGCCTGAGTATGGTCTTTACACGACAATCATCGCCGGTCTCCTCGTTGCCTTATTAGGTGGATCTCGTTTTCAGATTGCTGGACCTACAGGTGCCTTCATTCCAATCTTATTAGCAATCGTACTGCAATACGGTTATGAGGATTTGCTAATTGCCGGATTTTTGGCTGGTGTTTTCCTTGTCATTATGAGTTTTCTCGGCATTAGTAGTCTAATCCACTTTGTTCCACGATCGGTTACAATCGGCTTTACAACAGGGATTGCTGTTATCATTTTTACAGGACAGTTTGGCAATTTTTTTGGCATTACTGGATTAGAGAAAAAAGAATTTTTCCATGAAAATATGATTGATCTCTTCAAGCAATTCCATACGGTCAATAGCTACAGTATTCTAATCGCAGTTATCGGTTTGGCCGTTATCTTTTTATTACCAAAGATTGCGCCACGTATTCCTTTACTGCTCGTTGCATTACTCATTCCGACAGTCATTTCATTTTTTCTATTCCCTGGGAAATTAGAAACGATTGGGACAGCATTCGGTGGTATTCCGAAGACACTTCCAAGTTTCCATTTCCCGCATATTACCTTATCTAAACTGGTATTGCTATGGCAGCCTGCGCTCATTATTGCCGCACTCGGTGCCATTGAATCGCTATTGTCAGCTGTTGTTGCAGATGGTATGAAAAGCGGGGAGAAGCATGATTCGAAGCGGGAGCTGTTCGGGCAAGGAATTGCCAATATCATTACACCATTATTCGGTGGTATTCCTGCAACAGGGGCAATCGCAAGAACTGCGACAAATATTCGTTCCGGTGCTGTTAGTCCCATATCTGGGGTTGTACAAAGTCTATTTGTTTTGGCGTTTTTGCTACTATTTGCACCTTACGCATCGCATATTCCATTAGCGGCGATGGCACCCATTTTGATGTATGTCGCGTGGAATATGAGCGCTCGCAAAGCGTTCGTTCATATTCTATCGATTCGTTCAGGGGATTCCATTGTTTTATTAACAACATTTCTATTGACGATTTTTATCAATTTAACCGTCGCCGTTCAAGTCGGGATTTTACTAGCAGCCCTCTCGTTCCTAAAGAAAATGAGTGGAAAGCTCCATATTGACGAAGCTAAGCTATCTGATGTCGAGATTGTTAAATTCGGGTTGGATAGTCCTACTTCATTAACAAAGTATACTGTAGATGGCCCTATTTTCTTTGGGACCGCCAAAATATTTGAAAATAAATATCCACAGCTGCTTGAATCTGGTGCGACAAAAATCATTCTCGACATGGAGCATCTTTCTGTCATTGATGCAACAGGTGAGGCGACACTTTTTGCATTGCTGGACGATGCGGATAAAAGAGGTATTCAAATCATTATCAAGCGTTTACCGAAGGATAAAATTTTGTTATTCAAGAAAAGTGGCTTAACGGACAAAATTGGATTGGATAACTTTTTCATGTAGAAATCGTTCAGTAAGGTGAGTCATATAATCGAGTTACTTGGTAATGTTTCATTCAAATTAAACACCAAAAAAGGAGGACCATCCATGACGGATAGTCCTCCTTCTTGTCAATCCTCCAAAAATGAGGCTTTTTTCAATGTTGCTGTCAAAATACGTGCACCAATATCGAGTGCCTCACGGTTAAATGTCATTTCTGGATGATGAAGTCCTGGCCCCAAATCCGCACCGATACCGATCATTGCGGCTTTTAACGCTGGTCGATGGATTGTATAAAAGTGAAAATCATCACTGCCTGATGTAATGATTGCTGGTGCAAACCCTTCTTCACCGACCGTTTCCACTATCGCTTCCCTCGCAATTGCTGCCGCTTCCTCTGACACCTCTGCGGCTGGTGTATAGTCACTCCAACTCAATTCAATTCCGATGTCATATAGCTGACTAATTGCTTGAATACCTTTGTCAATGCGCTCCTTCAATTCATTTAACACCGCGTTCGATTGTGAGCGTGCATCCATTGCGAATGTAGCCGTTCCTGGAATAATATTAAGGCTGTCGCCGCCAGCTTGTACCTTCGTTAGCTTCACTGAATAAGACTCAAATGGAGAGAATTGAATGGTCTTGACGAATTGTGCAATGGCAAACAACGGATCCAGCGCATTGTTCCCTTGATGTGGACGCGCACCATGTGCATCGACTCCTGTAATTTTTCCCTCTAAGAAAACGGCCGCCCCATGGTGAATAGCCGGCGCTACTTTTCCAAAAGGAATTTCTTCTTGAGGACGTAAATGCACACCGAATAAATGCGAAACGCCATCGACTGCACCTCTTTCAATCATCGCGTTCGCACCATTGCCTTTTTCTTCGGCTGGTTGGAAGATAAAACGAATGCGACTACCAAGCTCTTCTCTCTGCAAATAGGACAACGCTCCTAGTACCATCGCTATATTCGCATCATGCCCACATGAATGATTCGCTTGGAAGACACCGCCAACCTCCTGCCAAAGGGCGTCGATATCAGCGCGTACTGCAATCACTCGGTCGCCTTCTCCAATTTCAGCCACAACACCTGTCACATCGTCAAATGTATGGTGCTTGACCCGCATATCCGTTAAGATTTCCGCAAGCTTAGCAGTCGTCTTCACTTCCTTCCAACTCACCTCTGGATGCGCATGAAAATGTTCAAACCACTGACTAATTTGCTCTTTTACTACCATAGAAATCGCTCCCCACTATCTATCAATCTTTTTTCACTTTTTATCAACCGTACGATAAATAGCAAGCAAGTTCTTTAAAATAGCTTCATAAGAATGCATTGCAATCCTTTCACGTACAACGTTATCATCTATTGCAACGGAGTTTTCATCTAGTACACTCCAAAGACCTTGCACGAGAGAATCAGGATTTTTAGGTTCAACTAAAACTCCTGCGCCATCTTTCAGCAAGTAAGACAAGCCACCAACATCCGTTCCGACCACTTTCGTCCCCGCCGACATCGCTTCAAGCGCAACCAATCCAAAGCCTTCGTGATGTGAAGGAAGGACAAGCGCATCGGATGCCGACATCCAAAACGATAATTCGTCTTGCTGAAACGGCTCCTTAAAGTGGATATCTTCCACATCTTTATCGCGAATAAATGATCGCAACTCTTCAGCAAAATCACTGTCTTTCTGCGAACCAATTAAATACAGTGAGCTATTCGGTAGCGACATTTTTAACGAATCAAACGATTCAACAAGCTCGAGAAGTCCTTTAGCTCGGATGATATTCCCAACGAATAGTACTATTTTTTCTTCCATTGGTAGTTGAAGCTTATTTCGCGCTTCCTCTTTTGATACATATTTAAAAATAGACGTATCCACCCCCATGCTCATGACATGCACATTAGCGTTTGGAACACCAAAACGACTTGTCACATCGTCCCTCAGCTTGTCCCCAACAACAATGACTGCTGACGCCTGTTGCAGGATATGCTTCGTCATTTTGGCAATACGCTGACTTTTCGCCGCCATTTTATCGATATCACCGCCGTGAACTGTCACAACGTAAGGAATACCAAACAGCTTTTTCCCCATCAATGATAAAAAACCTGTTGGAAATGCATAATGCGCATGTGTTAAAGATAGCCTCTTTCGGTTTTTCATCATGTATACAAAAGAACGGATACCCCACGTCATATATTTTGTCAAAGCCTTCAATTTTCCTTTTCCAGGATCCTGAATCGCAACAACATCGACGGCAAGATCTGCCGACCGTAGAAGCTCGACTTGATTTTTTACGAACAATCCAAACGTCAAATGGCGCGAAGACGGATACATATTACTAAATATAACTATTTTTTTCATTTCTTTATTCATCCCATCTATACCAATAGCCTAATTTGCTATTACCTTTATTTAAACATGCAATGATTATAACATATCAAACGGCTGGCAATCTCATGGAATTTAAGCTGCTATGCTATTTTTTGTCCTTTGAAAAATAAGCAATCCGCACTGTAATAGTATTGTAATGTAATTGTAACCGAATTGAAGGTATTAGTTGTGCTAAGATGTTCAGAGATAAAGCACACTGTAGAGAACGTGCGAAAGGGGAATTTAAGACACTTATGAAACGTCTGTTAACTTTCATGTTAGTAAGTTTATTGTTTGCAACATCCGTTCCATCATTGGCATCTGCGAATTCTACATCTTCGCTCGTAAATACTGCACGATCTTATATCGGCTCTCCCTATTCATATGGTGGGACAAGCACTTCTGGTTTTGACTGCTCAGGCTATACACAATTTGTTTTTAATAAAATGGGAATTTCCATTCCACGATCGACGGGCCAACAATTTGCTACTGGCAATGCTGTTGCAAAAAGTAATCTTCAAACAGGAGATCTTGTCTTTTTCAACACAAGTGGTAAAGGCGTTTCGCACGTCGGGATATACATCGGATCAAACAACTTCATTCACGCTTCAACAAGTCGTGGCGTTATGATTTCTTCTATTTATGATCCTGCCTACTGGGGAAGCCGTTATATGGGCGCTCGCCGGGTGAAAGATTTCACTCCAGAGACCCAAGTAGCAGCAATTGCAGAAGCAGCGGTTGAGCATGTATCTCGTGCGGAAATCGCTAAAATCCTTGTTGATAAACTTGGCTTGATAAAAACAAGTGAACAATCCGCTTTTTCGGATATTTCTTCTGATCATCCCTATTTCGATGCGATACTCGCGGTAACAGATGCAGGTATTTTTTCAGGCAATAGCAATGGAGAATTTAATCCTGAAGATCCATTAACACGTGCTCAACTTGCAAAAGTACTAGTAGAAGCATTCCAGCTTGAAGGTTCAACGGTAACAGAAACAACTTTTAGTGACGTACCAGAGGATCATTGGGCTGCTGCATATATTGAAATACTTTATTCCCTCAACATTACAAATGGCTTTTCAGATGGAAGTTTTGGCGTGAATGATCATGTCACTGAAAGTCAATTCAAAAAATTTCTTGAATCAACTCCTAATGAATAATAACAATAAAAAGCGCTCCATTCCTATCTTTATTGGGAATGGAACGCTTTTTTCTATTACCAGGATGGCACACCTATATGTCTGCCTACCCATTCTTCATCATACATAGCGGAAGTACCCGCATTTCTTAACGGAACTACGACAAATCTTTTTTTGTCATCTTTCTTCACAGCGGTCGGATAAAATTGCGGATCAGCAATTTCCACAAAACTTTGTCCAGCGACTTCTATTTTCGCAACAGAAACTTTCGCAATGCCCCCGATATTTGTTGAATCGAACTGCTGAGCAGAATAGAAATTACCAAGCGAATAAAACACCTTCGTCTTCCCTACCTCCTCATATTTTTGCAGTACATGAGGATGGTGACCAAAAATAATATCCGCTCCCGCATTCGATACAAACTGTGCTAACTCTTCTTGCCCCTGTGACGGTGTCAGCTGATATTCGTTCCCCCAATGCATAGAGACTACGACCACATCCACAAGCTCTGACAAATGACTGATTTCCTTCTGCATTCGTTCACGGTCGATTAAAGACACTAAATATTCTTTTCCGCGCGGAACAGGATTCCCGTTTGTCCCATAGGTATAGCTCAGAACACCAATTTGAATCCCTTCAATTTCTATTGTCCGATGCGCTGCCCGGTCCTCGAAAGAAATATACGCCCCGACATAAGGCATGTCGTACTCCTTGATATGCTCGAGCGCTTTTCGCAGCCCTGCTTCTTTTCGGTCGATTGTATGGTTATTCGCAATCGATACCATGTCCACGCCATTCGCTTTCAAATCTCGAATGATATGCTTTGGACTGTTAAAACTCGGGTACCCCATCAGCCCAAGCTCCTTACCACCTGGCATCGACTCTTGGTTGGCTAACAAAAAATCGATACCCATTAGCTTATCTTTAACACCAGCAAACGCAAAATCATAATTATCATACGTAAAAAGAGGGTGATGTAGAAGGATATCACCAATCATTCCGATTGAAATCGTCGTAGAATGGGGCTCGTAATGTAGTGCTGTTAGGTTACCCCGTTTCACAAAATCAGCCGGTGCCTTCACAACGATAGGCTGCTTATCAAGCAGATTATTTGCACTATATGCAATAAATCCCCAGCCGCTAATGATGAAGACAATCATTAATGTATATACGATCTTTCTTTTCAATAGGCTATCCCCAGTCATGCAAATTTCAGATTTACTTACCACGGTACCCATTATAACCCAATGGATAGGTAAGTGGAATTTACTTTGCACTGCTTTTCCTGTGAAAAGGGAGAACCTGCAACCATTTATAAAAAAGTCGTAGGCTAAAGGTCATGAATTGCAAGCAAAGTAGCACTGAATGCAAGCAAATGGACGACGAGTGCAAGCAAACTGCTAAAAGATGCAAGCAAATTTGATTTGATGCGAAGCTTCCAACGAAAGCAGAGGACTTTACTAACAGAGCGTTGAGTTAACTTCCCTTTATTCCACAAAAAAACGAACAGCTACATCATCAGATGCGCTGTTCGTTGCTATACTTCACACTCTAAAATGTTTCATTTCTGTTTGAAGGTCCTCAGCTAATCTTGCCAATGCTTGGGCGCTCGCGGAAATTTCCTCAGTCACCGCAAGCTGTTCTTCCGTAGCAGCACTTGTATCACCTGCAGAAGCAGCCGCTTCGCCACTCAACTGCTGGATTTCATTGGCGCCACGACTTACTTCATCGGCCATCGCTTGAATTTCCTCAATGGCAGCAGATACCGTTTCGACCTTCGTCGTTACATCGCCAACCGCATATTGAATTTTCTCAAATACTTCACGCGATTGCTCAGTTGCTGCTATGCCATCATCCACGCGCTCACTCCCTGCAGATATAGATGTCACTGCACGTTTTGATGCGTTTTGGATCATACCAACCATTGCTTCAATTTCTGACGCCGAATTTTTCGATTGCTCGGCTAGTCTTCGTACTTCTTCTGCAACAACTGCGAATCCTTTACCATACTCACCTGCACGTGCCGCTTCAATCGCCGCGTTCAATGCAAGTAAATTCGTCTGATCCGAAATATCTGTAATTAGGGATGTAATAGTTTGTATTTCATCTGAATGACGCGCCATTTCTTCCATAATCCCGGAGGATTCTTGGATTGTCGTGTGAATTGTGGACATCTGTTCCGACATTTTCCCGACCATGCTCGAACCTGTCGTAATAAGTTGCGACATCGTTTCGGTTGCATAAAGCATCTCTTCATTATTATTTGCAATCTCAGCAACACCTAAAGACAGCTCTTCCATTGAAGAGGTCGATTGCCCAATTATTCTTTGCTGCTGTTCACTGCCCAACAATTGATTTTCAGCCGTCTTCGCTACCATTTCTGATGAAGCCAAACTTTCCTCCGAACTGGCAGACAGCTCATCCGATTGGATCGCTAATTGACTAGCCGATAAGTTAATTTTACGTACCATATTTGCAACATCGGTTCCCATTTTGTTAAATGCCGCTGCCATATCACCGATCTCATCTTTGTTTTTAACAGAAATTAAATCGATTGTCAGATTCCCATCTGCAATCTCGTTCAAACTATCTGTTACAATGCGGACTGGTCGTGAAATACTACGAGCGATCATCATCGAAATAACAAAACCTGCAATTACTGCAAGAGCAACCATACCGATAATGAAAATAATTGTACCAAACATATAACTTTCCAATTCACCACGCGTATCATCTCGCTCTTTAAATTGAGCCTGTTTAATGATTTCGGCATTTTCGAGTATGACGGCGCCCACTGTTGCCGTTGCCCGTCCAAGCTCTGTCGCCTTACGCTCTTTATCATCCTGGACACTTTGGATAATATCATCTTGTAAATTCACAAATTTTACTCTAGCTAATTCCATTTCTTCCAACAAAGCCTCATGTTCCGTTGACTTTAATATTTTGGATAGTTCCTCCATTAGTTCGTCAGACCGAGTAGCATTTTCTGTTCGAGCCTCTAAGTAGGAAGTATCCTTAAATAACATATAACCACGTACATTACTTTGTACCTCGTTATGCCTTAAAATGAATTCATCGATTAACTCCACTTTTTTGACACGATCATCTAATAAAAATGTGTACTCCTTATCAATGGTAATCGTTGACCATAAACTCATAGCACCAACAATTACTAGTAAGCCCAATATTGCTCCAAAGCCAAACCATAATTTTTTTGCTACAGTAAACTTCATGATTTCCCCCCTACGATCTTTTAGCCTATAAAAGCGAACTTTCTATTTAAGGACAATAGCATTAGTTTCATTCTAACATGGAAGATTGATAATATTCTACTCACTTCCATGTTTTCAGAATAATAAGAACGGAAATCTTTATAAATGCATGTATTTTTTGGTATCGCAAAAATAAGCCACGCAACCTGATGAATGGTCTGCGTGGCTATTGATTATGAAATTGATTCTACTAGAGGATTGATTCAAAGTACTGCACACTTTTCTTGGCATCACCGACTGCGCGCTCCGACCAATTCGTTTCAATGAAGATTTCCATCAGTTTTTCATGCTGACCACCATACCGAGCTGCCCATTCCAGTGCAATCACTGCTTCATAGAGCAGTGCCATTTCATGCATTAATGCTTTTGCTTCAATCGTTTGATGGTCAGGATCTAGCTTAGCAAATGTCATTAGATCCATTGCTAACTTTCCAGCTACACCAACTACCCGCTTATGCCAGGCATTATCGGGAAGAACATGAAGCCTCGTCGTTATTTCATCCATAAATAATGTGTGTGCATCGAATTTATTGACCAGGCGGATGAGTTCTAATCCTAAAATGTTAGCAGTTCCTTCCCATACGGTTAAAACTTGTGCATCGCGCAGCAACCTTGGAGTAACGAAGTCCTCGATATAACCGTTGCCACCGTGCATCTCAATCGCTTCATGGGAAAAGTGAATGGCTTGCTCAGCCGCCTCTTTTTTGAGGATAGCAATTTTTAGCCGGTTTAAGATAACATCTTCGTCGGAAGCATTGCCACTCGATACTTTATCGTATAGCCGAATGAGATCGAATGTTGTCACCAGCTCAACTTCTAGCTTTGCTTTCAGCGTGGATAAGCTTTCTCTAATCATTGGGAATTCCGTTAGCTTTTTTCCGAATGCATTGCGTCTATCCGCATACGTGTACGCTTCGTTGAACGCACGGCGCATAATGCCAAGCGAAGCAATCGCATTACAAATACGCGATAAGTTCAACGCCTCCATCATATAATAGAAGCCTTTTGTTGGATCACCGACGACATAGGCCAATGCACCGTCGAACTCAACTTCTCCAGATGGCACCGCCTTGACCCCGAGCTTATCTTTCAATCTACGAAGCTGAATGCCATTCAAAGAGCCATCTTTCTGTCGCCACGGTACAGCAAACAAACTCAAACCGCGCGAGCCTTCAGGAGCTCCCTCCATTCGCGCTAAAACCATTGCAACGCCCGCCATTCCCGCATTCGATGCAAAATATTTTTCTCCATACAAGCGATAATTATCACCATCTGCCACTGCTTTTACAACATTGGCTCCAACGTCTGAACCACCTTGCCTTTCCGTTAAGAAAGTCGCCCCTTCAAATAATTCCACATCACCCGTGGCACAAACATGTGGTAGAAACTTCTTTTTCACTTCATCACTCGCATAATGATCGAGCAAATAAGCCGTTGCTTGGGTCAATGTCACCGGACAATAAAATCCTGGCTCCGCCTGTGACAATAAATAGCCTTGTGCAAAACTGTACACATAATTCCCCTTATGCCCCAGCTCAGGTATATCTTTATGAACATAGCCGACAATCCCTGTGCGGTACGTTTCCTCCACCGTTTTCTTATAGCCTTCATTCACCCAGACATGCGAAGCATCGTCACCGTATTTATCATATTTTTCTAAACGGGGTTGCCCTTCACGGTCTGTGTGTCTGGCACGTTCATCAATTTCATTGGCAGTTAACATCCCAAAATGCATTAATTGCTGCTGGGCATACGCGTAAAATTCTGGTGATAGGGATTCCTGCAAGATTTTTTGAAGCGTTCTATCATGTTCATAAAAATTCTTTTCAAGTTCGCTATCAATCCGTTGTTGGAGTACCATGGTGATCCCTCTTTCTCAATGGTTGCTTAAGTATTTTTCCAGAAGCATTCCGTGGCAATGCCTCGACTTGCTCGTACAGACGTGGAACTTTATAGTGTGCTAGTTTCCCCTCCGCAAACTGTTTCACTTCATCCCAATCTAACTGTTCGCTGGCAGCAAAATAAGCCTTCACAGTCTCGCCCCACTCTGGATGCGGTACCCCGACAACCGCCACCTCACTGATGGATGGATGCGTAACGAGAACGTCTTCTACTTCCTTCGGATAAATATTAACCCCACCAGAAATGATTAAATCCTTCTTCCGGTCAACAATCCAGATGTACCCCTCCTCATCAACCCTCGCTAAATCGCCTGTTTTCAACCAGTCCCCGAAATACGTTTCTGCCGTCGCCTGCTCATTATTATAGTATCCAATCATATTTCCTTCCCCACGTAATAGAATTTCACCGACTTCGCCTGGCTTAACCTCTTCACCAGCTGCATTCGCCACTTTGATTTCTGCATGAAGCGCCGCCCGCTTCCCAATGCTGCCCGCCTTCGTCGCATGCTCACTTCCACTTAATAAAGTTCCATTTGGTCCTGCTTCCGTCAGTCCATACACACAAACGAGATTGTCTGTTTGAAAAGCCTGCTGGACAAATTCAACTTCCGGTTTCGATAAAGGAGCACCACCGTAAATCCACCATTTCATCGAAGACAAATTCGCCGTAGCCATTTTCGGATGCTTCGCCGTCAATAAATATGCAACAGGTGCTCCAAAGAAATGGGTCGTTCTCTCCTGCTCAACCATATCGATTAGCAAATCAGGCGTAAATGTGGGTGTTAAAACGCTTGTCGCCCCTACAATAAGACCCGCCATAAATAACAAATGAAGTGGAGCGGAATGACTAAGCGGCATCATAATTAGCAGGCGACTTTCTGGTTTTATTTCCATCTCCACACAAATCATTTGCGCAACCGTCAAGATATTTTTATAACTAAACAGCACCCCTTTCGGCTGACCTGTTGTCCCCGATGTATACAAAATTGTTGACTCCGCAGACTCTGCTAAATGGCAGTCAATTGCTGTGTCATCTTCTGAAAATACCACGCCAAAACTAGTCCAGTCTTTATACACTTCTCCTGTTTTAATTAACAACAGTTGGCTGCTCAATTCTTTGACAGCTTCAAACAATAAATCGTGGACAATGAGTGCTTTAGCTCTGGAATCATTCAGTACATAGTCGATTTCCGTAAGCGTCATCCGAGCATTAATCGGCACAATAATAGCCCCTAGACGTTGCACAGCAAAATAAGCAATCGCGAATTCTGGAGCGTTTGGCATATACAGAACAACCCTATCCCCTTGCTCAATTTCGAGACGCCTTAGCCCGTGTGCAAACTGATTCACCAGTCTATCCAACTCTTGATACGAATAGCGTTTCCCCATTCCTACAACCGCTTCCGTCAGTGGATACTTTCTTGCGTTGCGCGCCAACAATTGTGAACTATTCATTTCCCCGCTCCCCCTCTATGTCGTTTAATTTATCCGTGAATCCAACAAGAAGCTGTTCCATTTCCGCTTTCATGTCCGTAAGCTCCTGAATTTTTGCTTCTACTTGGTCCAATTTTTCATGACCAAATTTAATAGTACGCTCCAATTGCTTACGCCCCGTACGGTCTTTATCAAAAAGCAAAATCATTTCCTTTATTTCATCCAACGTGAAACCGTAGCGTTTGCCACGAAAGATGAGCCGCAATTTAACCATTTCCGCTTTCGAATAAATTCGCTTGTTGCCCTCTGTTCGATCTGGTTGCAATAACCCAAGTTCTTCATAATAACGAATGGTACGCGTCGATACCTCATATATCTTTGCAACTTCAGTAATATCCTTGATAGCTGCCTCCCTCCTTTATATATATTTGAATATTCAACCTTATTGTTAGTTTAGCATTGACGTTAACGTTAAGGTCAAGTAGAAGAGAGTATTTTACTCATACAAAAACCCCATTTCGCTACTAGACGAAATGGGGTTGTAACTGCATATTTCATTACACCTGAACAGGTTTCTTCCAAAGACCTACAATCAATGCCGTGACCAAACTTCCCACTACGATGGCAAGGAGATATAAGAATGGATTCCCTTCAATGATTGGAATGACGAATATACCGCCATGTGGTGCTGGCAAGCCAATTTTAAACATCGCCGTCAATCCACCTGCAACAGCAGAGCCGATAATCGCTGCTGGCAACACGCGCATTGGGTCTGCGGCTGCAAATGGTATTGCGCCTTCTGTTATAAAGGTGGCACCCATAATGTAGTTCGTTTTCCCAGCATCCTTTTCTGCCTTCGTAAACTTATTTTTGAAGAAGGTTGTAGCAAGTGCTATCCCAAGTGGTGGCACCATTCCGCCCGCCATAATGGCTGCGTGTGGAGCAAAGTTACCGGCGTCAATCATGGCAATCCCAAATGTAAAGGCAGCTTTATTGATTGGTCCGCCCATATCTACTGCCATCATGCCCGCAAGAATAACGCCCATCAATACTAAGTTCCCTGTTCCTAGACCGTTTAACCAATTAGAAAGTCCTGCGTTAAGTGCTGTCACTGGATCCATTACTACATACAACATAATGATTCCCGTTAAGAAAATGCCGAATAACGGGTAGAGCAATACAGGCTTGATTCCTTCCAATGAAGATGGCAGTCCTGCGAAGAGCCTTTTCAATAGTAAAACGATATAACCTGCCAGGAAGCCGGCGATCAAACCGCCGAGGAAACCAGCACCGCCTGACGCTGCCATCAAGCCGCCAACCATACCCGGCGCAAAACCAGGGCGATCGGCAATACTCATGGCGATAAAACCAGCAAGAACAGGAATCATTAATCCGAACGCATTGCCGCCACCAATCGCCATCAGTGCCGCTGCAAATTCATTATAGGATGGATCATCCGGATTAGCTGAAAGAATGCCGAACATAAACGAAATCGCAATTAAGATTCCGCCGCCGACAACGAATGGCAGCATATTTGAAACACCGTTCATCAAATGCTTATAAAAGTATGATTTCTTCGCTGTTCCTTCTTCGCCAGCACTCTCACTACCATCACCTTTAAATAGCGGTGCGTCCTGATTAACCGCTTTTTCAATCAGTTCCTGCGGGCGACGAATCCCCGCTGCAACCGGCACTTGGATCACATGCTTGCCGATAAAACGATTGGTATCTACTTTTGTATCTGCCGCAATAATGACAGCCGTTGCATTTTTAATATCTTCCTTCGTTAAAACATTTTTTGCACCACCAGAACCATTCGTTTCCACTTTAATCGGAATGCCCATTTCTCCAGCTTTCGCCTTCAATGCATCTGCTGCCATATACGTGTGCGCAATGCCAGTCGGACAAGCAGTCACAGCGACAACACTTTGCCCCCCCGCCAGAATGGCTTCCACTGTTTGCTCTTCTTCCTGATCATGTTCATTAATAATCGCTAGAACTTCGTCTTCTGAATTGGCCGCAAGCAGTGATTTCCTTACTTCTTCATTCATTAACAGACCAGACAAGCGCGCCAAAGCCGCCAAATGCGTATCATTAGCCCCTTCTGGAGCTGCAATCATAAAAAATAGATGAGCTGGACTATTATCCAATGACTCATAATCAATACCCGCTTGTGATTTACCAAATGCAATGGCAGGTGTTTTCACAGCTGACGTTTTGGCGTGCGGAATCGCAATGCCCTCTCCAATACCTGTCGTACTCTGCGCTTCTCTCGCAAAAATGGCTTTCTTAAAATCTGCCGGATTAGTAAGCTTTCCCGCTCGATCTAATTGAGTGACTAGTTCCTCAATCGCACCCTTTTTATCGGCACCCTTCATGGACAAAACAATCGTTTCCTTTGTTAATAAATCAGTGATTTTCATTAGAATTCGCTCCTTTCAATAATCGTTACTTGTGGATAGTACTGTTCGATTTTTTCTTTTGTCGCCAAGCCTACTGAAAACGCCGTTGCACTACCTGTTGCCACACCATACTTGAATGCCGTCTCAATATCAGTTGTTTGTAAATATTTCGCCAAAAATCCTGCCACCAATGAATCACCTGCACCAACGGAACTTTGCAACTCACCAACTGGCACCGAAGAGATTAACGCAAGCTCCGCATTGACGAATACTGCACCTTTTCCAGCTAATGAAACAATGACATTTTGCGCACCTTGCTCGACTAATTGCCTTGCATAAGGAATTGCTGCCGCTGGTTCCGTAATCTCAATATTAAATAATCCGCCCAATTCATGGTGATTCGGCTTAATAAGAAACGGGCGATAAGTAATTGCTTTTTGCAATAGATCACCTTCCGCATCCACTACAAACTGCACACCATTCGCCACACAAAGCTTGATTAAATCCTCATATGTTGTCTCCGGTAAAGCGGTTGGAACACTACCTGATAAAATTAACGTGCTACCCTCTGGAAGATATTTAATTTTCACTTGAAGCTGCTCATACTCCGATTTCGTAATCATCGGCCCTTGCCCATTAATCTCCGTTTCAACATCCGTCGTTAATTTCACATTAATTCTTGTATCTTCTTTGACATGGACAAAATCTGTTGTGATTTGCTCTGCTTCTAAATAGCGCTCTAAATAAGCACCTGTAAAGCCACCGATAAACCCTAATGGCCTGCTGTCCACTCCCAATCTCTTCAGGACGCGTGATACATTAATGCCTTTTCCACCGGGAAATTTCTCATCCCGTTCAATTCGATTTAACGCACCCAGTTGCAACTGTTCGAGTGTGATTAAGTAATCAATCGAAGGATTTAATGTCATTGTATAAATCATGGAGTCACAACCTTTACTGTTGTTTTATCTTTATATAAATCTATGATGTCTTCATCCAATGCATCTGTAATAATCGTAATCTTTTTCAAATCTGTTATTTTAGCAAATGAAATCTCACCAAATTTTGTATGATCTGCTAGCACAAAAGTTTCTCGTGACATTGACAGCGCTTTCTTTTTTACTAAAGCTTCCTCAGGATCAGGCGTTGTAAAACCGTGAACAGTATGAATACCATTTGCCCCTAAAAAACATTTGTCAAAATGATATTGTTCCAAGCTGATTAATGCACTCCCACCGGCCAACGCTCGGGTCCCGGCTTTCGCATAACCACCAGTCACATAAACGCGTATCCCCTTATCCAATAATCGCTCCACATGCATCAAACCATTTGTCACGACAACAAGGTCTTTTTCTGGAAGATAGTCAATCATTTCTGTAATCGTTGAACCAGCATCCAAATAAATGCAATCGCCTTCCTCAACTAAACTAGCTGCGAACTTCGCAATCTTTTGTTTCTCGTTCAAATTTTTATTTGCTTTTTCCGGCATACTTGGTTCGATAATCATGCCGTGCAATTTAGCTGCGCCGCCATGCACTCGCTTTAAAAATCGCTCTTCTTCCAGAACAGTTAAATCCCTTCGAATGGTTGATTCGGAAGCCTGTGTCGCATCAACCAAATCTTGTATTTTCACAACACCTTGTTCCTTAACGATTTGCAATATTAGCTGATGTCTTTCTGAAGTTAACAAGAATAATCACCTCCACTGTTTTCTGTATATTTCAATTATAACTAAATTACGATTAAAAGCAATCACAAATAATCAAAATCAGTCATAAATAATTATCAGGTGATTGTTTGTGACTGAATTTCAACTTTTAACGGATAATATATATAATTGAGAAACTGTTCAAGCCCTTTTACACTTTTTCGTTGGACACTTTGCTGTTCGTTGGACACTTCGGGAGATTCGTTGGAGACTTTACTGAGTTTGTTGGACACTTTGCTGTTCGTTGGACACTTTCTCGAAATGGTTGCAAACTTCGGGAGATTCGTTGGAGACTTTACTGAGTTTGTTGGACACTCGAATTGACCAATTTTCATCAAAAAAAAGCCATCCTAGTGTTTCCACCAGAATGACTTGCTCGTATTCTCTTAAACGCCCAACAAAACTTCTCCCTTAAACCGTTCAACTGCTTTCTCCACATCAACTACATGACCGATTTCATTCAACGTATCACCAATCAAACGGACCGCTTGCTCCAACATCGCATCCGTTGTATTGCCCATATGACCAATGCGGAACGCTTTTCCTGCTAAATGAGCGAGTGCGCCTGCAACGATGACGCCTTTTTTCGCCAGTGCTGAACGGAATGCCGCATCGTCTACACCTGCTGGATATAAAATACAGCTTAATGTTGAAGCGGCAACGGTTTCATCCGCTAATGCCGTCATACCGTATTCGCCTAGTGCAGCACGCACCGCCTTACCAAAAGCGTTATGACGCCTGATTCTTGCTGACATGCCCTCTTCCAAAACGAGGCGCATCCCTTCATCATAGGCATAAATCAAGTTCACAGGAGGTGTGGCAAAGTATTTTGATGGATCATTCATAATCGGAATCCAATTGTAAATATCGCAATAATAAGCAGGCACGCGCTCAATTTGCTTCCGTACCTCCAACGCGGATTGATTAAAGGCCACAATCGCGAGCCCAGGTGGTACGCCGATTGCTTTTTGGGAGCCTGTCAAAATAATATCAATTTTATAGTTAGAATCACCGTAAGTTTTGATCATATTCTCTTCCATCGCAGCCGTTGCACAGACGCCATCCAAAATGACAAGTGCACCATGTTTTTTCACGATTGGTACGAGTGCATCAAGATTGGCTGCAACACCTGTAGATGTATCCGCATGTGTAATCGTCACTGCTTTATAATGCCCTGCTGCAAGTTTTGCCTCAACTTCTTCAGGAGAAACTTGCTTTCCCCATTCCGCTTGCAATACGTCCACTTCAATACCAAAAGCCTGTCCCAATGTAATAAAACGATCACCGAAATAGCCTTGACTGATGACCAATATTTTTTCTCCAGCGACAACTGTATTGACGAGTGCCATTTCCATCGCTATTGTTCCCGAGCCTGCAACGACAAACACTTCGCCATCTGTTTGTAGCATTGCTCTCGTCTGTTCAATCGCATTTTTATAGATGGCGACAAAGCGCGGATCCGTATGTCCTCTCGTTTCACTGGCCATCGCATCATAAATTGAATCGACAACTGGTGTAGGACCCGGTATTAGCAACATTTCTTCATTACGCATAAAATTTCCCCCTTACTTTTTTCAGAGTACTTGTGAAACCTATCAAGCATAATCAAACCTATGACGGGCGTAATCTCGTCCATGACGAGCATAATACGACTCATGGCGGTCATAATCCTATCCATGGCGAGCATAACACGACTCATGGCGGTCATAATACCATCCATGGCGAGCATAACGCGACTCATACCAGTCTTAACACATGATTAATAGCATGCGTTAGTAGACTACTTCCATAGATAAGACGAAAACCCTTTATTCATTACAAAAACGGCTTATTCCTTAATGAAAGGAATAAAGCCGTTTCCATAATTACTCTTCATTCAAACCCATACAGCGCTCACATTCGTAGAGTGGGGAGTCAACTTTCTCTACAATTTCACAGCCACATTCCCGACAAATCTTTTTCGGCTGGTCACTTCTGTTTGTGTTCGTCTGCATACTGATCTCCTCCATTATCATTTTAATTTGTCATACCCAGGCACGGTCAAAAATTCTGCGAAGTCATTTTGCAATATCAGCGTTGAAAATAGTTCAGCCGCCTGCTCGAATTTCCCTGTATGGAAGTTGCTTTCACCGACTGTCTGTTTAATGATTGCTAGTTCTTCGTTCACTATATCCGTCACCAATTGTTCCGTAATATCGCGGCCATCCTCCAATTTCCCTTGTGCACGGCGAATCCATTGCCACACTTGTGACCTTGAAATTTCTGCGGTCGCAGCGTCTTCCATTAAATTATTTATGGGCGCTGCACCATTTCCCCTAAACCAGGAAGCCATATACTGAATGCCGACACTACAATTCATCCGCAGTCCTTGTTCTGTAATTGTTCCGAGTGGCACTTCCACCAAATCTTCCGCAGTCACTTGGACGTCCTGCCGTTTGCGGTCAATTTGATTTGGTGTTGGCATATGCTCGTTGAATTGCTCCAACGCAACGGGGACAAGTCCTGGATGTGCAACCCATGTACCGTCATGCCCGTCTGTTGCTTCACGGCGCTTATCCTCACTAACTTTCGCGAAGGCTTCGGCGTTTGCTTGCGGATCATTTTTAATCGGAATTTGCGCCGCCATTCCCCCAATGGCTGGTGCATTCCGTTTATGACAGGTTTGCACACAAAGCAATGTGTACGCCCGCATGAACGGGGACGTCATCGTCACTTGGCCACGATCCGGCAAAATAACATCCGGCCGATTGCGCAGTCGTTTGATGAAGCTGAAAATATAATCCCAGCGTCCACAATTCAACCCTGCGGAATGATCCCGCAACTCATACAAGATTTCATCCATCTCAAACGCTGCCATAATCGTTTCAATTAATACCGTTGCGCGGATTGTACCTTGCGGAATGCCGAGTTGCTGCTGTGCAAAAACAAAGATATCATTCCACAATCTCGCCTCCAAATGACTTTCTAGCTTTGGTAAATAAAAGTACGGACCCGAACCTCTCGCCACTAATTCCTTAGCGTTATGGAACATATACAATCCAAAATCGAAGAAACTTCCTGCCATCGGCTCCCCATTGACAACAACGTTTTTCTCCAGTAAATGCAACCCTCGTGGTCGAATCATCAATACAGCAATTTCGTCGTTTAACTTATACGTCTTGCCATTGGACTGCTGCTTAAATGCAATCGTTCTGCGAACAGCATCCTTCATATTCCGCTGCCCCTCTAGCATGTTTGCCCAGGTTGGAGATGTCGCATCTTCAAAGCAAGCCATGAACGTTTTCGCACCAGAATTCAGCGCATTGATAACCATTTTCCGGTCAACTGGGCCTGTTATTTCTACCCGTCTATCATGGAGATCATCTGGAAGAGGTGCAATTGTCCAATTCCCTTCCCTAATCAACTGCGTTTCAGGCAAGAAATCCAGTTTACTCCCCCGATCAATATCCCGTTGTCGCTCTTGCCGCTTTGCAAGTAGCTCCTGCCTTCTCCCGTCAAATTCATTATGAAGAGATTGTAGAAATGCCAATGCTTGTGGCGTTAAAATCTCCTCACTCTCAGCCGTTAACTCCCCTAAAACGTCTATCGTATTGGATATTGCTTGTTGAGTAGACAGATTGATCATCCTCCCCGATTCTCTTTTCAATCAACAATATAAGTCGAACTATTAATTTTTATCTACTCTCCAGCAAAGGCGCCTTAAAAGGGGTAGCCGGAGCCATAAGACTGACGGCGAAACTGTCTGGCTTATGGCGGAAGGCATCCCCTAGCGCCTAAGCGAATGCAATGGAATTCCTAAATCAAACAAACTGTGCGACTTCCGTTGAACCTTGCATTGCCGTCGTCGAAGACGTTCCACCCGAAATGATTTGTGACACTTCATCAAAGTACCCTGTACCTACTTCGCGTTGGTGTCTTGTCGCTGTGTAGCCTTTATCTTCATTGGCAAATTCAGCTTGCTGTAGTTTCGAATAAGCTGCCATGCCATTGTCTTTATAATCATGCGCAAGATTAAACATGCTGTGGTTCAGTGAGTGGAAACCTGCAAGTGTAACGAACTGGAATTTATAGCCCATTTTACCGAGCTCCACTTGATATTTAGCAATCGTTTCTTCATCCAAATTTGCTTCCCAGTTGAAGGAAGGTGAACAGTTGTAGGCCAGTTTCTTACCTGGGAACTTCGCATGAATCGCATCCGCAAATTGCTGTGCTTCTTCTAATGAAGGATGGGACGTTTCACACCAAACAAGATCCGCATACGGTGCATAAGCCAATCCACGTGCAATCGCTTGGTCAATACCTGGTCGAGTACGATAAAACCCTTCAGGTGTGCGTTCTCCTGTTAAGAAGTCTTTATCTACTGGGTCAATATCGCTTGTCACCATATCCGCCGCATCTGCATCAGTCCGTGAGATGAGTACAGTCGGTACACCTAGTACATCAGCCGCCAGTCTCGCGGCAACTAAGTTACGAATCGCATTTTGCGTCGGTAGCAATACTTTACCGCCCAAGTGGCCACATTTCTTTTCAGATGCCAGTTGATCTTCCAAGTGAACACCCGCTGCGCCTGCTTCAATCATGCCCTTCATTAATTCAAAAACATTTAAAGGTCCGCCGAAGCCCGCTTCAGCATCGGCTACAATTGGTGCAAACCAATCGAAACCGTCTTCACGTCCTTCTGCATGATCGATTTGGTCAGCCCGTTGTAGTGCTTGGTTAATACGTTTTACAACAGATGGTACGCTGTTTGCTGGATATAAGCTTTGGTCCGGATACATTTGACCTGATAGATTTGCATCTGCCGCCACTTGCCAGCCACTTAAATAGATCGCTTGTAGTCCAGCCTTTACTTGTTGCACAGCCTGATTTCCTGTCAACGCGCCAAGTGCATTGATGAAATCTTCCTCATGAAGGGATTTCCATAATCGATCCGCACCTTTTGCTGCCAGCGTATGGTCGATTAGAATAGAGCCTCGTAGTTTCACAACATCCTCCGCAGAATAAGGACGCTCAATCCCTTTCCAGCGGCTATCCTCCGCCCAGCTTTTCTCCAATTGCGCAATCTGTTGTTGTCTAGTCATATACTCCTCCACACCTTTCCATTTTTTAACGTTCAGCCGTTTTGTAAAATTAATGCTTTCGAACTGTTTCATAACAGCCAAAGTTGTTATACAGTAATATATAACAGAAAATTAAAACTGTCTGTACATTTTGACAAAAGGGCCTTTTTGAGGGATGAAGTGGTTGATTCAAAAGATGACTCACAGATTCGAAGGGGGATAAGGATATGACGATGGAGAAAACAGCTATTTCGAAAGAGATTTTACTACAATACGCTAGGATAATGGAAGATTGGATACCGAAGGATGCGGCTATTGCTATCGCAATTGGTGAGCATTATGTCTACTATGCAGCTGGACTGCACGACATCCAATTAAAAGAAGGGCAAGTCGTTAGACCTGGTAGCATTGCAGATCGAGTCATTATGGAGAGGCGCAAAATTGATACCATTATGGATAATTCATTGTTTGGCGTGCCCTATTATGGCATCGGCTATCCGATTCATCTGCACGATGAACCGGGGGCGCTGATCGTCATTCTCCCCCCTAATTATCATGTGTTAAAGCACGAACCCTTTCGCTTTCTGACCGGCAAGCAGCAGGATGACTGGAGTCTTCTGCCCATTGAACAGATTACGCATATAGAAAGCTTGCAAAAGAAAACATGGTTTTATGCTGAAAATGAGCGCTTTAACACGAGTTATACTTTGAAGGACTTACACTTACGTTTACCGAATACTTTTTTGCGCGTCCATCGTTCCTATATCGTCAACATTCCCTATATCCAGCGTATCAGTAGAGATTTCTCTTCGAATCTCATACTCATCCTAAAAGATGGCACCGAATTACCCGTCAGCCAAACATATGTCAATGAAGTGAGAAAAGCGCTTGGGTTCTGATATCATGCAAAAAAACAAGCCGCTAGGAAATCCCTAACGGCTTGTTTTTTTGTTTATTATTTTTTAATCAATTCTAATTCAACTGGAATAGATGCTTCTACTGTCTCACCTTTAAGTGATTGAACAGCGGCCTCTACCGCTTTTTTACCGATTAGTTCAGGTTTTTGAGCAACAGTTCCAGCCAGCTTGCCATCCTCGACAGATTTCACTGCATCATCTGTTGCGTCAAAACCGATTACTGTAATGTCCTTACCAGCAGCTTCAATTGCTTCCAATGCCCCAAGTGCCATCTCATCATTATGGGCGAAGACACCTACGATATCAGGGTTTGCTTGTAAAATATTTTCCATAACTGTCAAACCTTCAGCACGGTTAAAGTTCGCTGTTTGTTTAGCAACAACATCCAACTTACCTCCCGCAATTTCATTAAAGCCGGCCCCACGGTCACGTGCTGCTGAAGAACCTGCGATACCTTCTAGTTCAGCCACTTTTGCGCCATCACCAAGTAGCGAAACCATATATTGTCCCGCTAAAATTCCTCCAGCTTTGTTGTCTGAAGCGATGTGAGAAACAACTTCTCCACCTTCAGAACTGCGGTCAACTGTAATCACTGGAATTCCTGCATCATTCGCCGATTGAACAGTTGCTACAACTGCTTCCGAGTCCGTCGGGTTGATCAAAATCAAATCAACACCTTGTTGAATTAAATCTTCCACATCGCTCGCTTGTTTTGCAGCATCGTCTTGTGCATCAACAACCGTAAGTTTCGCACCCATTTCCTCTGCTTGCGCTTTCGCACCATCACTCAACGTTACAAAAAATGGATTATTCAATGTTGAAATTGAGAAACCGATTGTAAAGTCTCCCTCTCCACCTGTTGATTCTGACTCCTTTTTAGCACCTGGTGCTTCCGTCGAACATGCCGCCAAAACAAGCATAATCGCCATCAAAAACGCTACGTGAATTTTCTTCATTTTCCCCATCTCCTTATGCTGTTTTTTTACGATCCAATAATACTGCAACTAATATAACTGCACCCTTCACCACTTGCTGGAAGAAGGAGGATACACCAATTAAATTCAAACCATTATTCAAAACACCAATAATGAGCGCGCCGATTAACGTCCCGACGATCCAACCGCGTCCGCCCGTCAAACTTGTCCCACCGAGCACAACTGCTGCAATCGCATCGAGCTCAAACATACTGCCCGCTGTTGGTTGAGCGGAATTGAGCCGTGAAGTCAAAATCAACGCGGCAAGCGCAGCTAATGCTCCCGTCAATGAGTAGACGTAAATCTTAATACGATCTACGCTAATCCCCGACAGACTAGACGCTTCTTCGTTGCCCCCGACTGCGTAAACCCGACGACCAAACGTCGTCTTTTTCAAAATGAAATATAACACCCCAAATGTGATAGCCATCGTAATAACCGGTACTGGGATACCGAAGAAGTACCCTTTTCCTAGCAGTTGAAATGCCTGTGAATCACCAAGTCCAGATATCGGTCGTCCTTCTGTGTAGACCAACGTTAGCCCACGGAAAATCGTCATCGTTGCAAGTGTTGCAATGAAAGGAGCTACTTTTCCTTTGGCAATAATGACACCGTTGATGGCACCAAGCACTGCCCCTAGCAGTAACCCGAGGAACATCGCTAGTACAGGATCCACGCCACTAGCCATCATGCCAGCAGTGACCGCACCGGTTAACGCTAATATAGAACCGACGGATAAATCAATACCACCTGTTAAAATAACAAATGTCATCCCAAACGCGATCAATGCGTTAATGGATACTTGTCTCAAAACGTTAAGCAAGTTGTTTACTGTTAAGAAATTAGGACTCATGATTGTAATGATTACGACAATTAATAGCAGCCCAATAAACGGACCGATTTTTTGAAGTACCGATTGTGAATTAGATTTGAGCAACTTTGTCACCTCCCGTAGCGTAATGCATAATTCGTTCCTGTGTCATATCTTCCCGCTGCAATTCTGCCGTGACAGTTCCTTCGTGCATCACAAGCACGCGGTCAGCCATTCCGATAATTTCAGGCAGTTCCGATGAAATCATCAAAATTGCGACACCTCTTTCAGCAAGCTCATTAATAATCGAGTAAATTTCTTTTTTCGCTCCAACATCAACACCGCGCGTTGGCTCATCCAATAGTAAAACATCAGGCTCAATTCCGAGCCATTTCGCAATGACAACCTTTTGCTGGTTCCCACCACTGAGTGATTTTGCTAATTGGTGGGGACCCGAAGTTCGGATACCTAATCGTTCCACCATATCGTCATATAATTTTTGTTCTTCATTTGTCTTAATGATGCCTTTATTGGCGATTTTATTAAAATTCGTTAAGCTCAAATTGTCTTTTACCGAGAATTCTACAATTAATCCTTCCGATTTTCGGTCTTCCGTGACATAACCGAAGCTCAGTTTTTTAGCCTGCAAAGGATTCGTGATTTTAATGGGCTTACCATCAAGCAAAAGGTCACCTTTATGCAATTTCCGATAACCAAACAACGCCTGTGCAACCTCAGTTCTTCCGGCCCCCATCAAACCTGCGATGCCGAGAACCTCACCTTTTCGCAGCTCAAAGGATATATTTTCAAAGTGCCCGTTACGCGTCAATCCGTTAGCCGTCAATTTAACATTGCCAATTTCAGCATGACGTTCTGGGAAACGTTCCCCAAGCTCTCTTCCAACCATCATCTGTACAATTTCATCGAAGGATGTTTCTTTAATCTCTTTAACGCCAACATAGTTGCCATCGCGTAAAATGGTAATCCGATCACAAATCGCAAATATTTCTTCCATTCGATGCGAAATGTAGACGAAAGAAACCCCAGTTGCCTGTAATGCTTTAATCGTCTCGAACAATGTTTCAATTTCTCGATCCGTAAGTGCAGCTGTTGGCTCGTCCATAATAATCACTTCTGCATTCGAGGACATCGCTTTTGCTATTTCAATAATCTGTTGTTTCCCAACTGAAAGTTCACGAGCAACCGATTTCACATCGACATCCAATCCAAGTTCCGATAAGATTTTTGTCGCTTCCCGATTCATTTGACGTGTTTTTAAAATTCCGCTTTTACCAAATGTCTTTTCATTACCAAGGAATAGGTTTTCCGTCACAGTTAAATCTGGTAAAATATTGAGCTCTTGGTGGATAACCGCAATCCCGGCACGCTCGGCTTCCTTCGGATTTTTGAAATCAACCAGCTTCCCCTTTACCTTCACTTCACCCGTATCACGCGCATAAATACCGGTCAATATTTTCATCAACGTCGATTTCCCAGCACCATTTTCACCCATGAGAGCGTGAATTTCACCTTTTTCAATAGAAAACTCAACGTTATTCAGGACTTTATTGCCATCAAAAGCCTTTGAAATTCCGGTCATTTCAATCATGCTTGTTCACCCACCTTCAGTTTAGAATAGTACGCCAGACTGCAAAATAATATTCGCGTAAGGCGTTGCCTCACCTGTACGGATAATGACTTTTGAACGCCTTGTCAGTTGCTTAAAGTCTTCATGTGATAATTCAGCGATTTGCGAAATCTTCTGATGCACTTTGTTGAAAATCTCCGTATTCGCACTCACCATTTCACTCGCAATAAAAGCATATTCCACTTCCAAATCATCCAAAACAGCTTCTAGGATTTCAATGAAAGATGGTTTACCAATGATATAAGATAGGTCTATACAACGAACGCCATCTGGAATAGGTAATCCACAATCGGCTATTGTTATCTGATCTGTATGACCCAGCTTGGCAAAAGCCGCTGCCAGTTCACGGTTCAAAATCCCGTTTTTCTTCATCGGCGGTCACTTCCAAGTCTGGCTTCCACTTCTGCACGTGTCGGCATGCCGCCTTGCGCTCCGAATTTCTCAACAGATAATGACGCAGCTGCATTCGCAAATTGAACCGCTTCTCTCAATGCGTAGCCCTCAACAATTGCATAGGCAAATGCACCATTAAATGTATCACCCGCTCCTGTCGTATCGACAACCTCTGTCTTAAATCCTTCGACAATGATGTGTTGTTCACCGTCATAATAACGGGCACCTGCACTGCCAAGCGTCACAATTAATTTATTTGGATGACTTTCCAATGCTGCTTCCATATCCATCCCAAAAATCTGTTCACATTCCGTTTCATTCGGCGTTAAATACGTTGTATAACGCATAAATTCCTTATCATATCCACCTGCGGGTGCTGGATTTAATAACACGGGAATGTTTAAGGTAGAGCATAGTTCCAACGTGTATAAAATAGTTGGAATCGGGATTTCTAGTTGTAAGATTACTAGTTTACTTTTACGAATATTTTCTTGCATTTCATCGATGTAAGAAGATGTCAATTCGAAATTGGCACCTGGTACGACGATGATGCGGTTATCTCCCTCTGACAACAAAATATTTGCAATGCCAGAAGCCACTTCCGAACTTTGTCGAACCGCTGAAATATCGATTGCATTGGCTCGCAAATTTTCAAGAAGCTCCTCACCAAAGCTATCATTTCCCACACTCGCTACCATTTGCACTTGCCCACCAAGACGGGCCGCGGCTACTGCCTGATTGGCTCCTTTGCCACCCGGTACAGTTTTATATAACTGGCCTAAAACCGTTTCACCTTGTTTCGGGAAATCATCTGTCTGGACAACTAAGTCCATATTGATACTACCAATAACTGTAATCATTGTTCTTCACTCCTCGTTGTCCCCCGAATAACCAGCTTAACTGGAACTTGAATTTCTTTATCTTCCAGTTCAAGACCTTCTATTAATTTAATGAGCATCCGTGTCGCTAATGTGCCCATCTTATAAACATCCTGCGCTACTGTCGTTAACCCAGGTGTCAACATACCACCAAGTGTAATGCCGTCAAAACCGACTATTTGCAAGTCATCCGGCACCGTCATTCCTAACGTATGTGCCGCCTTCAACACACCCGCTGCCGACACATCACTACTCGCAAAAACGCCATCAATCCCTTTTATATCTGACAGAAACTCCAATGCAATCTTCTCCGACTGCTCAAAATGGAAAGGACATTCTATAATATGCGTTGTTATATCTTTCTCTTGAACTGCCTCTAGAAAGCCAGCGAGCCGATCATCTGCTGGCCCAAGTCCCTCGGGTCCGCGCAAACAAACAATATTTCGACAACCTTGTTCCAGCAAATAGGTCGTTCCCATATGCGCTCCTTCTTTATTGTTCGATGACACCGTAGGAATAGCCGCATGAATCGTACGGTCCAACGCAACAATCGGTAGCTCTAAGTCCTGATAATGGCTCGCCTGCAATTGATTGGTCGTGACGATAAAGCCCGCCACATATTTCTGCTTCAATGTTTCAATATAATGAATTTCTTTTTCAGGCTTCCTATCAGAATTGCACAGCACAACTGTATAGCCATACATCAACGCCACATCTTCTACTGCACGCGCAAGCTCCGGGAAAAATGGATTCATAATATCAGGTACAATTAATCCGATGAACTTCGTTTGCTTCGTACTCAAAGACCGGGCCACTAAATTCGGCCTATAATCTAAATCCTTAATGGCTTGCTCAATAACCTCTTTGGCCTCTTTACTGACATAGCCCTTTTTATTTAAATAACGTGAAATCGTCGCAACTGATACGCCCGCTTTCTTCGCTACATCTCGAATATTCGCCAACTAGTACACCCCTTCAACCTAATGTGTAACCGGTTACACACACTATAACAACAAAGAGATTTAGTTGTCAATACGCTTTTCGTAAAATAGATGCTGATCTACGCTCAGTAATTAGCGCTTGAAGATGCCTCCTGCCTAGCTAGTTGCCCCTTGCATTACCACACTATTCTCTTTCGCATATACATAGAATGAAAATGCTCGGAGGGATAAAAATGATCACAATTAGTTTATGCATGATTGTAAAAAATGAGGAAGAGGTCATCGGAAGATGCTTGGAGTCGGTTAGTGGGCTAGTCGATGAGATAATTATCGTAGATACAGGTTCGAGTGACCGAACAAAAGAAATTGTGAAAAAGTATACAAACCGTATTGTTGATTTTCAATGGGTCGATGATTTTGCAGCAGCACGTAATTTTTCATTTCAACAGGCGACGCAGGACTATATTCTTTGGTTGGATGCCGATGATATTTTTACAGAAGAAGACCGCAAGAAGTTCATATTGCTAAAGCAGTCGTTGTCTCCTGCAACCGATGCCGTTTCATTGAACTACCATTTAAGTTTTGATGAGGTGGGAAATGTAACTTCCCGATTGAGAAGATACCGCTTAGTTAAAAGAGAAAATCATTTTCAGTGGATTGGCGCAGTACATGAGTTTCTTTCTGTATCGGGAAATCTAATGGATGGAGATGCCGCCGTCACCCACTGCCCCTTAACCCATGATAGCGAGCGTAATCTTAGGATTTATCGTAAGTTGATTGAATCAGGTGAAACACTCTCTCCACGGGATACATTCTATTATGCCAATGAGCTAATGGATCATAGTCTTTTTGAAGAAGCTAGCCATTATTATAGGCAGTTTCTAGATTCAAAATTAGGCTGGGTGGAGGATAATATTCGGGCATGTTTGAAGCTCGCCAATTGCTATTATGAATTAAATGACGAAGAAAGTGCACTGCACGCAACTTTACAAACTCTTACCTATGACGTTCCGCGACCTGAGACTTGTTGTCGACTTGGCTATTACTTTATGGAACAAGGCAAAAACGAAGTAGCTATTCACTGGTACCATAGGGCGTTGCTATATGAAGAACAACAGCAGCTAAGTTTTCAAAGCACAGCATTTTCTACTTGGTTACCACATCTTCAATTATGCGTTCTCTATGATCGATTGAAACAATATGAAAAAGCTTATCACCATAACGAGTTAGCCAGAAAGTATAAACCGACGGATGATAGGATAGTCGGCAATAAAAAATATTTAGAGGATATGTTGAAAATAGATAATAATTGAGCAATTAACCTTAAACCGGAACGATGGTGATTTTAGCTACAATCAACGGGGAATTGGTTGGACATCGTTGCAGACTGCGTAAATAATGCGCCATATAAATGAATATCAAAACGAATAATCATATCGCGCTTAGTTTTTTTAGGATGAAATAGCCAATTATTAAATTGACTCATCTATGTAAGTATTTTAAACGCAAATAGTTGATTGCCCGTCCCTTCATCTCTATTGCGAATAAGATGTTACGGAAAGGAGGGATAAAATGAATTTTTATAATTATATGCGGCAACAATCTAGTAAATGTAATGAATCTAGTAGTTGCAGTGGATGTAATGAGTGTTGCGAATGCAATAACTGCTCATATTGTTGTCAATGTCAAGGAGCGACTGGACCGACCGGACCTACTGGACCACCAGGACCTACAGGAGCCCAAGGTCCAATGGGAATCACTGGTGCAACTGGACCGACTGGACCGACTGGAGCAACAGGAGCAACAGGTGCAACAGGCGCAACAGGCGCAACGGGCGCAACAGGCGCAACGGGCGCATCAGGCGCAACGGGCGCAACAGGCGCAACAGGCGCAACGGGCGCAACAGGCGCAACAGGCGCAACGGGCGCAACGGGGGCAACTGGACCTCAGGGGATTCAGGGAATTCAAGGTGTAACTGGAGCACAAGGACCTCAAGGAGTTCAGGGGATTCAAGGCGTAACGGGAGCACAAGGACCTCAAGGGACCCAAGGTATTCAAGGTGTAACCGGAGCGACTGGACAAACAGGTGGTACAGGTCCAACGGGGGCGACTGGAGCAACCGGACCACAAGGGAGTCAAGGCGTTACCGGACCTACTGGTGCCACTGGACCTACAGGTTCTACGGGGGCAACAGGGCCTCAAGGGATCCAAGGTGTAACTGGCGCGACTGGAGCAACCGGACCACAAGGGAGTCAAGGCGTTACCGGACCTACTGGTGCCACTGGACCTACAGGTTCTACGGGGGCAACAGGGCCTCAAGGGATCCAAGGTGTAACTGGCGCGACTGGAGCAACCGGACCACAAGGGAGTCAAGGCGTTACCGGACCTACTGGTGCCACTGGACCTACAGGTTCTACGGGGGCAACAGGGCCTCAAGGGATTCAAGGTGTCACTGGAGCGACTGGAGCAACCGGACCACACGGGATTCAAGGCGTCACGGGACCTACTGGAGCCACTGGACCTACAGGATCTACGGGGGCAATTGGACCTCAAGGGATTCAAGGAATACAAGGAATAACGGGAGACACTGCACCGCAGGGACTCCAGGGGATTCAAGGCGTTACCGGACCTACTGGTGCCACTGGACCTACAGGATCTACGGGGGCAATTGGACCTCAAGGGATTCAAGGAATACAAGGAATAACAGGAGACACTGGACCGCAGGGAATCCAGGGGCTTCAAGGCGTTACCGGACCTACTGGCGCCACTGGACCTACAGGGGCGACGGGACAGCAAGGGATTCAAGGTAGACAAGGAATAACGGGAGACACTGCACCGCAGGGACTCCAGGGGATTCAAGGCGTAACCGGACCTACTGGCGCCACTGGACCTACAGGGGCGACGGGACAGCAAGGGATTCAAGGTAGACAAGGAATAACGGGAGACACTGCACCGCAGGGACTCCAGGGGATTCAAGGCGTAATAGGACCCACTGGTGCGACTGGACCTACAGGGGCGACTGGACAGCAAGGGATTCAAGGTATACAAGGAATAACGGGAGACACTGGACCGCAGGGAATCCAGGGGATTCAAGGCGTTACCGGACCTACTGGCGCCACTGGACCTACAGGGCCAACCGGACCTACGGGGGCGACTGGACCTCACGGAATTCAAGGTATACAAGGAATAACGGGAGACACTGGACCGCGGGGAATCCAAGGGATTCAAGGTGTTACAGGACCTACCGGGGCGACTGGACCTCAAGGGATTCAAGGTATACAAGGGATAACGGGAGACACTGGACCGCAGGGACTCCAGGGGATTCAAGGCGGTACCGGACCTACTGGCGCCACTGGACCTACAGGGCCAACCGGACCTACGGGGGCGACTGGACCTCAAGGAATTCAAGGTATACAAGGAATAACGGGAGACACTGGACCGCAGGGAATCCAAGGGATTCAAGGTGTTACAGGACCTACCGGGGCGACTGGACCTCAAGGGATTCAAGGTATACAAGGGATAACGGGAGACACTGGACCGCAGGGAATCCAAGGGATTCAAGGGATAACGGGAGACACTGGACCTCAGGGAATCCAGGGAATTCAAGGCGTAACAGGACCTACTGGCGCCACTGGACCTACAGGGCCAACCGGACCTACGGGGGAAACTGGAACTCAAGGGATTCCGGGTGTTAGCGCGCTAATTCCATTTGCTTCTGGAACTTCAATCGTCACATTGAACACGTTAGCCTTAGGATTAGTCGGCACTCCAGCCCTTATAGGGTTTGGGACTTCTATGGCCGGCGTTTCCATCGCTGGCGGTTCATTCACACTTCCAGCTCTTAGCAACTTAGCCTTTATGGTTCCTCGTACAGGAACACTGACAAGTATATCAGCATTTTTCAGAAGTACTGTCGGGTTGAACCTTCCATTGTCCACAATGACTGTTCATGCGGAAATATATCGTGCAATCGGGGATAGCAGCACCTTTAACGCTACTGGCGTCACAGTAAATCTAGCGTTCCCTAGCACAATCTCGATTGGTACGGCAGTTGCCGATACCGCAAGTGGCTTCTCTTTTAATGTCAATGCAGGTGACCGTTTGTTAATGGTATTTTCTGCAACTGCTAGCGGTATTAATCTAGTAAACACTTTGACAGGAGAAGCAAGTGCAGGCTTGAGCATCAATTAATACAAGTGCGTGTAAAGAAGCTTTAAAAAGGAGATAAACAAGAACAAGATTCTTCTTAGAGCTTTGCCACTTCGATGAGCTAAATGACGATAACTCTGCTGAATTGATTGATAACGGCCTTGAATTGATCGATAACTCTTGGCAATTGATTGATAATGACTCCAAATTGATCGATAACTTTCTGCAATTGATTGAAAACCTTCCGATAATGCTTGTCGACGTAATGAAAACAATATTTTGGTGTAATATAAAAATTGGGGCTATCTAGGTAGTCAGTGTAAACTAACTTCCTAGATAGCCTCTTCTATTATACTGACTGTTTCACTCGTTCCTCGTACTTCGCAATATGATCTTCATATTGGAAAGTCAACGAAATCTCATCCCAACCATTTAACAACATTTGTTTGTAGTACGGGTCAATGTCAAACGAATACGTCTTGCCATCCTGTCCTGTCACCGTTTGCTTTTCTAAATTAACCTCTACCGAATAAGGCTGCTGTTGACCATTCGCCAACAACTCTTCTACTTCAGAAACCGTTAATTTAATAGGAAGCAGGCCATTCTTCATACAGTTGTTGTGAAAAATATCTGCAAAACTCGGAGCGATGACGACATTGAATCCATAATCTAAAATGGACCAAGGTGCATGCTCACGAGAAGAGCCACAACCGAAGTTTTCATGAGCAACCAAAATTTTCGATCCTTTGAATCGCTCATCGTTGAGCACGAAATCTTTTATTTCACTGCCATCCTCATTAAAACGCCAGTGATAGAATACATATTTACCGAATCCGGTACGCTCAATCCGTTTAAGAAATTCTTTCGAAATAATTTGGTCTGTATCTACGTTTTTACGATCAAGTGGCGTTACAACACTGTTCACTTCATTAATCGGTTCCATCTACTCATCTCCCTCCGTTATGCATTTGTACTTTGTAATTCTCTGACGTCAACGAAGTGGCCTGCAATTGCCGAAGCAGCCGCCATCGCTGGGCTCATTAGATGTGTACGAGCACCGGCACCTTGACGTCCTTCGAAGTTACGGTTTGACGTCGAAGCACAACGTTCTCCAGCTGGCACAACGTCATCATTCATTGCCAGACACATACTGCAACCTGACTCTCGCCATTCGAATCCTGCTGCTTGGAAAATAGCATCGAGTCCTTCATCTTCCGCCTGTTTTTTAACCGTACGTGAACCAGGCACGACAATTGCAGTCACGGATGAATGGACTTTCTTCCCTTCAATCACCTTGGCAGCAGCACGCAAATCGCTTAGTCTTGCATTTGTACAGGAACCAATAAATACATGTTGGATATCAATAGAAGTCAAAGGTACTCCTTCTTCAAGTCCCATATAAGCAAGCGCCTGCTTCAAAGCCTCTTTGTCTGACTCCGATTCAAAGTCCTTCGCATAAGGGACATGCGCTGAAATACCTGATCCCATCGCTGGGTTTGTTCCCCATGTCACAAATGGTTCGATTTCATCAGCATCAATTTCAACAACTTTGTCATATGTCGCGCCTTCGTCAGATGCAAGGGACAACCAAGATGCCGCCGCCTCGTCGAATGCTTCCCCTTCTGGAACATATCTGCGACCTTTTAAGTAAGCAACTGTCGTTTCGTCCGGGCTGATTAAACCGGCTTTCGCGCCTGCTTCAATCGACATATTACAAATCGTCATCCGTTCCTCCATCGTTAGATTTCGGATCGCTTCACCTGTATATTCTGCGATATGCCCTGTTCCCATATCGATGCCAAACTTCGCAATGATCGCTAAAATAATGTCTTTTGCTGTCACACCGAAACCAAGTTTTCCATTGATGCGGATTTCCATCGTTTTCGGCTTGGCTTGCCATAGCGTTTGTGTCGAGAGGACGTGCTCCACTTCACTCGTTCCGATACCGAATGCAATCGCTCCAAACGCACCATGTGTTGACGTATGGCTATCTCCACAAACAATTGTTTTCCCCGGTTGTGTCAGTCCAAGTTCTGGTCCGATAATATGAACAATTCCTTGGTCTGGGTGATCCATATTCGCAAGCTCAATGCCGAATTCATCACAATTGGATTGCAACGTGTTAATTTGCTTCCGCGCAATCGGATCTTTAATGGCATTCCTGTTACGCGTTGGAACGTTATGGTCCATCGTCGCAAAGCATAAATCAGGACGTCGTACAGTCCGATTCGCCAATCTTAGCCCTTCAAATGCCTGTGGAGAAGTCACCTCATGTAATAAATGAAGGTCGATATAGAGCAAATCCGGCTTCCCCTGTTCTTCGTATACGACATGCTGATCCCAAATCTTCTCAATAATATTTTTAGCCATGTGTGCTTCTCCTTCCTATTATAGATACTTATAAAAAATCTAAGAGGGAAGATGGACGGTATGCCCATTCCCTCTTTTTAATGTACTTCAATCAAATACGCCTTGGCGTATTTGCGTCCAGATTTTGAATTGAGCTTGCTCAATTAACTCCTTTCAACATCTGTGACATCCGCCGGAGGCCTAATTTAATTCAGCTGGGCTTTTGGCCAAGCTGAATTAAATTAAACGTATGAAAACATAATGCTATTGGAAACGAATTGCGTATCTAATTCATCCACAACTTTGGCAGCCCATTCTTTTGTCGATAAAACCCGTTGTCCCGGTGAAGCAAGATCCGCTGTGAAGAAGCCGTCCTCGAACACTGTGTTAACCGCTGCTTCAATCGCTGCCGCCTCTGTTTTCAAGTCAAAGGAATATTTCAACATCATCGCAACCGATAAAATCGTTGCTGCTGGATTGGCAATATCTTGACCTGCGATTTCAGGAGCTGACCCATGAACTGGCTCATATAATCCAAAGTTATCCCCGTTAATACTCGCGGATGGCAACACACCAAGAGACCCCGTAATAACAGATGCCTCATCACTCAAAATGTCACCAAACATATTTTCAGTAACGACAACATCAAATGCTGCCGGATTCGTAATTAATTTCATCGCACAAGAGTCGACTAATGCGTGCTCCACTTCGATATCTGGATACGCTTTTTTCTTCTCTTCCACCACTTCACGCCATAGCTTACTGGATTCTAGCACGTTTGCTTTATCGACAGACGTCACTTTTCCGCGACGCAGTCTAGCCAATTCAAATGCTTTTTCCACAATACGCTCAATCTCATCTCGTGTATATACGAGTGAGTCAACGGCCGCACTCTCTGTCCGTCTACTCGGTTGACCAAAGTAGATGCCGCCCGTTAACTCGCGGACAATCATCATGTTGACATCCTTCGCCACTTCTTCTTTTAGAGGAGATGCATGGAGTAAAGATGGTACTGCAGCTACCGGACGAAGATTAGCAAACAGGTCAAAATGTTTCCGGATAGCCAATAGCCCTTTTTCTGGACGTAGCTCCGATGGATTCTGATCCCATTTTGGTCCGCCTACTGCTCCGAGGAGAACGGCATCACTCTTTTCGCAAAGCTTAATTGTTTCATCCGGAAGTGGATTGTTAAATTGGTCAATCGCATTGCCACCGATTGCCCCGTATTCAATATGAAATGTATGATTAAAGCGTCTTCCAATCGTTTCTAGCACCTTTACTGCTGCCGCCGTCACTTCTGGTCCAATTCCATCGCCTGGTAATACCGCTACTCTCTTTTCCATAGGACTTCTCCTCCTTGTTTTAATTTAATTCAGATACAGCTGTTCTCACTGGATTTGCTTTTTTCATCAAATGTCTGTTAATGGCATTTAAATAAGCTTTAGCAGACGCTTGCAATACATCCTGTGCAACATCACGCCCGATAGACACTTCACCATCAATGCTTAAATTAACAACAGCTTCACCGAGTGCATCGCGTCCCTTGCCAATCGATGTTACACGATAATCAAGAATATGGACTTCTCCTGTGACCAACTGTTCCACTGTATTGAAAATAGCCTCCACTGATCCGGCACCTGTCGCTGAAACAGTAATTTCTTCACCACTCGGTTCAATCGCTGAAACAGTCGCTGTCGGAATATTAGCTGTCCCGTACTGCACTTGGACATTTATCAATTCATAGACAGGTGTATCTTTATATTTAATTTGTTGATCTGTGAATAAAACGAACAAATCATCTTCTGTAATTTCTTTTTTACGGTCTGCAAGTTTTTTGAACTCCGCAAACGCTTGGTTTAATTTCTCATCATTTAATTCAAAGCCCATCGTAATGGCACGATCCTTGAAGGCATGACGTCCAGAGTGCTTACCAAGTGCCAATGGCTCCGTTTTATCACCGATTAGTTCGGGTGTAATAATTTCATACGTTTGACGATTTTTCAAATAACCGTCTTGGTGAATACCCGATTCGTGTGCGAAAGCATTTTTCCCTACGACTGCCTTATTCGGTTGGATAACAACGCCCGTCAATTGGCTTACAAGCTGACTTGTGCGTTTAATTTCCTGCAAATTAATACCTGTTTCAAAACCATAAAAGTCTTTGCGGATATGTAGCGCAACTGCAATTTCTTCAAGTGCCGCATTTCCAGCTCGTTCACCGATACCGTTAATTGTCCCTTCCACCTGATCCGCACCGTTTTCAATCGCGGCGATGGAGTTGGCGACAGCCATCCCTAAGTCATTATGGCAATGTGCAGATAGTTTTACTTTATCGATACCTGTCACATTTTCTTTCAAGTACTTGAACAATGCGCCGTATTCTTGTGGCGTAGCATAGCCGACTGTGTCGGGAATATTGATCACTGTTGCACCTGCAGCAATGACTGGATTGATAATGCGAACGAGGAATTCCCAATCGGAGCGGAATGCATCCTCTGCTGACCATTGGACAGTCGGGAAAAACTTACGTGCATATTTCACAGCTTCTACTGCAATGTCTACCACTTGATCGGGTGTTTTTTGCAGCTTGTATTCCATGTGAATGGGTGATGTTGCTAAAAATACGTGTAAATGAGGTTGTTCCGCACCACGAAGTGCTTCCCATGACGTTTCAATATCGCTTTTCATCGCCCGAGCAAGACCTGTCACTGTCGAATTCTTTACCGTATTCGCAATGCGTTGAACCGCTTCAAAATCACCCGGGGATGAAGCAGGAAACCCTGCTTCAATAATTGTTGCCCCGAATCGTTCAAGCTGTTTGGCAATTTCTAATTTCTCAGCCGTATTTAGATTAATGCCGGCTGATTGTTCGCCGTCCCGAAGTGTTGTATCAAATATGTCAATTTTTCGCACTGCCCACCACTTCTTCCTCTTTTGTTTTGGCACCTTCATTCACAAATGGCATCATTGCACGAAGCTTTTGACCCACTTCTTCGATTTGGTGCTTCGCTTCTGCTTGTTCAATACGATTGAAGTTTGGACGACCGTTTTCGTTTTCTTCAATCCATTCCTTCGCAAATTTACCTGATTGGATGTCAGTTAGGATATCTTTCATGCGTGCTTTTGTATCTGCATCGACAACGCGTGGTCCTGAAACGAAGTCACCCCACTCAGCTGTATCTGAGATGGAGTAGCGCATGCCTGCCATTCCGCCTTCATACATCAAGTCAACGATTAGTTTTGTTTCGTGCAATGTTTCAAAATAAGCAAGCTCTGGTTGGTAACCTGCTTCTACAAGTGTTTCAAATCCTGCTTTTACGAGTGATGTTAAGCCACCGCAAAGGACTGCTTGCTCACCGAATAGATCCGTAACTGTTTCTTCTTCAAATGTTGTTTCAAGAACCCCACCGCGTGCAGAGCCAATACCTTTTGCGTATGCAAGTGCAACGTCTTTCGCTTTACCAGATACGTCTTGATAGATGGCGAACAATGCCGGTACACCTGCGCCTGCTTCAAATGTTCTACGAACGAGATGTCCTGGTCCTTTTGGTGCAACTAGGAATACGTCAACATCCGCTGGCGGTTTGATTTGGCCGAAGTGAACGTTAAAACCGTGTGCGAAGACAAGTGATTTTCCTGCTGTAAGAGCTGGAGCAATTTCTTCTTCGTAAACTTGTTTTTGCCTTTCATCTGGCAATAGGATCATGATGAAGTCTGCTTGCTCTGCAGCTTCTTTTACAGTTGTTACTTGAAGACCATCTTGTTTCGCTTGATCAAAAGATTTACCTGGACGTACACCAACAACTACATTAAATCCTGAATCTTGCAGGTTACGAGCATGTGCGTGACCTTGTGAACCGTATCCGATTACCGCGATTTTTTTATCCTGTAGAACTGCCTCGTTGATATCTTGGTTATAGTACATTTTTGTCATTTTAATTTCCTCCTAGTAGGTTGTTTGTTTTTTTATAGAATCATATGGGTATACCATGAATTCTTCGTTACTGTTTTAAAATCGATAACTGTGGTGACTGGATTTTTTGCATATCGCGTGTCATCGCTGTTGCACCTGTTCGCGTCAATTCCTTGATGCCGTATGGTTTGAGCAATTCAATGAATGCTTCAATTTTTTCCGGATGACCGACGACTTGATAGGTCACCACGCTTTTACTAGAGTCGAGAATTCTCGCCCGGAATGGCTCGATGATGCTGTTCATTTCACTTCTAACATGAGGCGGTGAAATGACTTTTACTAAAGCAAGCTCCCGCATAACAATGGATTTGTCTGTAATATCATTGACTTTCAAGACATCAATTTGTTTGGATAGCTGTTTAACGAGCTGCTCAATTTTTTGTTCATCATTCACATTGACGATGAACGTCATTTTGGACCTGTCGGGCTGGTCTGTGTGACCGACAGTAATGCTTTCAATGTTGAACTGCCTTTTCATCAATAGACCCGTGACCCGGTTCAAAACACCACTTTGATTAATAACCGTTACAGTAATGACTCTTCTCATTTCGGGCTCACCCCAATCATTTCATGTACGCCTTTACCTGGCGCTACCATCGGATAAACGTTTTCTAATCGTTTCACTCGGCAATCAATCAAAACGGGTTCATCCGACAAAAGTGCTTCTCGGAATACTGTTTCAGCTTCTTCCAATGTGTTGATTCGATACCCCTTAATGTCATAGGCTTCTGCCAGTTTGACGAAATCAGGTTGAACAGGTATCAAGGACTGTGAGTAGCGTTCCTCGTAAAACGTCTCCTGCCATTGGCGAACCATGCCAAGTGCTTCGTTGTTTAAAATTACAACTTTGACTGGAATACGAAGCTCTTGCAGTAAAGATAATTCCTGTGCAGTCATTTGGAAGCCCGCATCTCCAACAATGGCAACAACACGTTTATCCGGCTTTGCAATTTGTGCGCCGATTGCTGCAGGGAAGCCGAATCCCATTGTTCCAAGTCCACCTGAAGTTACCCAGTGATCTGGATTGTTCAGCGGATAATACTGTGCCGCCCACATCTGATGCTGGCCGACATCTGTCGAGACAATGGCATCTCCATTCGTTACTCGGTGGATGATTTCTACTGCTTGTTGAGCAAGTAAAGCATTGTCATCGGTGTTGTACCATAGAGGATATTCCTTCATTGACTCTTTTAAGTACGCTAGCCAATCAGCTGTTTCTGTTACAGTAATTTGTTGTTTTAAAAGCGCTCGCAATGCTTCTTTGGCATCTGCCACAATCGGAATTTCCGTTGGAACGTTTTTACCGATTTCAGCAGGGTCGATGTCGATATGAATAACTTTTGCGTTTGGAGCGAACTTTTCTAGATTGCCCGTCAGCCTGTCATCGAAGCGTGCACCAATATTGATAAGCACGTCACATTTATAAAGTGCCATGTTGGAAGTGACCGTTCCGTGCATACCCGCCATTCCAAGGAATAATTCGTGATCGCCACGGATGCCCCCTAGCCCAAGAAGCGTATTGGTCACCGGGATTTGATGTTTTTCTACGAATTCTTTCAATTCGTCCATCGCTTGTGCGTGAAGAATACCGGCACCTGCAAGGATAAGTGGCTTTTCCGCTTGGGAAATAGCTTGTGCTGCTTTTTGTATTTGTAAAAAGTTTGGAGTCGTTGTCGGCTGGTAACCCGGTAAATTGACTTCTGTATCCGCATCTTCAACTGGCACGAACAATCCAGTTGCAATGTCCTTCGGGATATCGACTAGAACTGGGCCTCTACGCCCTGTTGAAGCGATATGAAATGCTTCTTTTATGATTCTTGGCAAATCTGCCATGTTATTCACTTGGTAGTTATGCTTCGTAATCGGTTGCGTGATCCCAATAATATCGGCTTCCTGAAAGGCATCCGTCCCAATAACCGAGCTTGCAACTTGACCTGTGAAAACAACTAGCGGTAACGAATCCATCATCGCATCCGTAATACCTGTCACTAGGTTCGTTGCTCCTGGACCAGATGTTGCAATGACAACGCCAGGTTTTCCAGAAACACGTGCATAACCTTCCGCCGCATGAATCGCACCTTGTTCATGACGAGCAAGTATGTGAGAAATAGGGTTTTTATACAGCGCATCATAAATCGGTAAAACAGCCCCACCAGGATAGCCGAAAATTACTTCGACACCTTGGTCCTTCAATGCTTGAATAAGAACAGCCGACCCATCTTTCGGTTGGTTTGTTTGTTGTTCAGTCACAGTTTCCGGTGCCATTTCAGTTGTTACTTGCTTCGCTTGAACTCCAGCATTCATCTACAAACTCCTCCTTACTGTTTTATGGTTATTTAAATAATCAATTAATTCATTAAATAAAAAAAGCTTTTCATCCACGCAAAGAAATATCCTTCTTTACATAGGGATGAAAAAGCTTTTCATGGTACCACCCTTGTTCGTAGCAAATTCGCTACCTTATGAATAGACGAGTCTATTCGTTGCTAACGAGCACAGATTTCTCTACGCCCGAGATTGCCTATTGTTGCATTAGTTTCAGCAATCCACTCCGAGGGGATGTCGCGGTTGGTTGTATTACCGGCTTTCAGCACCACCGGCTCTCTGTGAATACGAATTCCAACCACTTTTACCTCATCAACGAGTTAATTTATTCAATTGTACCTCGGCAGAATAAAGTTAAATTTTCATTACGCCACCAGTACTTGCAGATGTCACAAGTGCTGAATATCTAGCTAACCAGCCTTTTTTAATTTTCGGTTCGAACGGTTGTAAGTTCGATTTACGTTCTGCTAAAACTTCATCGGCAACTTCGAGTTCAATTGTTCTATTTATTAAATCAATCGCGATGATGTCGCCATTTTCAACAAGTGCGATTGGCCCACCATCAGCAGCTTCTGGTGATATATGTCCGATTGAAATCCCACGAGAAGCTCCGGAGAATCGTCCGTCAGTAATGAGGGCTACCTTCGTGCCTAAACCGCGTCCTTGAATTGCGGATGTCGGCGCAAGCATTTCTGGCATTCCTGGTCCACCTTTTGGTCCTTCGTAACGAATGACCACGACATGACCTTCGCGTACAGTGCCATTATCGATGTTCTCTTGTGCATCATCTTGTGATTCAAAGACGATTGCTTCACCACGGAATTCTTTAATCGACGGATCAACAGCACCTACTTTAATGACTCCACCATCTGGAGCGATGTTTCCGAATAGAACGGATAAGCCACCGACCTTGCTATGCGGATTATCTTTCGTCCGAATGATTTTGTCGTTGAGAATCGGATAATCTGCCACATCTTCACCAATCGTTTTGCCTGTTATCGTAATACGGTCAGGGTGAATAGCACCTGGTATTTTAGTTAATTCATTAATAATTGCACTTACGCCGCCTGCTCTAAAAATATCATCCATTGAAACGTCTGAAGCTGGCATAATTTTCGCTAAATAAGGAACGCGCTCTGCCACTACGTTAATATCATGAACGTTATAATCAATTTCTGCTTCATGTGCAAGGGCTAATGTATGGAGAACTGTATTTGTTGAACCACCCATCGCCATATCTAAAGCGAATGCATCGTCAATGGCTTCTTTTGTAACGATGTCACGCGGCTTCACATCTTCTTTTACCATTCGAATCAAGTGCTTAGCTGCTTCTTTAATGAGACGATGACGTTCATTTGAAGTAGCTACAATTGTTCCGTTTCCTGGAAGTGCAAGACCGACCATTTCCATCAAGCAGTTCATGGAATTCGCTGTGAACATCCCTGAACATGAGCCACATGTTGGACAAGCATTGTTTTCAATATCGAGAAGTTCTTCGGCAGTCATTTTGCCTGCCTTGTAAGCGCCGACCCCTTCAAATACTGAAGTGAGCGATAATGCATTTCCTTCCGCTGATACGCCGGCCTCCATCGGACCGCCAGATACAAAGACAGAAGGGACATTCGTACGAACCGCCGCCATTAGCATTCCTGGTGTGATTTTGTCACAGTTTGGAATGTAGAACACACCGTCAAACCAGTGTGCGTTAATGACCGTTTCTGCTGAATCGGCAATGAGCTCTCGGCTTGGCAATGAATACCGCATACCGATATGTCCCATCGCAATACCATCGTCAACACCAATTGTGTTGAATTCAAACGGAACCCCGCCGGCTTCCCAAATGGCTTCTTTAACAATTTCCGCGAATTTGTTTAGGTGTTTATGTCCCGGAATAATATCAATATATGAGTTACAGACACCAATAAACGGTTTCTCTAAATCCTTTGTTTTTATACCAGTCGCGTAGAGCAAACTTCTGTGAGGTGCGCGATCCACACCTTTTTTTATCATGTCACTTCTCATTCGCACTCTCTCCTAATCAAATCACTCACATATTAATTGAAAAATAAAGTTCAATTCTTCATCGTTCATATATTTTGTATGATTACTCGTTTTTGTTTAAAAGTTTGTGATTTGAATCACGAACTAATATTGGATTGAAGCCATCATATCTTGGATTTCTACTAGAGTCAACAGTCTTTTTTAAATAATTAGCCAATTACAAATAGTGAGTTTGATTGAATGCGCTTACAAATCCCGACATACCGCGATATATTGCATACAAGATTTTTTCTCAAGATTAAAAGTTTTTTTTACTATGTGTACTCTAGGCACCTAATCCAAGCACTGGCACTTTTTATGCACTTCGAATTGTAGCTGTAACGAGAGCCACAATTCGAGACGAAATGTGTATAGTGTGCAACCAAATGCTGGGTTTCCAACGAAATCATCGAAGTGTCGAACTAAAACATGAAAGCGTACAACAAAACTTGATAACTCGCCAACCATTTTGTGAAAGTGTGCAACTAAATGCTGGGTTTCCAACGTAATCATCGAAGTGTCCAACTAAAACATGAAAGCCTCCAACAAAACTTGATAACTCCCCAACCATTTTGTGAAAGTATGCAACCAAATGCTGGGTCCCAAACGAAATCTTCGAAGTGTACAACTAAAACATGAAAGCCTCCAACAAAACTTGATAACTCTCCAACCATTTTGTGAAAGTGTGCAACAATATGCTGGGTTTCCAACGAAATCTTCGAAGTGTCCAACTAAAACATGAAAGCTTCCAACAAAACTTGATAACTCTCCAACCATTTTGTGAAAGTGTGCAACAATATGCTGGGTTTCCAACAAAATCTTCGAAGTGTCCAACTAAAACATGAAAGCTTCCAACAAAACTTGATAACTCTCCAACCATTTTGTGAAAGTGTGCAACAATATGCTGGGTTTCCAACAAAATCTTCGAAGTGTCCAACTAAAACATGAAAGCTTCCAACAAAACTTGATAACTCTCCAACCATTTTGTGAAAGTGTGCAACAATATGCTGGGTTTCCAACAAAATCTTCGAAGTGTCCAACTAAAACATGAAAGCTTCCAACAAAACTTGATAACTCTCCAACCATTTTGTGAAAGTGTGCAACAATATGCTGGGTTTCCAACAAAATCTTCGAAGTGTCCAACTAAAACATGAAAGCTTCCAACAAAACTTGATAACTCTCCAACCATTTTGTGAAAGTGTGCAACAATATGCTGGGTTTCCAACAAAATCTTCGAAGTGTCCAACTAAAACATGAAAGCTTCCAACAAAACTTGATAACTCTCCAACCATTTTGTGAAAGTGTGCAACAATATGCTGGGTTTCCAACAAAATCTTCGAAGTGTCCAACTAAAACATGAAAGCTTCCAACAAAACTTGATAACTCTCCAACCATTTTGTGAAAGTGTGCAACAATATGCTGGGTTTCCAACAAAATCTTCGAAGTGTCCAACTAAAACATGAAAGCTTCCAACAAAACTTGATAACTCTCCAACCATTTTGTGAAAGTGTGCAACAATATGCTGGGTTTCCAACAAAATCTTCGAAGTGTCCAACTAAAACATGAAAGCTTTCAACGAAACTTGATAACTCTCTAACCATTTTGCGAAAGTCTCCAACAAAATGCTAACAGCGCAAAAAAAAACACCATCTCTATCATCGAAATGGTGTCTGCCTATTTAATTTCATATGCCGACAGGAACAATGTACATTCCTGTCTGCTCACCTGTTTTTACGACAACGTCAACGCCATAAATCTCTTTCACTGTTTTCGCCGTTATCACTTCGCTTGGCTCACCTTTCACAACGACTTGTCCATTTTTCATTGCAATGATGGTGTCGCTATAGCGGATGGCTTGGTTAATATCATGCAGCACCATGACAATCGACATGCCATGTGTACGATTTAAGCTCTTAATTAATTCCAGTAGCTCATATTGGTAATAAATATCGAGATAAGTCGTCGGTTCATCTAAAAATAGATAGGGTGTTTTTTGTGCCAATGCCATCGCAATCCACACGCGCTGCATTTGACCACCTGACAACTCGTCAATCGGAACTTTTCTTTTGTCCGTCAAGTTCGTACACTCAAGTGCCCACTCAACGGCTTGCTCGTCTTCCTCTGTCGTTGTGGAGAACAGATTTTTATAAGGTATTCGCCCATAGCTCGTTAGCTTTTCAACGGTCATATCAGAAGGTGCCTTATTTTGCTGATGGACAACGGCTAATTTCTTCGCCAATTCCTTCGGTTTAAAGTCTGTAAGTGCTTTACCATCTAATCGTACTTGACCACTTTGCGGATGGTAATTATTCGAGATGACGCCAAGCAGCGTTGATTTGCCGCAGCCATTCGGTCCAATGATCGTTGTAATTTTCCCACTATCGATTGTACTTGTGACACTATGTAGCGTATTGACTTTTTTATCGTACGAAAAAGTAATATCCTTAATGTCCATAAATACGATCACTCTTTCTTAGTAAGAATATGAGGAAAGGTCCTCCGATGACGGCCATAATAATAGATGCGGGAATTTCATTCGGTGCGATCATTGTTCTGCCAAGTGTATCAGCTGTTAAAATGAGTAACGCTCCTGCCAAGGCTGAAAACGGGATAAGGACTTTGTGATCCGTACCGACAAGTGAACGGCCAATATGTGGGATAAGAAGTCCGACGAAGGCAAAGAGTCCCGCAATGGATGTTGCAACAGATGCGAGCAGAACTGCGACTAACGAAATGACAAAGCGTGCCAAATTGACATTGACGCCTAAGTTTTTCGCTGTTCGATCTTCTAACGCCAAGTAATTACACCATGCATACACACCAAACGCTAGCACAAGCCCAATGGTGCCATATAAAACGATGACATCGACATCGCTCCATTTCTTCATCGTCAACGTCGAGGTCAGCGTCTGACTCAGGGACTGCGTCAATGCGCCGCCACTAAACCCTAACCCTTGACTAAGCCCAGTGAATAAAGCATTGACCGCAATCCCGATTAAAATCATGCGTAACGGATCAAGCCCTGATTTCCAAGAGAGTGAATAGACAAGGAAAAACGCCAATGCTCCGCCTAAAAAGGCGAATAGTGGCACAAAGAAATACAACGTTGGGAATAAAGCCACGACCAGTATAGACATAAACCCTGCACCCGCAGAAACACCGATAATGCCTGGGTCAGCTAGAGGATTACGCATAACCGCTTGTAGCAATACACCCGCTACTGACAAAGCTGCACCTGCGAACAAAGCAATGATAATACGAGGCAGTCGCAAATCTTTAATAATTGCTACATCATCATTTGTACCCGTAAATAAGCCTTGAATGAGCTCGAACGGTGTAACTTTTATGCTACCCGTAATGGCTGATTGAATAATGACAATGACGAGTAGTATGATGACGCTGGCAAAACTAAGCATTTTTTTATTTTTAGCAAACATCATTTTCCCTACCTTTAATTATGGATACAACATTTTTTGCAACTCATCCAATGCTTCGACAGCTGCTAGATTGCCCGTTGTCCCAAATAGAAGTTCGTCTAAATCATAAACGCGGTCATTTTTCACAGCTTCAAAATGCTTCCACACATCGTTCGTTCGGAATTCATCATCAAACATTTTAATGACCTCATCGGGCATACCATGGGCCGCCCTTAAAATAATATCTGGTTTAGCTTGCTGTAAATATTCCGTATTAGATGATAAAAACTCGACGTCCTCCCCAGTGATGACATTTTTCCCACCACTGCGCTTTACAAGGTCGCCGATATAAGAATGCTCGGTTGCAACAAGATAACTGCCGGGGATCCCCAGTAAGATTAGAACGGTGGGTTGCTCTTGCCCTTCTGCTACTTGCTCAATCTCAGCAACTTTCGTTTCAAATTGATCAACAATCGCCTGCGCCTGTGTTTGACGATCATATTTTTCGCCCATTTTTAAAATTTCACTGTGCATCGCATCGATGCTTTCCAAATTGACATAGGTCATGTCAATGTTCCGCTCATCAAACATCTCTTGCAAATCATATTTTAACGTTGTGACAGATAGTATTTCCGTCGGTTTCAACGATAGTAGCATTTCCATATCAGGACTCATCGGATTGCCCACTTCTTTAGCGTCTTCATAACGCTTTGGTAAATCCTTATAACTCGATGGAATACCGACTAAATCGAGTTCAAGTGCATCCATAATTTCTGTCAAAGCAACTGTCGTGGCGACAATGCGATCCTCTGTCGGATCAATAGCCTCCGCCTCATTTTGTGATGAACAACCAGCCAACACGACGATTATCAGCAAGCTCATTGTATAAAGTGCTTTCCGCATACTTGTGATCCACTCCTTAAAGAAGGGTCTTGATGTCGAATCAAGGCCCGGGTTAATTATGATTTTCGTTTTCTTATGAATAGTATTACAGCACTAGCCAGAACAATTGCGATAACAATAATGAACCATATCAGACTAGCATTTGATGTTGAAATAGCTTCTACTTCTTCAACAGCCGATTCCGCTGTCACTTCAGGTACTTCTTCAACTTCTAGTTCTACTTCTTCCGCACTCTCTTTATTAACCGTTGCTTCGGCATCCACAGACTCCGTCGGCTCAACTGCTTCAGTGGGTGCTTGTTCTTTTTCTACGACCGGTTCTTCTGTTTTCTGGCTAACAACTTCCTCTTTAGAAGGTACAGGTTTTTCTTCTGCTTTTGTCGTTACTTCTGGTTTCTTCTCTACTTTTGTATCCGCTGGTTTTGCCGACGGCGTAGTCGTCACCTTTTCGGATTCAGCAGGTTTAGGTGTTGGTTTCTCAACGACAGGCGCTAAAGGTATATTAGTAACGTTAAATTTGAAACGGATGTCATATTTATTGTCATAATTAAAACCAGGAATTCCCGTAACGATAATATGAATTTTCGCGCCGACTAATTGTGTTAAATCCTTCACTTCAAATCGTACAACACGTTTATCATTTGCCGCATCTTCACTGATTACTTGTACATCAGTACCGTTCACTTTAAAGTACTGCCACCAGGAGCTATTATTCAAGGTCATGATGATATGCATCTTGCCGTTTTGTACAGTCAGTTTTGCCGGACTCACCACATATTCCGCTGTAGCTGAAGGCTCACTGCCCGTATCTTTTAACACACTAAACGGCACCGAATACTCACCATCAGCATAAGGTGATGCCGCTACGGCTTTTAGGGGCATAAATGTAGGGAGTAGGGTCAATAACGTAAATAAAATGGCGACTAGGCCAATCATTTTTTTCTTCAAATTAAAATCTCTCCTTTATAAGGAACTTTTTCTCCGGCAATCGCTACAATGCCGGCGGTCACTAAGTACAGTGACGCCGGCATTGATCGAGTGCTTATTCATGATGGGTTAGAAAGTATTATTTAAGCTTTTCTACTAGCTGATAAACCATTTTAGTCGCATGTGCACGTGTTGCGTCTGCTTGTGGTTCGAATACTTTTTGACCTTTTACTTCTTTTCCACTAATGATACCAAGGCCTGCTGCCAAATCGATTGATTTTTTCGCCTCAGCACTTAGCGTTTTTGTATCGGCAAATGATACTTTTGTAGTTACGCCTTTTAATAGGCTTGCATCTTTGTATTCAATTGCACGAATGATCATTGTTGCCATTTGTTGACGAGTAATCGGTTCATTCGGAAGGAACTTTCCGTTACCTGCCCCCTTAACGATGCCTGCGCGATTTGCTGCTTCGACTTCAGCGTTAGCCCAAGCCATGTTTTTGGATACGTCAGAGAATGTACCTTCAAAACCTTGTGTTGGAAGCTCAAGTGCACGTGACAGGATAACAGCAAATTGTGCTCTTGTAATTTGATCGTCCGGAGCAAATGTTGTCGCTGTTTTTCCTTTTACAATTCCTTTAGCAGTAAGTGCTTCAATATATTGTTTCGCAAATGATTGATCGATGTCTTTGAATAGAACTTTAATGACTTCTACTGGTTTTTGAGTTGTGTCTGCTTTAATGCTTGCTTTGTCGAATGCAAGACGAACGACATGGTTACCCGTGTAGTTCTGCGCTGGCACAGATACTGTTACCTTTGCATTCGTAATTACAGCAAAGTCTGCAACTTCAAATGTAACGACTTTTTTGTTAGCTTTTTCATCTACGCTAACGACAGTTGCATCTACCATTTTACCGTCTTTTTCTACTTGGAATGCTGTAATTTGTTCATTATCCGTTAATGTTAAACTTACAAGGTTTTTACCGTTTTTCACTGTAAGAGCTGCTGGTGTTTCAATGAATCTAGCCATTGAAGAATCTTTATCTTCTTTTTCGTGCAAGACTTTTAAACCAATAGTATACGCGCCGTCTTTCAACGCTGCTGGTTTTTCTACTTCAGTTGCTACTTTGATGCTTTTTTGATCAAAAGCAAGCCGAACAACATGGTTACCTGTATAGTTTTGTTCTGGTACAGATACCATCACCTTCGTATGAATAGGTGCTGAGAAATCAGCCACTTCAAATGCAACAACTCTTGTATCGGCTTTTGTATCAGTGCTAACAACAGTCGCATCCAGGAATTGATCGCCTTGTGCGACTTGGAATGCTGTAATTTGTTTATTATTTGTTAATGTTAATGAAACTAGGTTTTTACCATCTTTCACTGTAAGAGCTGCCGATGCATCGATATATCTAGCCATTGATGATGCCTTATCTTCTTTTTCATGTAATGCTTCAAAGCCAATTGTGTATGCGCCATCTTTTAGTGCCTCTGGCTTTGTAGGGGCTGTGCTGCCGTCAAATTTCAAACGGAGATCATAGGTATGGTCATACTCGCCAATCCCTGGGACACCTGTAACAATAATATGCGCTTTAACATTCAAAACCTTTGTAACATCTTGCACTTCAAATTTTACAAGTCTAGTATTTGCTGTTGCATCTTCACTAACGACAACCGCATCTACAAAATTAGCTTCTGTAAATGTACCTGGTTGTGTCTTTTGCACTTTTAATGACTGCCAAAACTTAGCTTGCTGTAGTGTTACGTATGCATAAGTCTTTCCGTCTTCAACAACCATTTTTGCTGGACTTTTCACAAAATCCCCTGCAGTAGACTTGTCGTCACTATCTGCTTTTAATACGTCAAATGCTACCTCAACCTCTTGCGTAGTCACTTCAGCAGCTTGTGACTGAAGTGCCGGAAATACTGAAAATACAACGAGTAGTGCTGAAAGTAACATCATAATTGACTTTTTCATTTAATTTATCTCCTTTGATATCGTTTTATTTTTTTGTTTTACGCGATGAACTCGACTTACGTACAAAAATAATGGCAACAACAGCGATTGCAGCGATGATGATGATATATATAAATGCTTTGCTGCTTGCCGGTTTATCTTGCTCTGCTCCACTAGCTTTTGATTCAGATGATTTTACGACAACAGCAGGCGCGTCCGTCTCTTGCATTGCCTCTTCATCGAAATCCAACCGAACGGAATACTTGTGATCATACACCGGCTCCATATCTTCAATTACGATATGCATTTGCATCCGAACAGGCTGTGAAATATCTCCATCCACTTTAAATGCAATGACTCGCTGATCATCTTCTGGATTTTCACTGACGACATCCACATCGACAAACGAATCCCCAGCTGCTACTGTAAGAGACTTCACCCATTCACTACGGTTCACTGTGAATTGTACAAACTGCTCGCCATTGTCAATAGTGACTGTTGCTGGTTTCTCGAAATAATCATTGGCAATAGACACCGAGTCATTTTCAGCCTGTAGCATCTCATACTCTACAGCGTATGTACCATCAGCTAAATCAGCCGCAACAGATAGCGGCACAGCAGCTATCATACTAGCAAGTACGGCTATGAAAAACGGAAGTACTACCTTTTTTTTCACAAACGATACCTCCTTACTTCCAATAAACCTTCTACTGGGTAAGCTGCTCTATCCCCCTGTAATAAATAATTTTTCTTCACTCGAACTATTTATTGAGAACGATTATCACTGCTTACTCTTTTAATAATAGCTGATAGAATCCTATTGTCAAACAAGTAGCTAAAGCTTTCACAAACTGTTCACACGATTAGTTACTAAGTTGTGACAAAACACAAACAGGTATCCCCCAACCGTTATTCGGTTGAAGAATACCTGTACTGCCAAACGCCTAAACGAGCATCTGATTCGAGTATTTACAATTATTTTACGTCAACTGTAATTGTGTTTGTTCCCATAACTTTATTAGTAGTATTAAGGACACGAAGGGCAAATGTACCTTTATTGCCAACCTCAAGTACTTTAGCATCGATATTTATTAATCCTTCTTCTGTGAATGTCACTGCTCCTAAATCAGCTGATACTGCATCGATTGTCCCTAAAAGGACATCTTTACCTACAGTGTAGCCATCCGCTTCAGTTGCTGTTTCAACAAAGAGAATTGTCTTTCCTTCATTATAATCAAAAGAAACTTTATCAGTAGATGTTAATTTCACACCTTCTGCAGTCAATAGCTCTGACAATGTTGCTGATGCTTTAGTTACTGTGCTTGCTGCAAACTCTACACTTTCAATAGAAGGAGTTGTATTTTGTACAGTCACCGTTGCAGAAGCACGGTTAATCGTTCCTTCTTTTATGGTAAGCGTTGTTGAACCAGCTTTTGCACCTGTAACAGTAATAACTCCATCTTTCACCGACACAGTCACATTATCGTTTGAAGCAGCTACTGTATACTTTTTCCCAGAAGTTCCAATAGCCGTTTCTGGACCGATTAAAATTCCATCAGCATTGTATTTATTATAAACGAATGTGACAGTTTTATCTTTTTGGATAAGATTTAAGTCAAGAGAAGCATCTGTCTTACTGTCCTGAAGCTCTAATTTCCGACTTGCAACTTCATTGTTCGATCCAACTGTAATTGGAAGAGAAAGGTATGTAACATCACCTTTTTTAATTTCAAGTGTACCTGTTCCTGTTTGCTTAGTCGCAGTAACCGTTGCTTTATATTTTCCTTCTAGCGCTTTATCAGCTTCAACTTTTACGTTTGCAATAGTTTTCGTATCATCTTTTACTGCAAAATCGTCCGCTGAGAAGTCTTGGAAGAAATCACCGTACTGATCCGTTACTGTTAACGCAACATCTTGGGATTTCCCTGTAAGTAACCCAACTTTCGTCGCGTCTGTTGTAACTTTATCCGCTTTCCGTGCTTCGGTCGCCACAGTAACAGCAATCGCCATTTTAATATCAGTATCTTTTACAGTAACTGTAATTACAGCATTCCCAGCTGATACCGTAGTAATGACTCCAGATTGATTCACAAGTACTTTAGAAGTGTCAGAGGACTCAAATGTTAAATTTTTATTGTCATCAAAGTTAAGTTCAACACCTGTCCATGATGTTCCTTTCACACCACTAATACTACCTGTTTCACCTAATACAAGCGTTTGACTGACTAGGTTTACACCGTTCGCAGTAAGCTTATGATTATCGAGAGAGGCAACAGATTTCGCAAAGTCCTCTACTTTGACAGAAGTCACTAGAGATTCAATTGTTAAATCCTCTTTCGTCATAACGACTTGATAATTGAATGAGTTTAATTTTGAAAGTGCTGATTTATTCAGTTCGCCCGTTTTCTTATCTTTCAAGATTGCTGGTGTTGTTGAACGGAATTCTACAGAATAACCAGCTTCAGTTAGTTGCTGTAACGTAACCGTTTTACCTTGATTCACTGTAAATGCAAGATGCTGTCCTTCGGCATTCACATCAACTAGTTTTGTCGTCGTTTCAACAGATGTAACCTCAGTAAATGTGTCTTCTGCGTTAATATCCTTCGCACGGAACATGAACAAAGCGAATTCTCCACGCGTTACGTTAGCTGTCGCTCCAAATGTAGTTGCTGTTTTTCCTTTTGTAATACCATTTTTCAACAAAGCATCCACGTAAGTATCCCAGTTGCTGTTGACATCTGTGAATTCGTTGGCGACGCCTTCACCATTCAATTTATAAGCACCTGCAAGAATTTTTGCCATTTCTGCACGTGTAACGGAATCGTTTGGTGCAAACGTAGTTGTAGTTTTCCCATTAATGACGCCTGCATGATGTAATGCATTAACAGCGCCTTCTACACGGCTGTTCAAATCTACAAAAGTAGACGCCGGTGCATTGTTCACATCAAGCTCAAGTACATTAGCAATCATAACCGCAGCATCACCGCGTTTAATAGAAGCGTCTGTACCAAACTTTGTATCGCTTATACCTTTTGCAATTTGAGTAGCAATCAAATAATTAACTGCATCTGTATAATTTTTGTTTACATCTGTGAAAGATGCAGCAGATGCAGTTGGAACAACCGCTGTTGCAACTAGTGTTGCAGTTGCCGCTGTTGCTATAAATTTACTATAAGACTTTGTTGTATAAGACATTGACTATTTTCCTCCTTGAAATAGATAGCAAGAATGCTGGGTTGCACTTCTTATGTATATTCATAGTGCTTTTTCATAGTAGCATGTTAGTGAGTCTCTATTAGCGTCCAATTTCTGGTTGTTTAACAATTACTAGAATAATAGAATATGCATATCTTCATTCAGCGGATGTCAGTCAGGAGCTGCTCCTAAATTCAACATGCCCGAAACACAAAAAAGCAGTATCCCTGAATGATTAATCATTCGAGGATACCGCCTTTTGTTGTGTTCAACTTTACAAACTAGTGCGTGCTTTAACAGCTTGCACAACTTCTTCAGCTGTTCCCATCTGAAGTGCTTCGTTCACGAGCTCAACCATATCATTTTTCTTCAATTTCTTAATTTGTGTACGTGCTGGTAAAATGGATGTGGCGCTCATAGAGAACTCGTCGAGTCCTAGGCCAATCAATAATGGGACAGCGATTTCGTCGCCTGCCATTTCTCCACACATGCCAGCCCATTTCCCTTCCTTATGCGCAGCGTCGATGACCATCTTCACGAGGCGCAAAATTGCAGGATTATAAGGTTGGTACAAGTAAGAAACGCGTTCGTTCATACGGTCTGCCGCAAATGTATATTGGATTAAATCATTCGTTCCGATACTGAAGAAATCAACTTCTTTTGCAAAGACATCCGCTTGAACGGCAGTTGATGGAATCTCCACCATGATACCGACTTCGATATGTTCTGCAACTACTGTACCATTTGCCAGTAACGCTTGTTTTTCTTCCTCCAAAATCGCTTTCGCCTGGCGGAATTCACCGAGCGTTGCAATCATCGGGAACATAATTTTCAAATTCCCAAATGTACTTGCTCTTAACAATGCGCGTAGCTGTGTGCGGAAAATATCTTGTTCTTCCAAGCATAGACGAATTGCGCGGAAGCCTAAGAATGGGTTCATCTCTTCAGGTAGCTGTAAGTAAGACAGTTCTTTGTCTCCCCCGATATCGAGAGTACGTACAACAACCGGCTTACCTTCCATTCCTTGTAAAACCTTTTTATAGGCTTCGAACTGCTCTTCCTCTGTTGGCAGCTGGTCCTTGCCCATATATAAAAACTCAGTACGGTAGAGCCCAACGCCCTCTCCACCATTATTCACAACACCGACCAAATCTTCTGGCGTACCAATATTGGCAGCCAGTTCTACTTGGTGACCGTCTGCTGTTATCGTCTTTTCATTGACCAGCTTGGCCCATTCTACCTTTTGCTGCTCAAATTGTTGCTGTTTACGTTCGTAGTCAGCAACCACTTCAGCGCTAGGATTAATATGTATTTCTCCATTTAATCCGTCAACAATTATTAGATCACCGTCTTGAATCAGCTTCGTCGATTCTTGTGTTCCGACAACCGCTGGAATTTCCAACGAGCGAGCCATAATAGCGGAATGGGATGTTCTACCGCCGATGTCAGTTGTGAAGCCTTTAACAAATTGTCGATTTAACTGTGCAGTATCTGAAGGCGTTAAATCTTCTGCGATGACAACAACCTCTTCAGAAATCATACTTGGGTTAACAATTTTAACGCCTAGTAAATGTGACAGCAATCGTTTCGTGACGTCTCGAATGTCCGCCGCACGTTCCTGCATGTATGCATTATCCATTTGCTCAAACATCGAAATGAACATATCTGACGTTTCTTTCAAAGCGAACTCAGCATTAACTTGTTCCGTTGTAATCTTCTCTTCAATTGGTCCGATTAACTCTGGATCTGTTAGCACTAACACATGTGCATTGAAAATGGCCGCATCATCTGCGCCTAGCTCTTTTTCGGCAATATCACGAATAGCTTCTAACTCATTTTTCGAAGTAGCTAGTGCAGATTGAAAACGTGCAACTTCCGTTGCACTGTCTTCAATCGTTTTTTTACTAAAGGATAAATCAGGCTCTACCAAACAGTATGCTTTTGCAATTGCAATGCCGCTAGATGCAGCAATTCCTTTTAACAGGCTCATTATTCAGCAAGTCCTTCAGTTTTCAAAGTTTTCGCCAATTCATTAATAGCATCCTGTTCATCTGCGCCATTTGCATTTAGTTTGAAAGTTTCGCCGTGACCAATTCCTAAAGACATAACGCCTAAGATAGATTTTAGGTTAACATTTTTGCCACCAAAATCTAAATTTACATCTGATACAAATTTGTTTGCCACACTTACTAACATTGCTGCTGGACGTGCGTGAATACCTGCTTTATCCGTTACTGTAAATTGTTTTTCGACCATCTCAATCAAACTCCCTCATCTTATAATTGATAATTCTATACTTACAATACTTTTTACAGCATGTAAAAACAAATTTTATTACTTCATTTTACCTAATTCATTATTGATATAGGTGTGCAATTCTCTTCTAAGAAGGGCTTCATCGTGAATCGTTGCATGTTTAGTCATGATTGCCATCATTTCATCTACATTTACTTCATAGGGAATATAGCCATGTAAATCAAACAAAACACGCTTACGTAAACGAGACTTATCTTCATATTTCAAAAAAGAATTTGCTAAATAGAGCTTTTTATCCGTTTCTAAGAAAAACGGTGAAAAAACGATATCATAATCGAGTTTGGAGCTATGCAATTCTCGGACTGATACGACATCCAAAAATATGAACTCTGGAAACAGCTCCCGTAATTCATTGAACATGACATGCGAGACCGACACATCGGTTGGGCAAACGACAATTGCTTTAACCTTTTCATGCAGATTATCGCCTTGTTTTCGTAACCAGCCACCTATTAACATCGTTAAATAGGACATCTCACTCGCTGGAATTGCCGTGCCGATTAGCGTAGCTAGTGGCTTTGTCGACTGACTAACAAGGTGATACAATTCCTTATACTCGTTTTTCATCAGCGCATAACCAACGTCATTGATCTCTGTTAGCTGGTATTTAATACGATAATAAGCTGGTTTTAAATGCAGTAAAATTTTATTTAATAATTGTTGTCGATCCTGTAATTGGACGACTGCGCTCTCTTCGAACAACCGTAGCATTTCATCGAGCGCTTGGGCTAAATTAGGAATCGGTTCTTCTGGCGGTGCTTCGGACCAATAGACATTTGTCGTCAGCAGCCGCAACGTGATGAATAAGCGTTCCTGCACGGGAATATCCTCGATATCAAACAAAATTTCTTCTGTTGCCTGATATTCCTTCGTGTCTGATAATTCCTCGTACTGAATAGAAAATGATCTTTCGATTTTATTGTCCGCCATTCTACGAAGAACGAGCAACAAAGAATACGGTAACGTTTCGATTTCTGCATCAGCAAATTTCAAATTCAATTTCCGTTCAATCTTTTCGAGTCGAACCATTAACTCTTTCAACTCTACTTCTTGTATGTTTGCTAATTCCTTCAGTCGCTTCTTTCCATTGGGGATTGCCAGTACTTTATAAATCGTATTGATGAGGAGTCTTCGTATGGAAAACTCTTCTCCCTCCAATAGATAGCCATCTCTGCGCGAATAACGAATGACCAAATCATACTCTTCTACCCAAGCACGCGCTACGTTTAGATCACTAAGCACTGTGTTTTTACTGACATCTAAAGCGCTTGTAAAATGTAAAAGGGAAAGTTCCTCTTGCTTACTGAGAAGCATCAAGATAATCATCTGAACACGTTGCGTTTCAGATATAATCGTCATTTGTGATGAAGCAATGGATTCCCCACTTCCATAGTTTAAATATATGGAATGGTCAATGATGAAATGCCCTTGTCTAGTCCGTTCAATAATCGGAAGACGTTTAGCTTGAAGCCAGTCATTGATTTTATCGAAACTATACCCTAACTGCCTACGAGTTAAACTATACCCTTCTTCTAACTCTTTACTGGTCGTGCTAGGATTCTCCATCAATTCATCAAAAATCATACGACTTCGACTATCGAGCTGCATACTTACCCTCCCCTCATAGTTAGTATAGCACAACAAATCCAAACGTTGTACATCATTTCATCACAATTGCTTGAAATGTAATTGTACATCACTGCGCTTTACTTATTTATCAAATAAAAATAAGCCCTTCACGAAATTGTGAGGACTTGTTATTTTCCTATTATCTACTCATAAAACTCAACCAATTCAGGACATCACCTTGAATTAGTTCGCCGAAAATAGCGAGGCAGATGGAGGTAATAATACCAAAAATGACGATGTACACAACGATGTCATAGAGCGGATCAAGCATCGCTACCTCCGCAGTTTGTATTTTCACCAGTATGTAAAGGGGAACAATGAGCAATGCAAATAGGAGAGCGAATAATAGAAGTAGGTTACCGAGGCTATTGATTTTTAATAGAAGTAATAGCAATGAGATGCCAACGAGAACAGTCGATGGGATAAGATGAGTACCGTAAAGGGTGACAAGTTTTTTAAAGGTATGTTCAGGGCCAAGCAAGATTGCTGTAAGGTATAGCGAGCCAACAACAACGAATGTACTCACCACAACAAGCACTGCTGCGTTGCCAATCGTACTTAGAGATGGTGCTCCAAACTCTTTCATATTTGTGAAAATGGCCAGCCCGACAAATAAAGACAGGAAGAACATCGTTACGACAGCATAGGTGAACTCCTTTATTTCTTGTATAAAAATTTCACTCGGTTGTTTCAAATATTTTAATAGATAATGACCGTATCCTTTGAACATTTTACTTGTCTTTTCCGCATAACCATTCGATTGCCGCCTCACCAGCATTGTTCTTGTCGCCGCCAGCTCACTCCCTAAAGGCGTTCCGCACTTCGCGCAAAATTGTCCTTCCCTTTGATGATTTCCACAATGTATACAATACAATTCATTTCTCCTTCCATTTTTGATGAAATCTCAAAGAATCGTTCGACAAATTTCTTACTTTCCCACACCTGTGGATAAGTTTATAAACATTATACCGACCACTCAGTATGAATTATCCAGCTTTATGAACAAGTTAACCACAAGTTATCCACTAACGACTGTGGATAAAAGAACGATTGTTCTATTTCTCTTTTTTTGGTAGATTAAATATAGAGCTTTATTACTTAACATTCTATGCCCAAGCATTTTAGTTTAGTACAACATACACTACAAAATTGGAGGTGACCTTTCAAATGACTCAACTACCCGACGCATTACTCATTAAATCCTATACTACTGCTAAGTCTTCTAATTTCAGTCCCCTCTTCATTCAGTTATTGGAAATCGAAATTCGCCGACGATCCTTATCACCTTTACTTTAACTCCATTATCACCCAATAAAAAAGGCAGTTGATTCTCTATTAAAAGGAGAACCAACTGCCTTTTTACTTATTTCACGGTGACGTCTACATAAATTCCTTTTTTCATTGAATGATGATTGACCCCTTTCCAATTCGGATGGATGACAAGCATATAGCTTTTACCCGCTACTAACGGCTTTGTTGGCGTTACTGTTACAGTTCTTTCATTCGTAACGCTAACAGCTACAGCGCTTTCTCCCCCACCTAACTGGATGAGTTGGACATCGCCTTTTTTGAGCTTGCTCCAATCCATCTCTGCATTCATCTCCACTTGAAATGTCTTAGCAACTGGGACATTGGTCAGTTTAGGAAACGCCTTATAGCCCTGCCATTGCGCAATCAGTTGAGCACGATGCGACACATCTAACTCTGATTCCTTTGCCGTAACGACATCCGGCTTCACACCGACTTTATCCACAGCCTGTCCCCCCGGCGAATAAAATCGAGCCGTTGTCAATTTTAAAACACTGTCGTCTGTGAAATGAAACATTGACTGCATGGAACCTTTACCATAGCTTGTTTGACCATATATCGTTGCCAGCTTTTGTTCCTTGACTGCTGCAGCCACCATCTCCGATGCACTCGCGCTATAGCCATTCATCAAAAGATGCGTAGGCACAGTAAACTTATAAGGCTGAGAAATTGCCTTATAAGTTTGTGGCTTACCGGTCTTTTCCCTTAACTGAAAGGCTCCGACTGCATTCGGGAAAAATCCCGTTATATCCTGCGCGACAGAAATATAACCTCCACCATTATTCCGGAAATCTACAATCCAACCCTTCGCACCATGCATCGATCGAATCGCGGCATTCACTTCCTTTGCGGATTCAGTAGCAAAGCTGTTCAGGCGGATATAGCCAATACTACCACCTAGCATGGTCGATTCAACGTTGGCCATCGTAATGACTTCACGTGTAATTCGCATTAGAAGTGGTTGCGTTTGCCCCGGCCGTTCAATCGTCAGCATCACGACTGTATTTTCTTGACCACCAATCCATGACACAGCAGTTTGTGCTGACTTGCCGACAAGACTTTGTGTGCCAACATGCGTAATCACATCGCCAGCCAAAATACCCGCCCGCTCTGCCGGTCCCTTTGGAATAACCGACGTCACCTTAATCCCTTTGACATCTTCCTCAAGAACAATACCTATGCCAATAATCCGCTGTTCAATGCCATTGATAAAGCCCTGATATTCTTGTGCAGTCATATAGACAGAGTAGGGATCCAGTTGCTTTGTAATTTCTAACGCTGTATTTTTCATCAAAACCGATTCCGGAACGTCATCGACATAATAATCCCGGATGAGCTGCCTCATATCTTCTAGCGGTTCAGCTGACGCCGATGTGGCGAATGGCAATATAACGAATAACATTGTAAATAACGCCAATAGCCATCTACTATTTCTCTTCAAAACAACAAGCCCCCAGTCCTCTAAAACACTTTTCCCTATTATACTATTCATTCCACTCTAGGGAATAGCATAATAGAATAAAGTTATCCACAGATGGCCGAGTTATACACTGGTTATTAACAGGTTACTAACTAGTTATCCACGGTAGTGGGATAACTGTCGGATGGATTGGACTGTCTAGGGGGAACTGGACTACGCTTTGGCCGAACTCGGCTATCTATTTTGGAAACTCGACTACGCATTCGACGAACTCGACTACCCCGGGGGAACTTAACAACCTGGTAATTACATTTTTATTTCCTTTTTATTGATAATATAGATTTGTTTCTCTCGTTCTATCTGTGCGGAGATGCTCAACAATGTGTGCAGACGCTGGTATTGATTTACTATCGTATGTCTGGAGGCTTTCACATGAATGCTTGTACCTTCCATGAAGGTGACGATTGACCGCCCCTTCGAAACTTCAGCGATGGTAAATCGGTGGTTAAAGAGCCAGACACAATCAGCATTTTCAGGTGACGCCGTAGGATAGACGCCTAGCTCATTCGGCGCAATGATGAACGGAGGCTTCTGTACAAAATTCAAAAGGATAGAAGCAGCCTGCATGCGCCCCTTCATTGTCGAAAAATAATGGAGACATGCCTTATCAAGTAATTGAGGTGGAGATAGTTTGGAATAATAAATACCATGCGTCGTACTGATTTTTGATTTAAAACCCCCGGTAAAAATTGATTCAAGCGCCAACGCCCTTGTATCTAGTAAATAGGAATCACATGCTCGCACTAAAAAATCCCCCTTCTACCTTTTATACTTCTAGATTACCATTCCTATACATGTTTGAATAGCATGAATTTAACAAAAATATAGTATTTTTTGCACAATTGCAACAACTACTTGTTATATGACTATGTCATACGTAATGTTTGATGCTCCAAACATCATAAGAGCCCATTGGTCCCACTAATTCGAATGAACTACGATGGAGTCACCCGGGAATACAAAGCATCGTGCACGGTCAGGAAGGCCGTAAAATTGAATAATTTCGAAGAGATATTGGAGCAATATGAGCCGATGATTTCTGCATCGATCCGCAAGCTGAACATTTACCGTGATTATGAGCATTTTCGCCAGGCAGGTCGAGTTGCCTTATGGCAGGCGTGGAAGCGTTTTGACGAAAATAAAGGGAATTTCACAGCATTTGCCTATCGAAGTATCCGAGGCGCCCTATTGGATGAATTAAAAAAAGAAAGTCGATTTGATGTACATCATATGCCGATGGAGGATGGCTTAATGGAAAATATCGTAGATACAGCTTGTTATACAGACTGTGAATGGTTTGGTGAGCTTGCGGAGGCACTTGATTTATTGTCACCGACAGAAATGGAACTGATCCAATGGTTATTCGTCGAGGGCGTACCACTGGCTGAATGCGCTGATCGCAGCGGTATTTCAGTGGCAGGCGTCAAGAAACGGAGAGAGCGAATGTTAGTCAAATTGAGGAAATCACTATCGTAGGATGAAAAATTAGACGAGAGGAAATGCTATTCAAAGGGAAAAGGCTGATATTTTCACAGAAGCTAACGGCACAAAAAGACCCGCAGAGGACTAAGCGTCTCTACGGGCCTTTTTTGCCATCAACCAAGTTCACTAAACTTATCTCTATTGTATAAAGGGAATAACTCTACATACCCATTGTACCATAATCCTCTGGAATCTCAATCATTAAATATCGATAAATTTATTTTATTATCGTTCGGTATAAGAACACAGAGAAGTCTGCACGACTAATGTTTTGTCCTGGTCCAAACTTGCCTCCACCGATTCCTTGCGTAATATCATTTGCGGCAAGTGAATTAATCGCGTCAGCGGCGAAGCTTCCCTTAATGTCCTTAAAATAGTTTTCTTTAGCGAGTGGTAATTTGAATCCACGCTGTAAAATAGCGGCCATTTCAGCACGTGTAAGCTTACCATTTGGATCGAATTTCTTACCGCCTTCTTTTCCGCGAATAATTCCTGCGTTCGCGACAGCTGCAACTTCTTTGTAAAATGTCATATTCGTTGTCATATCAGTAAAACCTGGATTTTCCACATTATCGAGAGGTAGTTTTAGAGCACGAGCCAATAAAATTGCCCCTTGCTGTCTAGTTAACTCCTGATAAGGACCGAATGTGCCATCTGCGTAACCAGCAATAATTCCTTCATTCACAAGACTCTTAATTTCTTTTTCTGCTCTGAAAGTAAGTCCGGTATCTTTGAAAAGACCTTCCTTGTAATTTTCATTGAACAGTGATTTTACTTCATCGATCATAATTGAACCTTTTGTTTTTAGCGCCGCGGTAGGCTGTGCGATGTAAATTTGTTTCAATGTTACATCCCCGACAACTTCAGATGGAATTTGTGCAGTAACGTAGTTCCAGCCAATCCATTTCAAACCATTCTCAGGTGTGAAATCAATCGTATATTCCTTCCCAGTGCTATCTGCAATTTTCCCACGAAGCCAGGTTTGACCAGCATCGCCGTATACACGCGCGGATAATTTGATTGGCTTGCCGCCCATTTTGAGTGGCGTTACAGCTTCAATATAAGCAGCAGATGTGCCTGTTTGCCCAGTGAAATCATAAGTTAATTTCAATGCACCTTTTCCACCAAATGCAGGCTCTTTCGCCCCATTCAATGAAATCTGTGCTTTACCATTGGTGCTAGTCGCCTTCCAATTACCAATTGTCTCCATTGCATCAATCCGATAAAATTCACCTGTAATGGTGACAGGGATACTCACTGTTTTATTAGCAAGTGTTGCTGTTATCGTTCCAGCACCATTTTTCGTTGAAGCAGTAAAGGTTCCGTCTGCCGTAATCGTGCCAGCTTGTGCAGTTGTAGACCATTTCACTAATGAAGGATCGAAAACGACCTCTCTATTTTTAGCATCAAAAGCTTTGACAGTCATCTTACGCGTTTCACCCGCACGAACTTCTACATTTGTACTCGATGGCGCAATTTTCGTAATGGCTTCAACTACTTCAAAAGAAATATTCGCTGTTGCACCGCTGTTTTGAACAGTAATTGAACCAGCGCCCGCTTTTTGAGCAGTGAAATTTAAGCCATTTGCTGTTATCAAACTTTGTGGTGATGTAATTTTGACGTCCGCTGCATTGAAAGTGAGTGGGTTATAATAGTTGTCCATTAAATAATCAACAACGACAGAACCTTTGGTACCCTTCAAATAGACGCCTTGCCTCGCAAGGTGAGCACCAACCGTTGTCGGTGTTCCTTTTGGAGCTGTCGATAATGCAAACAGAGCTGTCGAAACGGCACGTTCAGAACCATCTGACGGTTTATTAAACAAAGTGACATTAAAATCTCCAGGATTGCGGACAGCCATCGTTGTCGAGCCACCACCATCTAGGTTCAATGCATGATCAGCACCGATGGACACAAGATATTCTGCAAACTCTTTTAAACTCATACCCTGACTGTAGGGCGCCTGTCTTCCATCAACAGTTACCATAAATACTTTTGAGCCAGTTTTGTCGATTGCAATCGCTGTACGCGGCGCTCGCTCTCTCGCTCTATCACTCGTCGGATCAATCGCAAGTTCGACTTTACCGTTCTTCACAAGCTCTGGACCTGAAGTCAGCATGAAAGATGACCCTTTCCATTGCTCGTCAATATTCGTGCTAATCGAAATGGATTCGCCAATTTGAATATCTTTAACAAGTTGCATCGCTTCGCCATGAGCCGATAATACAAATCCATCTTTCGGAATTGTAGATGCAGTTTGGTCGCCACGATTTCGAATACTAGAAACTGTACCTGTAACCGTTTCTCCAAAATTGAGAGCCGTGCCACCCGTTACACCTGTAATGACTAATTCAATACCAAGTGCGTTTGTTTCCGTAGTAGGCTTCGGATAAAGCGGTGTGTACAATATTAAATTGTCATTTGAACGGTGCTTGTCCGTGCTAGTAATCGGATAATCTGTGCCACCGTAATTGAATGATAGACTCAAATTATAAGCATCTATCTTCCCTTTACCATTTTTATCAATCCCAAATGCAATTGGGCGATTCACATATTGATCAGCACCTGACGCGATAATTCCTGCGTTCATTAGCCTGTCCCGATAAGCGATTAAATACATCGGTAAATAGCCTTGGTCACTCGACCAGAAAAACGAACCATTAATAGCTCCCGTTACTTGCTTTCCTGCACCAGTATAAGCATTTGCCTGAGCGGTCGTCCGCAAAAGCTTATTCAGCGGTGTCGGATAGCCAACATCGACAGTTGTATAAGGATTATTCAAGTCAACCGTCAAATGACGAATTGCCTGTGGATTTCCCGAAATGACATTTTGGTTATATTCATATTGCGTTCCTTCTGAAATCTTAATCTGTTCCTTCTCCGCGGCAATTGACATTGTTGGCAAAACCAACAAAAACACGAGCAACATCACAACAATCTTATTTACTTTAGTATGTTTTAACAAGGATACTACTAACCTCCGGCCTCTTATGTAATAAATCTATTATAGACTGTTATTCTACAAAAATCATAAATCTATTGAAAGTATTCCATTTTCCTACTAATTAACTAGTAAAAGTGGTAATTTTCTGCATACGGCTGGGGTGATGGTTGCACACTTCGCGCTAATGGTTGGAAGCTTTACCGACTTTGTTGGACACTCCACGGGTTTTGTTGCACACCTGGTCGATTTCGCTGCACACTCCCTCTTTAACACGACAAAAAAGAGATCGCCTTCGCTAGCTTGCGAAAAGCAATCTCTTTTTTTATTTCAGCAATTCGTTTTTGCGTCCTGTTAATGCGAGGAAGCCGGCCATTAGCATGTAGTAATACATGGTGAATGTTTTATCTTCCCATATGTTGTAAACTAGGCCACACCAGAATATGCCGATGAGTGCCGCAAGCATTGGGACTGCCATTGCGGACTCTTTGCGCTTCTTCCAGAAAGTGACGAGCATACCGAGAAGAAATACTGCGAATAAAATGACGCCGACAGCACCATTTTGTGCAATCACTTGAATGTATTGGTTATCCGAATAAATATTGACCCGAATATCATAAAACTTATAGATTGGAGACGAGTAGGTTTTCGTTGCTGAATCTCCGTATGTTCCAAAACCACTTCCCATAATTGGATAGTCTTTGAACACCTCGAATCCTTTGTTAACAATAAAGAGACGACCTGTCGTTTTACTCTTATCTAATGTGCTTGCATTGAAAGTTTCTGCAATACGGTTTCCTTCGACAGCAAATCCAGCATCTGCGTCGGGGGCACCCGTTCGCACAAAGTTACCAATTTCTGTATGACTGCTGATCCACTGCGTTCCGTATGTAACAGGAACTGTTATAAGAACAAAGCCTAGCCCGATAACAGCAGCAGATTTCACTACAAATTTCCAGTTACGTGTAAATAAGAAGTAAACAGCTAAGCTGACCGCAAAAGCAATCCATGTTCCGCGGCTGTAAGTTAAAATCCACGTTCCTGCAATGAGCACAAGTGCGATGTTTATGAGCCACTGTACTTTATTTTTCGGTAGCAATGTTTTTAAGTAATACGTTAAAATACCCGCGATTGTTAAATAAACGGACAAGACATTCGGGTTATTGAGCAGGCCGTAAATTCTACTGCTGTTATTAGGGGAAAGCTGACGATTCACCCATTTTTCAGGCATAAGAGCAGAACGCATAGATAGTTTTTCAACAAGTCCTTGTATCACAAGGATAATTGCGACGACTAAAGTAAGCGTAAGGAAATTCTTAATATCCCTTTTCGTAATCTCTAACCGTTTGACAATGTATAACAATAGAAACGTAATCACAAATGCACGTAATTGGAAAACAATCGCTCCGATAACGACGTTGCTCATAAAGGCGGAAATCGTTCCGACTAGCAAAAATGCTAGGAACGCCCACTCATATAATTCAAAACGGAATATTGATTTCACGTCTTTTCGCGAATCCCAAACGACACGTAGGAACGCAAAAACGATGATGATATCGCCAATTAATTTAAGTGCAGGGTTCACTTCAACTAAAAATGAACGCATTGGGAAATAAATCAGTAAAAATAATATCGTTTGCTTAGGTCTCACCAAGGCGGCAAATGCTAATAGTAAAGTAATAGCATAAGCGAGTGGAGTTGACGGGATGAGCAGTGCGACAACTAGTAGAAGCGCACCTATTAGTGGAACTGCCATTTCTGGTAATCTAGAAGTGAAATTCATGCGATAAACCCTTTCTATTCTTCATTCGAAATTTTATTATAGCATAAGACTTGTCCTTTCATGTCACTATTTTTCTATGCCTCTACTAGTAGACGCATCAGAATAGATTTGGATGCATCGTTTTAATGAAATAAAAAAGTTTACCGCACTATAAAATACGGTAAACCTGTTTATATTAGAATTATTTATTAAAAAATGTAGATGTTAGCTGATCGTACCAACGTTTATAAACCGGATGATCGATTGTCGCCATTCGTTCAACCATATTTGTCGCTTGGTAGAACATCATTCCTTTTTCACTCAGCCCATAGCGCTTGGCAAAATCCATATACAGATCGAATGCCTCCACACCTTCACCTTGCTCCACGTGGCCCGCCCCATAAGAATCAATCTCAATCGTAATACCTGTGCCGTAAATTTGAGCATTTAAAAAGGCACGGTGGAGTCGTTCTTCTTTGTTTGGTGTTGCTGTACGGAATGCATTCGGCTGTAAAAATGCTGCGTCGAAGCCGTAGTTGCTCCATTTATAAAAATTCGTTGACGTTGCATGTGGTGAATAAATGAAAAACTTGTCATGCTTTTTAACTAAGCTTGAAAGTGTAGAAATAAGCACTTCGTCTTCAACCGTTCTGACCGTCTCACTTAACCAATAAAAACCTTTGAAATTTAAATGCTCGTACTTTTCATTACTAAATTCATTCAACACATTGTTAACATACCAACTAGCCATATCATATCGATTATATACCGTGTTATCTTGCTCCCGACCGTCCAACGTAATAATATTACCATTACGTTTTGGATACGGAATTGCAATATACACATCTACTACTCTATCATTTTGTTTAGCAGACTCATTTAAATTAACAATCGCGCCTGTTGGATCAAATGTCCGCTTAATATAATTATCCCAGTCCTCGTAATTCGCTTGGTTCGTAGCTCCATCGACGAATTGATTACCACTTTCGTTGTAGCGAAGTCCTAAAAATATGAACGTATCGAACATTGCCTTAGCTGCCTGATCTTCTGTTGCGCCGTGCTTCATATAATGATTAAAGAACTCTGGCGTAAATGAATTTTTTTCATTAAAGCCGTTATAAATCAGTACTCCACTATTCAAATTCGTTCGATCCGCAGTAGCAATCGTTTGCGAATACTCTATGAATTTATTGCTTTGTGGATGAATTGTGCCATCCTCATAATAAGCAACTTCTTCTAATGCATCTTCAACAGATGGAACGACTGCCACCGTTTGTCCGCCACTTTTCACTTCATAAGCGATCGGTTTTTGATAGACCCGTGATAAAAATGCACTAAATTGTGCTCTTGTCACTTTATCTTTCGGACGGAATGTACCATCGTTATAACCAGTCGTCACTTCATACATTGCAATTGCATCAATATATTTATAGTAAGGATTACTTTGAGTAACATCTTTAAAATTCGATGTATTCTTGCCTTCATATGAATAAGCAATCGCCAGCATACGCGACATTTCATCACGTGTTAATGCTGCATTAGGCTCGAACTTCCATGCCACTTTGGTTTCGGTTTTAGTTTTGTCTTTGTCTTTGTCTTTGTCTTCAACTTTGTTTTCGACTTCGACTTCGACTTTGACTTCGGTTAACGATAACCAGCCACGTTCTATTGCAATCATCACCTCTTTATAGCTTGGTGAATTTGCATGCATATCTTCCAATTCAATCGGGGTATTTTCATAGTTCACGAGGTCAAGAGCACGTGTCATCATGACTGCTGCATCTTTTCGCGAGATATTAGCACCCGGCACAAAGTTTCCATTTGCAAATCCTCGAATTACTTCATGCTCTGCAATGAATTGAATATCTGCATATGCCCAGTGCTCATAAGTTACATCCTTATAGATTGTAGCTTGCGCCGTTTCAGAATAAAGAAGTGTTACAGCTAAACATGACATAAAAATTACAACAGACTGCATAAAACGTTTCATCAATTTACCCCCGCATTTCTATTATTTTGCCATTTATTTATATCATTCTCCACTAATTAGCGAATAATGTAAAGTAGTAACCTTTTTCAGAAAATAATATTTCCAATACTCATTTTGCTTAATTCAAAAAACCTACTAAACATACTTTAAAAGGAAATGTTGAGCACCGTTTCCTTATAAGGTGAGGCATAGGTATGTTGAGTTGACTGTTAAATCTTGTTATAATAACAAGAAGAGTTTGTATTTATATCCTAAGGAGGATTGATTATCAAGTGAATAAGTCAAGTAAACTATGGAAATTAACGATGGCTAGCGCAATGCTCACTGGGACAATTGTCGTTGCTACACCTAGCATTGAAGCAGCTCCAGTGTCATTTAAAGATTTAAAACCAGGCGATTTTGGCTACAGTGAAATTATGAATTTGACGTCAAGAGGGGTTATTGGCGGCTATCAGGATAGTACGTTTCGATCCAGTCAGGCAGTGACACGCGGACAATCTGCGAAGATTTTAGCTGAAGCATTGAATCTTGACCTGTCAAATGTTAAAGATCCTAAGTTAAAGGACGTTCCACAGTCACATCCTTACTACACGTATATCGCTGCATTAGCAAATAATAAAATTATTGCAGGCTACAAAAATGGAAAGTTCGGTGTCAATGACACATTAAAGCGCGGTCAAATGGCGAAAATTTTATCAGTAGCCTACAAATTTGAAGCTTCAAAAGATGCAAAATTCCCTTTCAAGGATGTCCCAGCGGGCAACCAAGAGGCTAAATATATTCAAGCCTTAGTGGAAAACAAAGTCACACAAGGAACAACGGCCACCACATTTGCACCAAACGGAACAGTCACACGCGGACAAATGGCTATTTTCATCTATCGCAGTGACTTAGTTAAACACGGCTCTTATGCAAGCGCGACGATAAGAGAGTTGAAGAATGGTCAACTCCTCACATCAGCAGGTACATATTCAGTTTCTGATTCCTTGAAGAAAAGTCTTTTTGCACCAACTAACGCCCAGGCTCTAAATGGGGCTAGCGTATCGGTACGTCTAATCGGTGGAATCGTCTCTGAAGTTGATAGGCTTGAATTAAATGCTTCAGGTAGCTCTTTGAATGAAGCAATCTTTGACGGTGGCTCCAGTAAAATCGGCGGGGATTTAACAATTCAAGGAAACTACCTACGCGTGAAAAACCTAACCGTTGACGGTGATTTAACAATAGGTGCAAAAGTACAAAACGGCTTTACTAGCCAAAATATTAAAGTAGGTGGAGATACTTCGTTAAATAATACGGGTTCTACCTCCACTTCTTATGCAACAGTTGTGTTCCAGGATGCTACGTTAAACAACCTATTTGCCGACAAAAAAACATCATCAGTCATTTTAGAAGGTAAATCAGCTGTTAAAGATATTAAGATATCTCAAAACACAAAACTGATTGCCGATAGTAAGATGAAGCTTGCCAAAGTCGAAGTTGTCGGAGCAGCAAGCGAAGTTGAACTAGATGCAACCATTACAAATTTAGAGGTAAAATCAACACCCCAAACATACATTGCAGGCGCAGGAGTTATTACGAATATTCTCGTGGACACACCAGCAAGAGTACAGCTCCTATCAACAGGTAAAATCACGAACTTAACACCATCGCGAATTTCTTCATTATCACTAGGTGCAAATACCGAAGTTACGAATTTGAAGATTCCACTAGGCATGCATGCAACTGAAGTTATCGATAACTTTAATAGCATTGTACAAAACGTTCAACAAATTGATGGCAAGAAAAACACAGATTATGTGAAGCCAACAAATCCTACTACACCTCCGAAACCGACGACACCGACGACACCAGGGGCGGGGACTGGGGATGCGGCAGGAGTTAACGAATTAATCAGGAAAATTTCACCGGGCAGTCCTTCATATATTGCTGATGCAAGAGCAGCAAGAGCAGCCTACAATGCTTTGCCAGCTGCGCAGAAAAGATCTGCTAACATAACGGATCTCGAAGCTGCTGAGAAACCAATTGTCGCAAATACGCAGCAATTGAAAGAGGCACTGCAAGATGGGAACCTGGCCTATATTATTTTAGCGAATAATATTGTATTGACAGAATATATTGAAGTAAATAGACGTGTTGTTATTAACGGAGACGGCAAAACATTGTCGATTCAAGGGAAGACTGCATTATCTAATCCAGCTAAAAACTCCATGCTAATTATTAAGGGGAATAATGTTGATATTTCCAATTTAACAATCGACGCCGCTGGAATTGGAAATGAAGCATGGATTCAAGGTCAGCCGATGTATATAGGGATGGAAATAGATAACCGTTCAGGTACCGTATTAAATAATGTTACTTTTAGAAATGGGCATGTAGGGTTATTCATTAATGCAACTAGCACTAATGTGATTTTGGACGCTACGAATATAACGACACAGAATCAGAAACAAGGAGGTATCGCTGTTAACATTGCAGCAGCCCATAATGTGACCATAAATACAAAAGCACCTTTCAATACCCATACACATCCTGGAATACCAGCGATTTGGGCTGAAGGTGGCGGTACCATCAATGTTAGCAGCGGCTACAACCAAACACTAGTAGGAAGTAAATTACACTTTAATAAGTAATATTTGATAATATCTTATATAGGAGTTTCCTTTAGTCATTAATCGATTTTCGATAACAGAACAATAAGAGCCCCATGATTGATAGTCAATCGTGAGGCTCTTATTTGTCTTATTTTAGCTAGGCTGATGGTGATTGCTTGATGATGCCTAGAGGGTTTTGTTGGACACTCCAAGTGATTGGTTGCACGCTCGACGTGTTTCGTTGGACACTCCGAGTAAATGGTTGCACACTTGACGGGTTTTGTTGCACACTCCGAGTAAATCGTTGCACACTTCATGCTTTTTGTTGGAAACTTCACGGATTTCGTTGGAAGGTCATACGATCGTTGCACACTCGAAGTGTTTCGTTGGACACTCCGAGCGAATGGTTGCACACTTCATGCTTTTTGTTGGAAACTTCTCGGATTTCGTTGGAAGGACATACGATCGTTGCACACTCGAAGTGTTTCGTTGGCCACTCCGAGCGAATGGTTGCACACTTCATGCTTTTTGTTGGAAACTTCTCGGATTTCGTTGGAAGGACATACGATCGTTGCACACTCGAAGTGTTTCGTTGGCCACTCCGAGCGAATGGTTGCACACTTCATGCTTTTTGTTGGAAACTTCACGAGTTTCGTTGGAAAGTCACTCGATGGTTGCACACTCGACGGGTTTTGTTGCACACTCCGAGTAAATCGTTGCACACTCCATACTTTTTGTTGGAAGCCTCACACACTCTATTACCAGCACCAACCCCACACCCAAAAACAGCCCTTCAATTGAGTAAATCCAATCGAAGGGCTGTCCTTTTTAAGCTATCACGATGCTACAAAC